>PMTT01000537.1:0-11761 GCA_003167275.1 Bryobacterales bacterium | reverse complement strand
GTACGCCTCCGTACCAACTTGACAAACCCATTTGATTAACCTAAACTGGTTATGTCTGGGTGATCCTGCCCGCTCTCCGATAACTCGGAACTAAGTCCGATTATCCTACGCCCTCCTCTTAGTCAACCAATCTACTGCGAGGTTCACTATGTTTGCTCGCGCCGTCTCCATCCTCCTGACCGACCACTCGGCCGCCTGGATGTTCATGATTTGCGTTTGCACCTTGGTTACCGAGTTGACCCTTCGCAGGAACCGCCCGCTCATTCCCGCGCCGGCCATCTTCACCCCCTGGGGCGTCGGCCGCCAGGAATACGGTTACTGAGCTACCGAAGGAGAGATCCCCATACTCATGCCCATAACAATCGGCACGTTTCTGATTGCGAACGGCACACTGCTGCCGGACTCGATACATCTGGAAAGCCAGCCGTACTCCAAAACCTGGGCCTCCATCGACAACCTGAGCCGCACCCAGATCGAGGGCCAGCTCGACAAAGCCGGCTGGACACTCTTCTTTATGGCGAGGCAGATCAAGACCAGCGCCTTCGGCTTTGACGAGGGAAAGCGCCTGCGCACCGCGGTGAATCGCGCCATCGACGGCGTACAGTCCATGCACTGCAATTGCGTGGAAATCACCGGCATCACCAGGAAGTCGTTTTTGGGCCTGCCCTACGTCAGCGTTTCCGCACAGTCTCGGCACATCCAGTCCGACAATCAGTTTCGCGGCAACTGAGTCATCTAACGCTTCAAAAACTTGAAGCCCAACCGGAGAAAGTCACATGATGAACATTCGACCACTACATGACCGCATCGTGGTAAAGCGGATCGACGAAAAAGAAACCACCCATCGGGGCATCATCATTCCCGATTCCGCACAGGAAAAGCCGCACGAGGCAGAAGTCGTCGCCGTGGGACGCGGCAAGCTCATGAAGGGCAAACGCATCGCCCTGGACACGAAAGTCGGCGACCGCATCCTGTTTGCCAAGTATTCCGGCAACGAGATCAAGGTGGGCGGCGTCGAGTACCTGGTCATGCGCGAGGACGACGTCCTCGGCGTATTGGAACCAGATGCCCAAGCCGCCCCAAAGACCACTTAGTTCAACACTATCCGAATCGGAGTCACTTATGGCAAAACAAATCATCTATAGCGAGCACTGCAGACAGGCGATTCTTCGCGGGGTCAACCAACTGGCGGACGCCGTCAAGGTCACCCTGGGCCCCAAGGGCCGCAATGTCGTGATCGAGAAGAAGTTCGGCGGACCGAGCATCACCAAGGACGGCGTGACGGTCGCCAAAGAAGTCGAGTTGAAGGACCCGCTCGAAAACCTCGGCGCCCAACTGGTCCGCGAAGTGGCGTCCAAAACCTCCGACGTCGCCGGCGACGGCACCACCACTGCCACGATTCTGGCCCAGTCGATCTACCGCGAAGGCGTTCGTGCCTTGGCCTCGGGCGCCAACCCCATGGCCATCAAGCGCGGCATCGATAAGGCCGTCGAGGTAGTGGTCGAAGAGATCAAGAAGCTCTCCACGGCAATCTCCGGCGACATGATCGTCCACGTGGGCACCATCTCGGCCAACAGCGATGCCACCATCGGCGTCATCATCGCGGACGCCATGAAGAAGGTCGGCAAAGACGGTGTCATCACCGTCGAAGAGTCGAAGACCATGGTAACCGAGCTCACCACCGTGGAAGGCATGCAGTTCGATCGCGGCTACCTTTCCCCTTATTTCGTCACCGACGCCGAACGGATGGAGTGCGTGCTCGAGGACCCCTACATCCTCATCCACGAAAAGAAAATCAGCAGCATGAAGGATGTTCTGCCTCTCCTCGAACAGGTAGTGCGTGCCGGCAAGCCGCTGCTCATCGTCGCCGAAGACCTGGAAGGCGAAGCCCTGGCAACTCTCGTGGTCAATAAACTGCGAGGAACGCTGAGTGCCTGCGCCGTCAAAGCGCCCGGCTTCGGAGACCGCCGCAAGGCCATGCTCGAAGACATCTCAGTAGTCACCGGCGGCAAAGCCATCGCGGAAGAGACCGGCATGAAACTGGAGGCAGTCACTCTCGCCGACCTCGGCCGTGCCAAACGTGTCACCGTGGATAAGGACAACACCACCATCATCGATGGCGCGGGCGACCCCAAGAACATCGAAGGCCGCATCAAGCAACTCCGCACCCAGATCGAAGAGACCACCTCCGATTACGATCGCGAGAAGCTACAGGAGCGCATGGCCAAGCTGGTGGGCGGTGTGGCCGTGATCAAGGTCGGCGCCGCGACCGAGATGGAGATGAAGGAGAAGAAGGCTCGCGTTGAGGATGCGCTGCACGCCACTCGCGCGGCCGTCGAGGAGGGCATCGTGCCCGGCGGCGGAGTCGCGCTGCTTCGGGCGTCGGCCGCGTTGGTCCCCTTGAAACTCGAGGGCGACGAGCAGATTGGCGTCACCATCGTGCGCCGCGCCTGTGAAGAACCCCTGCGGCAATTGGTTTCCAACTCCGGCAGCGAAGGCGCCGTCGTGGTGGAGATGGTCCGCAAAAATGCAAACGTGAACTACGGGTTCAACGCCGCGACCGAGGTGTACGAAGATCTCGTCCAGGCGGGCGTGATCGACCCCACTAAGGTGACTCGTTCGGCGCTACAGAATGCCGCTTCCATCGCCTCTCTGATGCTGACCACCGAAGCCATGGTCTGCGACCTAAAAGAAGACAATAACGAAGCCTGACCCAATATTACTCCGTGGGGCAGGCGGTTACCGCCTGCCCCACACCCTACCAGCTCAGTGCTACACCCCTTCAAGTCCTTGCACCTGGTCCAGATTCTCCGGGGCGCACCTCAGTGGGGCAGGATTCCATCCTGCGGCCGATTTTCAATCGGCCTTCTTACCTTACCATCCCTTCTCGCAGAAGCCTGGGAGCCATCACTCTTACACCCTATTCCATCGCCTCCAAAACCTGTTTCAGCGGAACCGTAGCAAACGTCGTGGCATAGTCCGATACCCCATAAGGAATCACCAGTTGCTCGCCGTGAACCAGGCTGCCGCAAGAGTACACTACATTCGGCACATACCCGTCCCGCTCGTGTGCATTTGGCTTGATCAACGGTTCCGGCAGCCGCCCGATTACCTTGGTCGGGTCATCCCTATCCAGCAAAAACGCCCCGATGCAGTACTTCCGCATGGGCCCCACGCCGTGACTGATCACCAGCCACCCGGCCTCCGTCTCGATCGGCGAACCGCAGTTGCCTAACTGGATGAACTCCCAAGGGAACTTCGGCTGCAAAATGAGCTGCATGGTATGCCAGAAATGGAGATGATCGGAAAACATCACGTAGATGTTCTCCGCGTCCTGACGTCCCAACATCGCATAGAGGCCCTTGATTTTCCGGGGGAACAGCGCCATGCCTTTGTTCTCCACCGCCGGCCCATTCAACGTGATGAACTTGAACCGCAGAAAGTCGGACGTCTCGAGCAATTGCGGCAAGATCATTCTTCCGTCGTAAGCGGTATAAGTCGCATAGTATGTGTTCGTGCCGTCGTCGTTGTGGAACAGGACAAACCGCGCATCCTCGATCCCGTTGCTTTGTGAAGGAGTCACCGGGAACAAAACCCGCTCGGACAGCCGCGACTCCGGCATGAACTGTACTTCGTAATTCGATCGGGCGAGCATCAGGGTCTCCCTGGCCACGCCCTTGGTTGTTTCCCGCTGAGGCTCCGGAAGCTGTCTTTCAGTGCGACTGATGCTGGCGCATAGTTCATCCATCGTGAACGCGTCCGACAAGCCGTTGAGTACTTCGTGGTTGAAGTCGCCCATCAGTCGGAGTTCCTGTAGCTTCCGTTCGAACAGTTGCTTTTCAAAAGTCGAGTTGGGCACCTGCGTCGGCTCCAGGCTGTAGCGCGAGGGCACATCCATGGTCACATTGCTGGTGCCGTCCAATACCCCGCTGCGAAATGCGATCGAAGACACGTGGCCTTCGGCAGTAGCCCGTAAGCTCAAAATGAAGCGCAGCGAGCCGGCCGGAAGGTTCGACTGATCCGGGTGCGGCGTCATCGAGGGGTTGAACAGCGCGGCCGCTTCGAGCGAATACTCATGAGTAAAATACCCGCCCAGCAACAGCTTCCGCTCTTCGGACAGTCTCTGGCCATTAAGCAGATAGGGACTGACTTCGTTAAACCTCCGGCGCAGGAAGTCGTCGATCTTCAACTGCCGGTCGCCAAATTCTGCACGAACCCCCTCCAAAAGAGCATGGACTTCGCCTTCGGGCAGAGCCATCACCCGGGCGGAGACCTTGATGGAACGCTGGTCGCCCATCAGGCTAAAAGGCCGGGCCAGCACATGAGTGCGGTCCGGGTCTAATGTGACAGTACTGCGTTTTACGTCGAGAGGCTTCATTGAGTGATTGCGGCGGCCAGGCCGGCCGACAGAACCGTATTCGGGGTGGTCTGCGCCAGCCGCATCTCCGCCAGCGACAACAGGAAAGCCAACGTCGATTCCGCTCCCTGGTTTTCGTTGCTCCGGTCTGGGTGCAGCCCATCGCGGCAGCCGCCAGTCTGGTGGGCGTAGAGTTCCAATCCCAGGTCGTTCCGGCCGAGGAACCAGTCGAAAGCGTTCTGCGCCTGCGCCTGCCACCAAGGATCGCCCGTCGCGCGGTACGCTTCCAGGCATGCGGAGACCGTAGTCTGCGCCTCAATCGGCTGCTGGTCGAAGTTCGCGCGCACGCCGTTACGGCGATAGAAACCCTGGCTGCCAATGGGCCGCAGGTGGCCATGCTGTGAGGTCTGTACTCCCACCAGCCAGCGCAATGCCTTTATCCCCCGTTCGGAAACGCTCGTTTGCCCGGTAGACCGTCCGCTCAGAATCAGGGCATGAGCCAGCTTGGCGTTGTCATAAGTCAACCCCTCTTCGAACCACATCCACCCGGGCTCCGCGACCTTGTCGAAGACTGCCACCAGCCGGTTAGTCAACTCTTGGCGGACATACTCGACCATCCGGTCACCGCTCTGCCGTCGCAGATACTCGTGAATGCCAATCAGGCTGAATGCCCAGGCGCGCGGCGAGGTGAACGCCGTCACAGCCGGCAGCGCCCGCAGAAAGAGTAACTCGGCCATCTTCTGGGACCTCGAATCGGGCGAGCGCCCGGCCGCGGTGCCCAGCGCCCAAATCGCCCGGCCATGAGAATCTTCCGATCCCCTTTCATCCAGCCAACGGTGGTCGGTACTGAGGAAATTGTGGAAGCGCGTAGTCTTTCGATCAAAAGCATTCTCCAGAAACGCGGCGTACGTGGTGGCCAGCGCCCGGACACGCTTCGGAGATTCTTCCAACTGACCGAGCATCACCGCTAAAATGAGTGCGCGGGCATTGTCGTCCGTGCAGTAGCCTTCCGAATGATTCCGCGCCGTGTACTGCGCGTGCTGGAAAATGCCCGTGGAATCGGTCATGTGGGAGAGATGATCCAGGTTCAACTCCGGCGATTCGTATCTCCGGTGTCCGAACCCGCTCGCCGCAGTCAATGCGTGTAGCGCCCTTCCCTGCTGTCGCGCCAGTTCAAAGGAGCGCATGTACAACTCCGCCGTGTTGCTCCAGACCATGGCCCGTCCCAATTTGTAGGCGTGATCGCTCATGGCGTTCCGGCGGGCTTCATCGCGCAACAAACCAGTCACCTCGCGCGCAATCGCCTTCGGGTCCGCGAACGGGACCAGAACGCCCTGCCCGTCGCGCAACAACTCGGAGGCATGCCAGTATGGCGTCGAGATCACCGCTTTGCCGGCGCCAAACGCATAGGCCAAGGTTCCCGACGTGATCTGGGCTTCATCCAGATAAGGAGTAATGTACAGGTCCGCCGCACCAATGAACTCGGTCAGTTCCTTCAACTCCACGAAGCGGTTGTGGAAGATAACGTGGTCCTCGACATGGTTTCTCGTCGCAATCGCTTCAAGACCCTGACGGTAGGCCTCGCCTCGCGTGCGCAACTCGTGGGGGTGCGTGGCGCCCAGCACGATATATACGACGTCGGGAAACTCCGCCACGATCTCCGGAAGAGCATGGAGCACGTGTTCGATCCCCTTGTTCGGCGACAGCAGCCCGAAGGTCAACAGCACCTTCTTTCCACTCACGCCAAACTGGCCCTTGTAGTGATCCGTGGCGACGAATGGTACATCCGGGATCCCATGTGCGATGAGATCGATCTTGCCCCGTGGCGCCTGGTAAACCTCCTGCAGGATCGTTTGTCCCCGCTCCGTCATCACGATCAGTCGCGTCGAACGGGCGATCAGTTCCAGCATCACGCGGCGCTGGTCGGCGTTTGGTGTGCGAAGAACCGTGTGAAGCGTGGTGACGACGGGCGCGGTCAGTCCGTCAAGCAGTGTTAATAAGTGACTCCCGGCCGGTCCACCGAAGATTCCGAACTCGTGCTGCAGCGAGACAACGTCCACGTTGCTGGTGTTTAGATAGTCGGAGGCGCGCCGGTAACTCTCCAGATCCTGTTCCTCAATCTCGAAGCGAACCACATCGGAGTACTGATAGCACCCCTCAATGTCGTTGACCGGAACAGCGAAGCACCGGCTCTTGGGACGCCGCGCGGCCACTGCCCCCAGCAGGTCAGATGTAAATGTGGCGATGCCGCACTTGCGCGGCAGATAGTCGCCGAGAAACGCCATGGTTCGAATGCTAGAGGCTATTTTCACAGCTTGGATTCACCTTTCTTTCCTTTACCATCGAAGAAGGAGACGGTTGATCTGAAGGTGCTCGCGAGCGAAGGGCCAGGCGCGGAACCGCACTCAAGCGGCATTGACGAGAGACTCGCTGAAGAGTTCCGTTCCCTCCTGGCGTTCCCGATCAGCAGTGTTCTGGCATTGGATACAACGTGACGCCCAAGGCACGGCGGCGAGGCGTTTGGGGCTGATTGCCTCTTCGCACTCGATGCAGGCGCCAAAGCTGCCGTCGTGAATCCGTTGCAGTGAAGCTTTCACCTGCCGAAGCAGCGTCGAATCCCGGTCTACGTTTCGGATCGCCAGATCGCGCTCGGTGGCATACTGAATCTCGTCCATCTGATCCGCGCTCTTCTCGATCGCGATATCATCCCGCTTCCGCAAGACCCGGTCCAGTTCCGCCTTCTTTCTTTCCAGGATCTCCCGAAACCCGCCCTTCTCAGTAGGTACGATCTTCACGCCGTCTCCTTCGCCCACTCGGGCCGACCACAGTCCTTTAGCACGGGACGCTCCATACCGGAACCCCTGCTATTGCCTCAGAGACAGCGTGCCGTTGGCGAAATCCACAGGAGCCGAGATGCAAAGGCTGCACGTAACATGCGAGATTTGCCGAAGTGGGACAGAGGTTGTGAAGTTGTGGGGCGGGCTATCCAGCCCGCGGACCGGCTTTTCAGCCGGTCCAGACGCCTGAAACGCGGCCCTGGAGGTTGGCCTTTTTGGGGGACAGCCCGCTGCCGGCGCGAGCTGCTAGCTGCTAACTCCTGGTGGGACAGGCGGTTTCGCCTGTCTGCCGCCTGAAAGGCGTCCCGCAGCCAGGCTCGCAGCCAGGACTGCCGGCCTCGTCCGCCGCCCCCCTGGCCCGCACGACATAGCGCCCGCCAACCCCCGCCAAAATATCGGACCTTAGCTCCCGGAGCCGCTAATGCCGGCCGTCGACAGCGTGTTGTTGATGATGGTCATCGGATCCAGCGGGTCCGCCTGCGCCCCATTGGCCTGGTAGGCAGCTATGAGCTGACTCAGCGTCTGGATCGCGCTGTTACTGGCGCTGGAACTGCCCGTGGAATCCGCCGAGGCAGCGTGGGCATGGTGGTGATGATGATGGCCGCCGATTGCCTGCGCCAGATCCTGGACATTGGGGATTTGGCTATTCTTCGAGGCGTTCGTAAAGTCAGTGGAAAGCTGATTGAGCTGATTCGCCGCCGTCGTGTTTCCATTCGATTGGGCCGTTTGGGCGGCACTCTGCAAATTGGTGGCGATTTGCTGAGTCACCTGTTGGTACTTGTTGGGGTCCGATTGTTGAAGCTGCTGGAGCGTGTTCAGCAATTGGGCGAAAGGCGAAAGCTGGCTGCTGTCCGGCTGCCCGGAGGTTGCGCTGATGCTGCTCAGACTGTTGCTGGTCGTGCCGGTCTTCGAGCTAACGCCTTGGAGTGCGCTGCTGAGAATCGACTGTAGATAGCTGCTGGAGAGAGGATTTACGGAACTAGTGCTCATGTCGTCCCTATCGGCATTCCGTCTGCCACCTCTGGGGCATCCTAAACCACTGAAAATACGCCACCACACACCCAACCGCTGTGCCAACTTCTTGACGGCGCGGCAGATTCTTGGCACGACGGCGTCCACCCCAACGCCGCCGGCTATGCCAGATGGCCTCGTTCATCGATCTTAACCTCTTCCGCACCCCACTTTACGACGGAAGCCATGGCTGTTCCCGCTAAGTGGGCAGGCAATCCTGCCTGCAGCCGCCTTCTCAGGCGGCTTTTCGTGGCTCCAACCGAGCCCCCGCCCGTCAGAGGGCAGGCGGTGCTGCCTGCCCTGGCTCACTTGCGGGCGATACTGTCTCAGCTTCTCAACAGGGCTGCCCCAATCGCAACGGATCTTACGGTCTCAGACCCTAAAACCCCGGCGGCCTCTCGCCCACCACTCCCAGCGCGCGCTCGACCGCCAGGCCCGCACGTCCCACCGTGCCTTCGTCAAACAGCCGGCCGATCAGAGTTACTCCGTGGGGCACCCGCCGCGGCGGCGAAAACTTGGGCAGCGGGTTGGCCGGGTCGGGCGCCCAATCGCTGCGCGCCTCCGACACCTCGACGAAGCCCGCCCGGAAAGTCAGTGACGGATGTCCGGTGAAGTTACTGATAGTCAACATTTCGTCGCGCAGCGAAGGCACCAGCAGTAGGTCCACTTCCGAGAAGATGCGGCCCATCTCCTGGGCCACTTTGCGCCGCAAACGGTCGGCCTGCACGAAATCCACCGCCGAAAGGAATCGGGCCTGGCGGAAGATGTTGGGCCACGCATCGGGCACCTGCACCTTGAGCTGTTTCAGCCCGCCGCTGAGAGTGAGTTCCTCAAACGCAGCGGCGCCTTCGGCGAAGAGAATCAGATTCAGTGAGTCATATGGCCAATCGGGAAGCGCCACCTCCACCGGGACCATCCCCAGCTTCCGCGTGGTCTCGAGAGCAGCGCGGTCCACATCGGTGGCCGGGCTTTCCTTCATCCAACCGGGGAAGTAACCCACTCGCAGCCCTGCGACCGATCCGCCCGCATCGAAATCCAGCCGGCTGGGGACACTGGCCACGTCGCCGGGGTCCGGCCCCGAGATGGCCTGCAACACCAGCATGGCGTCCTCCACGCTGCGCGTCATGGGCCCCAGCTTGTCGAGCGACCAACATAGCGTCATCGCGCCGGCCCGCGGCACCCGCCCGTAAGTGGGCCGCAACCCGGTGAGTCCGCAGCGCATCGAGGGGCCCACGATGCTGCCTCCGGTCTCACTGCCGATCGCGAAGCCCACCAACCCGGCGGCCATCGCCGCCCCCGGACCGGCGCTCGAACCCGATGAGCCTTCCTCCAGCAGCCACGGGTTCATGGTTTGCCCCCCGAACCAGATGTCGTTGAGCGCCAGCGCGCCCAGGCTCAGCTTGGCCACCAGCACGGCGCCTGCCTCGTGGAGGCGCTTCACTACCGCGGCATCCTGCGCCGGCACGCGGTTTCGGAAAGGCTCGGCGCCGTACGTAGTGGGAATGCCGGCAGTGTCAATCAGGTCCTTGGCCCCCCACGGGATGCCGTGCAGCGCGCCCCGGTACTTGCCCGCGGCGATCTCCTGGTCCGCCTGTTTGGCCTGCGCCAGCGCCTGCTCGCGAGTTAGAGTGATGACGCAATGGAGCTTCGGATCGAAGCGCTCCAGCCGGTCCAGATAGAGGCGAGTGAGACGTTCCGAACTGAGCTTCCGCGCCTCGATCCATCGCGAGAGTTGGCTCACCGGGGCGAACGCCAGGTCCTGTTCGCTAGAGGGCAGTAGCCCTGGATCAGCCTTGGTGCGGATGAATCGATCGCGCTCCGGCCCCGCCTTCTGGCCGGGCAATACCGGATCCCAGCGCGTCGCGGGCGCCGCCGAGGCTTCGAGCGAGACCTTGCGCGGCCCCGTGCGCCGCTCGTAGACCGAGGCCAGCGTTCTGCGCCAACTGCCGGCCGCCATTTCGCGATCGGCGGGGCTGAGTTCCACCTGAACGAGTTTCTCCGCTTCGGCGAAGGTAGACGCCGACACCGCCGGTCCGACCTCGGGGGCGGTGCCGAACGCCGGCGGCGTTCCAGCCGGCAGTTCGCCCGCCTTTTCGGTGGCCTTCCGGCAGGCAGATGCCGTCACCACCAGCCCCGCCGAGGCGCCTCCCAAGAACTGCCTGCGCGATTTCGACATGGTCTCACCGTACCACGGCCATCCGTGTGGCAGGCGGTCGCCGCCTGTCCGGCCCTTCCGGACACCCACCCTGCCCTGTAATCTGATATACAATCGCTGAATGGTCCCAGGTTTTCACTATGTGGCGTACGTTTCCGCACTGACGCAACTTGGCGCTCTTGGGTTAGTTGGTCAGGTGTCGCCCGATCGACAGGTCCAGGTGGTCCCGCGGGTTCAATCAAACGCCCCAGAACCGGCGGCCCAACCGATTCTCCGGGTCAGTTCCTCACTGGTCCTGATTCCGGCCCACGTGACCAACGCGGTAGGCTCCCCGGTGGTCAACCTCAAGAAGGAGAACTTCGCCCTCTTCGAAGATGGTGTCCCGCAGACCATCACTCACTTCGCACAGGACGATGCCCCTGTATCCGTGGGTGTGCTTCTCGACACGAGCGGCAGCATGAAGAACAAAATGGCCAGGGTTTCCGCCGCAGCCTCGGAGTTCTTCCGGTTCGCCAACCCGGAGGACGAGTTCTTCTTAGTCAAATTTAATGGAAGGGCTAAACTCACCATCCCCTTCACTCGCGACTGGCGCATAATCTCCTGGGAAATCGAGCGTTCCAAACCGTTTGGACTGACTGCACTGGTCGACGCCATCCAACTGGCGATGGGCCACATGAAACATGCCGTCCATGCTCGCAAAGCCCTCGTCATACTCTCCGACGGCGGCGACAATTCTAGCCGCCGAACCATCCGTGAGTTGCGAAATGCCCTCATGGAGTCCGATCTGCAAGTCTATGCCATGGGCGTTTTCGACGAAGGAGATTCACGAAAGCGCCCGGCTGAGGAGCGCAATGGGGCCGCGGCTGCTGACTGAAGTGGCACTGGAAACCGGCGGCCAGGAGTTTCCAGTTCGCGGTCTCGACGAATTGAGCATGACCGGCATCGAAATCACGAGAGATCTCCGCAATCCGTACATATTGGGATACTCTCCCGCGAATTCCACGGCCGATGGCAAGTATCGCCGGATTACCCTGAAGGTCGCCCTTCCGGACGCCGCCGGCGGGGTGACGGCTTATTACCGCCGGGGATACTACGCCCCGGCGCAATAGCGCCGCCTACCTCCGGAAACCGAAGGTCACTGGGAGATAGTCGGTGTGATAGGTTCCCGTATAGATCCGGTTAAAGTTCATATTTCTCCCATCCCTTGAGGCGAAATTGCCGACAATTCGCGAGCTACTAACTGCGAGATTCGTACCACAGGGGAGATGACACACTCAACCGGGCTATCCGACTCAAACAACCCTGTCTGTGTATTACTATACGAGCCTAAGTTTCCCGTGTGTGGTCGCCAGTGCTCGTCGCGAATTGACAATGTGGGGCGGAGACCCTCGTCCGCGCCGG
>PMTT01000113.1 GCA_003167275.1 Bryobacterales bacterium | reverse complement strand
GGCGGGGGAACTGGATCGCATTTTCCGGGCATTCGTGGACAAGGCTACGGGCCGTAAGAAGGGCGCGAGTGCGGAGGGGCAGGTTGCGAAAACGGCATAAGATGAAGTGGCGGACTGGCGCACACACGCTGCCGCCCACATTGGGAGGGATCATTGGGTAGCCGCTCACTAGTTCGGCCGGGTTCGGGATCGGACCGGTGGTTCGAAATCAAGAGCCAGGTTCACCATAAGCTCTTGAATGCTCTCACCGCCGAGCAGCTCAAGGACCTCAACAAAGAGAGCGTCCGCGGGCAGATCGGTACCGTGGTGGAGAAGCTCATCATTGATGAAGCGCTCCCCATCACGCTGGCGGAGCGCGAGAAGCTCATCGAGGAGGTCTTGGACGAAGTCTTCGGACTCGGGCCGCTCGAACCATTGCTGAAGGACCCCTCCATCAGCGACATCATGGTCAACGGCTTCGATAACGTCTATATCGAGCGCGCCGGCCGGGTAGTGGAGACCAACGTCCGGTTCAAGGACCAGGCGCATGTCCGCATGATCATCGAGCGAATCGTATCGGCCGTGGGACGGCGTATCGACGACTCTTCGCCGATTGTGGACGCGCGCCTCCTCGACGGCTCGCGCGTGTGCGCGGTGATTCCGCCACTCTCGCTGATCGGGCCGGTGATGTCGATCCGGCGCTACGGGAAAAAGGCCCTCTCCACGGACGACCTGCTCAAGAACGAGACTTTCACAGCGGGCATGCTGGATTTCCTGAGCGGCTGCGTGGAGGCGCGCCTCAACATCGTGATTTCGGGCGGTTCGGGCTCGGGCAAGACCACCATGTTGAACACCATGTCGCGCTTCATTCCCGAAGAGGAGCGCATCGTCACCATTGAGGACACGGCGGAGTTGCAACTCCAGCAGGGCCACGTGGTGCGCCTGGAAACGCGTCCTCCGAACATCGAAGGCGCCGGCGCGGTGACGCAGCGCGATCTCCTGATCAACACGCTGCGTATGCGGCCGGACCGCATCATCGTCGGCGAGTCGCGCGGCGCCGAGGCGCTGGATATGTTGCAGGCGATGAATACGGGCCACGACGGTTCCATGACCACGGTCCACGCCAACGGGCCGCGGGATGCGTTCTCGCGTCTGGAGACGATGGTGATGATGGCCAGCCAGCATGTGCCCGACACGGTGATCCGCCAGCAGCTTGCCAGCGCCATCAACATCGTGGTCCACTGTTCGCGATTGAGCGACGGAACGCGCAAGGTGACCGGGATCGCGGAAGTGGTAGGCGTAGTGGACGACCTGGTGGAGATGCAGGACATCTACGAGTTCGAGCGCATTGGGATCAGCCCGCGCGGAAAAGTGCTGGGCACCTTCCGGGCGACCGGCGCGCGGCCCATCTGCCTGGATCGGCTGAAGGCGTATGGGATTCATCTGTCGAAGTCGATCTTTGAGGAGAGGCATGAGGTGAAGGAGAGGTAGCGGAGGGGCTCGTTTTGGACGCGGAGACGCGGAGACGCGGAGGAAGAACGCGGAGAACACAAAGAAGGAGAATGAGATGGGGTTGAGTGGGCGAGCTAAGGTTCGTTGCGGGGGTGGATCAGAGGGGCGTAATTCTCTCCTGGTCTTCTCCGCGTTTTCCTCCGCGTCTCCGCGTCTCCGCTTCAAAAGGTCCTCCACCGGCGGGCAGGCCCTTACTGAGTTCGTGGTGCTATATGCGGGCGTGATTCTCCCCCTAACGTTCATGATCATCTTCGTGGCGGAGATTCTGTGGATCTGGCACGGCGTGGCGGACTTTACGCGAGATGGGGCGCGCTACGCTTCCACCCATTGCTGGACCACGGATGGCAGCAATGTCCTGGCGTACATGGAGAGCAACGTGCCCGCCATTCTGGATCGCGCCGTGTTCCAGACCGGAGACGCGGGCATCACGATTCAGTACTTCTCGGACGGGGGGATCACGCCCTTCACGGGCGACACCTGCTCCGGGCTTTGCGTGCCGGACACCGTGAGTGTGAGCATTACCAATTACCAGTTCCTCCGGTTCGCCAGTTTCATGAAACAACCTCCGGTGAAGATCCCCCCGTTTACCACGGTTTTGCCCATGGAGAGCGCGGGCTTCCAGGACGCGTCGGGAGTGTGTGTGCCGTGAAGGGGAATACATACCAAAAGGTTGGGCAAGCTAAAGCATGCCCCACGAGGGTTCATGGCTAATACGGCTCTAATGGTCGCTTCGAGCGACGAACATTTTCGCGAGATGGTGCGCGACAGCCTTCAGAATATTCCCAATTCGAAGGTGGTGGCGGAGTATCGGGAGGTGGCGGCCAATCTCTATATCCGCGTGCTGCAGGACCTGGAGCGGAATCCTTCCGCCGGGTTGATCGTGGACCTGTCGGGAGATCCCGATGGCGCCATCAAAGCCGTCGAGAAGGTCAAGCAGGCCGCGCCGGACCTGTTCGTGATGGTCTCCAACTTCCACGCCGACGCGGAAACCGTGATCGCCTGCATGCGGGCGGGCGCCAACGAGTTTCTCCTGCAACCGATCAAGCGCACCGAATTCCGCGATGCCATGGCGCGGCTGGAGCGCGCGCCGAAACACGCCGTGGCGGGGGAGAGCAAGCTCGGCAAACTCTACACCTTCATCGGCACCAAAGGCGGCGTGGGGACCACCACCCTGGCGGTGAATTTCGGCTCGGTGCTGGCGCAGCGCAAGCTATCCACCGTGATGATCGACCTGGATTGGATCGGCAACGATGTCGCCATGCAACTGGGCGCGTCTCCGCAATACACCCTCATGGAGGTGGCGGAGAATCTGGACCGCATGGACCAGGCTCTGTTCGAGGGTTTTGTGACCCGCGATCCGCTGGGGTTCTTCGTGGTCGGTCCGCCGGATGCGCTGGAGCAGCATGGCCACTTCAGCGACCACATGATCCGCGAGTTCGCGACCTTTCTGGTGGACAAGTACGACGCCATCGTGATCGATGGCGGGCGCGCGGTATCGAACGAAGTGGTGCTGGCGGCGGCACAGGTCTCCGCGGCGGTATTTCTGGTGATCGACCAGGAGTTCCCCTCCATCCGGAACGCCCAGCGCTACATCACGTTCCTGATGCGAATGGGCTTCAACCAGGACCAGATCAAGGTCGTGGTAAACCGGTATACGAAGAGGGTGACCGCCACCATGGCCAACCTGGAACAGATCCAACAAACGCTGAATCAGCCGGTGTTCTATGGCATTCCGGGGTCGCCGGCGGTGATCGCGTCGATCAACAAGGCCCGTCCGTTTGTGACGAATCGGGAGCA
>PMTT01000944.1 GCA_003167275.1 Bryobacterales bacterium | reverse complement strand
CGACGCAGCCAATTCGGCATGGCGAGAAACCTCCTGAATTGGGTCTAAAGATACCAAAAGCACCGTTCGAATCCAAGACTTTCGTGATTGGCCGCCGGTGTTCCGCATTTCAAAACGGTTTACAACTGCGTCAAGAGCGCCAAGTCATTGGTCTGATTGTAGATCTGCGAGATATGGATTATGGAAGAAAGAGCACAGTGCGACCCGACGTTGCGCGAGACAAAACAGCGCGTTTCGATTTGCAGGTCCGCAATCGAGGTTTGGTGACATCCGAAACCAGGGAAGGGCGCCCCTTGAAAAACAGAAATAAAGGTCTAATTTCGAAATAATGACCGCGAGCAGGTATCCCACGCGGGCGGCATCCGGCTAGAATACGGGTATCACGCTGCCGGAATGCCAACGGGTATCGGTGGACGTGCCCTAGCGCCGTTCCCGCCAGGCAGGACTCTCGACGAAAACCCGGAAGGAGCGGTCTCATGCGTAGAAGGTGCTTCTTGAAGTCGCTTGCAGCGGCCCAGGCTGCCGGCGTCGTTCCTATCTCACTCTTATTGCCGCGGGAGGCGAGCGCGCAACAACGAGGCGGAATGACCGCGGCCGACCCTTTCAAACCCAGCGAAGGGGCCAACAATCCCATGGGCGTCGGGCAGGGGATCCACCCCGGTAGAGTAGCTTGGAGCCGCGACGCGAGCGCCACCAGTTGGGACGGCACGACGGGACACTGGTGGGATGACGCGAACACCGACCAAAAGGTGGTCCACCGCATGGCTTCGCGGCTGCTTCAGAATCTCACTGGAAGAACCAACGGGAAGCAGGCATGGGACGCGCTGTTCCGCAGCTTTAACATTTCCCGCAAGTCCGGGGGCTCCGGATATCGTCCGGGCGAAAGAATCGCCATCAAGTTGAACTGCAACCAGGACCGGTCGCCGGAGTGGGGCATCGCGGCCCCGGGCGGGCGCCCCGGAGCGGTCCCCAATGGCTTGCCCAGCCCGCACGCCGTGGTGGCCCTGGTCACGCAACTGATCGAAGTGGCCGCGGTACGGGGCGAAGACATCCTGATATACGATGTGACGGGCATCCGCAACGTCGGTCAACCGGTCCTAACCCGGATCCGGTGGAATTCCAATCGTGAGTTCCAGGCGGTGAAGTTTCTGGCGGGCACGGACTATGATCTGGGCGGCCGCATGTCCCCTGTGCCGGACATGGCAAACCCGATCCGGTTTTCCAAAGGGGAACTGCCGGCCGGCTACCTTCCGCGGCAGGTCACCGAAGCGAAGTACATGATCAATATGGCGCTGCTGCGGCCGCACGGAATGGCCGGCGTCACCTTGACCGCCAAGAACCACTTCGGCTCGGTCCACTTTCCAAACGATGGCGGATGGTCCCCCAGAATCCTACACGACAGCGTTCTGCGGACTCAGCCGATGGGATCCTACAACGCGCTGGTGGACCTGGTGGGGCACCGCCACCTTGGCGGCAAGACGATGCTTTACGTGCTGGATGGTCTGTATACCGCGGAGCACAATGAAGGCAGCGTGTTTCAGTGGGCCTCCTTCAACGACCACTGGGCCTCCAGTATGTTGATGTCGCAGGATCCCCTGGCGATCGACTCGGTGGCGCTGGATTTGCTGCGGAGCGAACCCCGCGCGACCCAGGTGCGCGGCAACGCGGACAACTATCTGCATGAAGCAGCGCAGGCGTCGAAGCCCCCGTCCGGAACGGTTTACAACCCCGATGGCGGTGGCACTCTGGCCAGCCTCGGGGTGCATGAGCATTGGGACAATGCTACTTCCAGGAAGTACTCGCGCAATCTAGGCCGGAAGGAAGGCATCGAGCTGGTCGCCGAGGCATAGCGATTGATCATCTAATGTGGCGCGGGCACTCTTGAAAACACCGTGGGGCAGGTCACCGACCTGCCCGCCACAACACTGGGCAGGTCGGTGGCCTGCCCCACGTTGGAGTGAAAGAAAAATGAACTCGAAGATTTCGCTGGGGACTCTGGCCGCATGCGCCTTGTCGATCGCGGTCCAGTGCTACGGACAGGCAGTCTCGGCCGTCCCGCATCTGCAGAAGCAGGGCGGCGCCACACAGTTGATCGTGGATGGAAAGCCGTTCCTGGCGCTGGCGGGTGAGCTGGGAAACAACACTGCTACCAGCCTGGAGAATATGCAACCCATCTGGGCCAAGTTGGTTTCGGGCAATCTCAACAGCGTGCTGGCTGCCATATCGTGGGCACAGATGGAGCCCGCCGAGGGCAAGTTCGAATTTGCCCTGGTGGATGGGCTTATCCAGGAGGCCCGGCGCAACAACCTCAAGCTGGTATTCCTGTGGTTTGGGAGCTGGAAGAACGGCCTCTCCAGCTACGCTCCCTATTGGGTCAAGAATGATTACCGGCGCTTCCTGCGAATTCAGGTTCACGACGGGAAGAGCATCGAGCTGCTCACCACATTCTGCGATGCGACGCGCGACGCGGACGCGCGGGCGTACCGGGCATTGATGCGTCACATCAAAGAGGTGGACGGCCAGCAGCATACCGTNNTCCGCGCCCGCCAACCGGGCCTTTGCGGCATCCGTGCCGAAGGAACTGATGAGCTACCTCCAGCAGCACAAGGATACGCTGAGTCCGGAGCTGCGGGAATTGTGGGCCGCCAACGGATCCAAGACCTCCGGCACATGGGAAGAAGTTTTCGGACCTGGCAAACCCGAGAGCGTCGCCATGCCCATCCAGACGCAAAGCCCGCCGCTGAGCCAGGAAGAGCACCAGTCGGGGTGGCGCAAACTGCACTGGCCCGTGGACGAGATCTTCATGGCCTGGAATTACGCCCGGTTCGTCGGCAAGGCGATTGAGGAGGGCAAGGCGGAATACAACATTCCGATGTTCGTGAACGCCTGGTTGCAACAGCCCAACATGGCATGGCCCGGCACATATCCCAGCGGCGGTCCGCTGCCCCAGGTGCACGACATCTGGAGAGCCGGGGCTCCCGCCGCGGACCTGCTCGCGCCGGACCTTTACCTCCAGTACTTCGACGAAGTCTGCGAGCGGTTCACGCGGAACGGAAATCCGCTGTTCATTCCGGAGACCAGCGCCAACGCGGCGAATGTGATGGCCGCCTTCGGGAAGTACGGCGCGATTGGGTTCTCGCCGTTTGGCATCGAGCGTTCGGTGGGTCCGGACACCGAGCTTGCATCCGCGTATCGCGTCGTCTCTCACATGGCTCCGGCGATTGTGGCGCAGCAAGGACGGGAGACCATCACCGCAGTCCGCATGAATCAGGGCGATGCACCCGTGAGCGTCAAGCTAGGGGACTACAAGCTGAGCTTGACGTATATCGGCAGGGGCCGCGTTCCTATCGCGCCGGAGCCAACCGCGGCCGGGCAGCCGCGTTCACAAGCGGCGCCGGCCCAAGGCGCTGCAGCCTCGCAAGGCGCGGTGCAGGCGACGGCGATCCTGATTGCCGCGGGGCGGGACGAGTTTTACTTTGGCGCGGGCGCCGGAGGAATGCGGATCGGCTTCGCGACTACCACGCCGGGGCCGCAAATCGTGGGGCTGGGCGACGTGCAAGAGGGTAAGTTCGTGGACGGCAAATGGCGGGTCGTCCGGCAATTAGGCGGCGACGATACCGGGCAGGGCGAGATTCTGTCGCTGCGCCCGAATACCGTCCTGCGCGTTACGGTCTACCGCTACGAGTGAGGTCACGAAGATGAGATCGATTGTTCTGCTGCTGCTCGCTGCCCCGGCGTTGGCGGCCGCGCCCCCCGATACTGCCGCGCCCACTACCGAGATCAAGGTGGATCAGGTGGGCTATCTGAACAGTGCGCCCAAGGTGGCGATGGTGTCCTCCAAAACGGCGGGCACCGACTTCACGGTGCGCAGCGCGAAGGGCGCGGTGACCCTTCGGGGGAAGCTTGCGCCGCCGGTGGACGATCCGGACTCCGGAGATCGCGTGCAAGCTGCGAACTTCTCCCGTTTGACGAAGAGCGGCCGGTATTATCTGGAAGTCCCCGGCATCGGCAGGAGTTGGGAATTCTCCATCGGTCCCGAAGTCTATTCGCGGGCGTGGTACCTCGCCATGCGGTCGTATTACGGACAGCGTTGCGGGATCGCGGTGGACCTGGGCCCGGAGTTTCCAGGGTACAAACACGACGCATGCCACTTGGAAGGCGCCTACCACGCTTCATCAGGAAAGACGGGACCTTACCCGAATCGGGGCGGCTGGCACGACGCGGGTGATTACGGGCGCTACGTGGTCAACTCGGGAATCACGACGGGGACGTTGCTCTGGACGTTTGAGATGTTCGCCCCGCGGGTCAAGAACGTCAAGCTCAACCTGCCGGAATCCGGGAACGGCACGCCGGACATCCTCAATGAGATCCGTTGGAACCTGGATTGGATGCTGGGCATGCAGGACGAAGACGGCGGCGTCTGGCACAAACAGACCAGCGAACAGTTCTGTGCATTCATCATGCCGGAGAAGGACCGGTTGGTCAGTTACGTGATCGGCACCGGGTCCGAGCCGTTCAAGAGCTCCTGCGCCACGGGCGATCTGGCCGCGGTGATGGCCATTGCGGCGCGCGTCTACAAGCCCTTCGACGCGGAATTCGCCGCGAAGTGCCTGCGTGCGTCGGAGAGGGCGTGGGACTGGCTCGACCAGCACCCCAATGTGACGTTCCGCAATCCCGCTGGTGTAGGGACCGGCGGATACGGAGACGGGGACTGTAGCGACGAGCGCTTATGGGCCGCGGCCGAACTGGCTCGCACGACGCGGGGCGACCGATACCAGAGGTACTTCCTAGAGCATTATTCCGGCTACCTGAAATCGATTCGCCCCACGCAGCCGCAATCGTGGGCGAACGTCGCGAACCTGGCGCTTTGGACGTACGCCTTGGACTCGGGCGGAGATGCTGCTGCCGTTGCTGCGATCCGCCGGGATTCCGTCGCTGCGGCGGACCAGATTGTAGAACGTTCCCAGTCGAACGGCTATCGCATCAGCATGACTTCGCGGGATTACATCTGGGGATCGAACAGCGTGGTGGCGAACTACGGAATGCAGCTCCTAGTGGCCAACGCCCTCCACGCCAATCCTCATTACGTGGAGACGGCGCTGGAGAACCTGCACTACTTGCTCGGTAGGAATACCTTTTCGCTCAGTTTCGTCACGCAGCTTGGCGCTAACCCATTCCGGCACCCGCATCACCGTCCGAGCGGGGCGGACGATAATCCCGAGCCGTGGCCCGGCTTGCTCTCGGGAGGCCCAAACCGCGGACGCCAGGATCCGGCCATGCAGAAACTCGCGGCGACCCTGCCTCCCGCGAAAATGTATCTCGATGAGCAGGCGGCCTACGCCGCCAACGAAGTGGCCATCAATTGGAACGCACCGTTGGTATTCCTGCTGGCGGGCGTTTCGGGCGGCAAGTAACCTTTGCGCTGCGCGGTTGACTCCGTCAGAATGCACTTTGATATGATGCGCTTCGTGCTTAAACGATGGCTGGTTTGCGCTTTCCTTTCCTTGCCGTTACTGACCGCGCAATCCGGACTGCAACGTCCGGAGGTTACCTTCAAGATCTTCCAGTTCCCTCCCGACAAGATCCCCCGCATTGACGGCAACACAGACGATTGGGCGATCGTCCCCGACAGCTATGCGATCGGTATGGATCAACTCATGGACACCGAGCAGGGCCACGGCATGAATCACGATCCCAAGAACCTCGACGTCAAAGTCAAGGTGGGCTGGGTCCAGGGTCTCAACCGCCTCTACTTTCTCTACGAGGCCTACGACAATTACTGGGACTTCTCGCGTACCGACCTGCACAACGACATCTTCGAAGTGGTGGTCGATGGCGACCTCTCCGGCGGTCCCTTGATCGATATCTACCACCGCGACATCTGGACGCCGGAAGCGGTCGGCCAGGCCCGCTCCGTGATCGACCCGCGCATCAGCCAGGCGGATGCGCATTGGGCCTTTCACGGCGTGCACGCGCAGAACTACCACATCTTTACACCGCCCGGCGACAAAGACTGGGCGATGGCCTGGGGCTGCGCGCAGTACATCAAGCGACTGCCCTACGCCAACGCCGCCTATAACTACAACTTCAAGCCCGGCGAGAGCGGCAAGTTGATCCTGGAATTCTGGATCACGCCGTTCGACTACGCTCCGTGCGACGGTCCGCAGCGTGCCGTGGAATCGGTCCTCACGGAGAACAAGCTGATCGGCCTCTCCTGGTGCGTGATCGACTATGACGACGTCAATGCGCGCAATCGTGTGGGCTTCTGGAATTTGTCGCACAAGCAAACCATGTTCGGCAACGCCAGCGACCTGGTCGGCTTCCGGCTCATGCCTCTAGAGCCGCAGTTTCGGAAACAAATCCAGGCGAAGTTCTCGTACACGGTCGCCGACATGGAGCGCCGCCTGGTGGCCTTCAAAGACGAATCCGATGGCAAGATCAAGTCTTGGAAATGGGACTTTGGAGACGGCTCCACATCCACCGAACAGAATCCGATGCATGAGTACAAGGCAGGGCGGGACTACACCGCGATCCTCGAAGTGGAGGGACCCGCCGGCAAATCGCGGTTCGCCAACGTATGGGGAGTCTCGGTAAAATAAGCGTCGGAACGGTGATTCAGACGTGAATACCTTAAAGACCCTCGCCTGTACATTCGCTTTGTGCTCTCTGGCCCTGGTGGCGCGCGCACAGACCAAACCCGCGGACACCGCGGTCCCTCATCTGGAAAAGCGCGGCCAGGCCACGCAGTTGATGGTCGATGGCAAGCCCTTCCTCGTGCTCGCCGGAGAACTGAGCAACACCGTGTCCTCCGACACCGAGCGGATGAAGGTCGTCTGGCCGGTGCTCGCCGGCAAGGTCCACATGAATACCGTTCTGACGGGCGTTTCGTGGGACTGGATCGAACCCGAGGAAGGCAGGTACGATTTCCGCCTGGTGGATCAACTCATCGCCAGCGCGAAACAGAACAACGTGCGCATCGTCTGGCTCTGGTTCGCCAGTTGGAAGAACGGACTTTCCAGCTTCGCCCCCGCCTGGGTCAAGGCGGCGCAAGACCGATTCCCGCGCGTCCAGATCCGTAGCGGCAAGACCATCGAAGTGCTCTCCACTCTCAGCCGGAACAATCTCGAAGCCGACGCGCGCGCGTTCGCCGCTCTGATGCGCCACACCCGCGAAGTGGATCAGACCCATCGCGTGATCATGGTGCAGTTGGAGAACGAAGTGGGTGTGTTGGGCGATGCACGCGATCGCTCTCCGGAGGCCGACGAAGCCTTCGCCAAGCCGGTGCCCCAGGAATTGATGGACTATCTGGTGAAGCACAAGCGGGACCTGCTGCCGGAGTTCAAAGAGGTATGGGACGCGGCCGGCGCAAAGATTTCCGGAACCTGGGCCGAGGTTTTCGGCCACATGCCCAAGGCCGACGAGATCTTCATGGGCTGGAACTACGCTCGCTACGTCAACGCCGTGGCCGAGGCGGGCAAGAAGGAATATTCCATTCCCATGTTCGTCAACGCCTGGATCGTGCAGCCCGAAGACAAAGGCCCCGGCGACTATCCGAGCGGCGGCCCGCAAGCCCACATGCACGATATCTGGCGCGCCGGCGCGCCAGCGGTAGACCTGCTTTGCCCCGACATCTACCTGCCTGATTTCACCGGCATCACCGCGCGCTACAGCCGCGCCGGCAACACGCTCTTCGTTCCCGAATCGGCCGGTGACACGCGCGGCGCCGCCAACGCCTTCTACGCGATCGGCCAACAACGCGCCATTGGCTATTCGCCGTTCGGCATCGACAACGTCGCGCGCCTCCAGGGATTCGGCCCCAATGGTCCGCAGCCGGCCGCCTCGCAACCTCCGCCCGATGTCGAGACGCTGCCGTTCTCGGTGGCTTATAAAACGTTGGCGCAACTCGCCCCGTCCATCCTGGAGCACCAGTCCAAGGGCACGATTGCGGCCGCGTCATTGAACCGGCAGAATCCCGATCAGCAGATCAAGCTTGGCGACTACATCCTCAATGTTGGGCTGCCACGCAATCGGCGCACGCCTGACACGGTGCCTGACCTGACCGGCTACGGCATCTTCATGGCGACCGGTCCGGACGAATACCTGCTTGCCGGCAACAACCTGCAGATCACGTTTACGCCCAACACGCCGGGTCCGCCGATCGCCGGAATTGCCCGCCAGGAGAACGGCCACTTCGAGAATGGCAAATGGGTGGTCACGCGCTATCTGGGCGGCGACGATTCCGTCCTACGCTACGACATCGGCGCCGTCGCGGACATGGGCCAATCCGGCAGCGGAGTCCGGCTTTCCGCCCCGGATCGCGGCATTCAGCGCGTGAAGCTCTACCGGTATCGCTAGCTTCGTGTACCCCGATAAGGCACACCCATGACATACACTGAAATCCTCTTCGAACCGGATGCGGCGGGATTCGTCCAGGTGACGATCCATCGCCCGCAGAAATTGAACGCGCTCAGCAACCGCGTGATGGCGGAGCTGGACGACGCCTTCCAGCGCGTCGAGCGCGAGTACCGCGGCCTGATTCTGACGGGCTCGGGCGAGCGCGCTTTCGTCGCGGGCGCCGATGTGGAAGAACTCTCGGGCGCCAGCCCGCTCGGCGGCCAGGCGCGATGCGCGCGGGACCAGGCGATCATGCGGCGACTGGAGACGATGGGCAAACCGTCGATCGCCGCGATCAACGGCTACGCGCTCGGCGGCGGCCTGGAGTTGGCGCTGTGCTGTTCGTTGCGCGTGGCGGCTCGGACGGCCAAGCTCGGACTGCCGGAGGCTAAGATCGGTGTCTTCCCGGCCAACGGCGGCACGCAGCGGCTGCCACGGCTGGTGGGCCGCGGGCGCGCCCTGGAGATGATGCTGACCGGTGCGCCCATCGACGCCCAGGAAGCCTGGCGCATCGGGCTGGTGAACCGCGTCGTGGAGCCCGCCGGGCTGCTGGCGGCGGCGCGCGAGCTCATGCTGGCGATCCTCGCGAATTCGGCGGCCTCGATCGGCTGCATTCTGCGGTGCGTCGATACGGGCCTCGAAAACGCCCTCGATGCCGGCCTGGAACTGGAGGCCGCCAACTATGCGGCGATCTCGACCGGTCCCGAATTTCGCGAACGGCTTCAGGCATTTCTCGATCGGCGGCGTACATGACTACGGCGAAACCCATACTGACAGCCGATCAGGCGGCGCTGCTGATTCGGGATGGAGTCACCGTGGCGATCGGCGGCTCCGGGGCCGGCCACTCCGTTCCCGAACGGATGCTCGAGGCCATTGGCCGGCGCCACCGCGCGACCGGCGGGCCGCGCGAATTGACCCTGATTCACCCGTTCGGTGTTGGCGACCAGGGTGCGCGAGGCCTGGAGCACATGGCCATGCCCGGCCTGTACCACCGCGTCATCGGCGGCCATTGGTCGATGTCGCCCTCCATGGCGAAGCTCGCGGCCGAGAATCTGTTTGAGGCCTACTGCCTGCCTGCGGGCATCCTCGTGCAACTGTTCCACGCCGCGGCATCGGGCAGTCCCGGTTGGATCAGCGAGATCGGCCTCGACACGTTCATCGACCCGCGTGTGGAAGGCGGCAAGCTCAACGCCCGCGCCGAAGAGGACATCGTAGAGTTGTGGAATCGCGATGGCAAGGAGTACCTCTACTACCGCGCGCATCCGATCGACGTCGCGCTGATCCGCGCCGCGGTTGCCGACGAAGAAGGCAACCTGAGCATGCACGAAGAGGTCGCCCCGTGGCATAACTGCGCCATGGCGCAGGCCGCGCTCGCCGCGGGCGGTATTACCATCGCGCAGGTGAAGCGCATCGTCCCGGCGCGCAGTCTCGATCCGCGCCTCGTGCATGTGCCCGGCATCTTCGTCGATTGCCTGATCGTGCATCCCGATCAGGGGATGACGTATAACATCGGCTACGACCCGGCGCTCTCAGGCGAGGCGCGCAAACCGGAGAGCGAGTTCGCGCCGTTCCCGTTCAGCGTGCGCAAGACGATCGCGCGGCGGGCGGCGATGGAACTACGGCCCGGCGCCATCATCAACGTGGGCTTCGGCGTGCCCGATGGAGTGATGAAAGTCGCTCGCGAGCAGGGATTCGCGGAGTCCGTCGTGCCCACCATCGAGCAAGGGCAAATCGGCGGCATCCCGGCGGAGGGCCTCGAATTCGGCGCCGCCTACAACAGCACCGCGATTATTGGCACGCTACGGCAGTTCGCCTGGTATCAGGGGCGCGGCGTCGATATCGCCTTCCTCGGCTTTGCCGAAGTGGATGCGGCCGGCAACGTGAATGTCAGCAAGCTCGACTCGGCCATCATCGGCACCGGCGGTTTCATCGATATCGCGCAGAAGGCGCGCAAGGTGGTCTTCTGCGGCACGCTCGCCGTCCGGGGCGGCAAGCCGAAATTCGTTCCTGCGGTCCGGCAGATCACCTTCAGTGGCGCGCACGCGATCTCCACCGGCCAGGAGGTGCTCTACGTCACCGAGGCGGCGGTGTTCCGTCTGACTGCGCAAGGGCTGCAACTGGAAGAAGTGGCGCCGGGTCTCGACCTGGAGGGCGACGTGATCGCGAAGATGGCCTTCCGGCCGGTGGTGGGTTCGTCTTTTGGCAGGATGCGCGCAGAGTTGTTCGCCCAGCCGCTGTTGCCGCCCGATTGCTTCCCGGCATTCCAATGACGGCTCGCAGCTTTCATCACAAGTTCGTACTATATAAGTGTCAATCCGCTATGAAACGAATGCTTGTTCCGCTGATTCTCTGCGCGTTGGCGCTTGTCGGCGCTGCGCAGACTACACCCTACACTCCGCCAACGTCGCCGCGCTCCAGAATGAGTTTCGATCTGAACTGGAAATTTGCCCGCGAGGACGCGGCCGGCGCGGAGGCCCCAAGCTTCGACGATTCAAGCTGGGCGACCGTCAGCACGCCGCACACATTCAACGACGTCGACTCGTTTCGTCAAATCATTTCCCACAGCGGCGGCGATCGCGGCACCTACAAGGGGCTGTCCTGGTACCGCAAACATTTCAAGCTTCCCGCCAAACTCGAGGGCGATAAAATCTTCCTCGAATTCGAGGGCATGCGGCAGGCGGGCGATATCTTCCTGAACGGCCAGCCGGTGGGACTCTACGAAAACGGCGTGACGGCCTACGGGGTGGATATCAGCACCGCCGTGCATTTCGGAAACCGGGAGAACGTTCTGGCGGTCAAACTGGATAACCGCACCACCTACGCGGAGCGTGCCACCAATACCACGTTCGAATGGAACGCCAACGACTTCAATCCCGACCACGGAGGCATCAATCGGCACGTCTGGCTGCATGTCACCGGGAAGATCTACCAGACTCTGCCACTCTATTACGGTCTGGAAAGCACGGGAGTGTACGTCCACGCCGCGAACTTCAATATCGCCGGGAAAAGCGCGGATGTGACGGTCGATTCCGAAGTGCGGAATGCCTCCGGGGACCGCGCCACGGTCGAACTGTCGGCCGTGATCGTCGATCGGACGGGGCAGGTGCGCGCGCGACTCGCGGGCAACTCCGTCGATATGGTGGCTGGCGAAAAGACCGTCCTGAACGCCACCGGAGCGCTGAAGGGGGCGCGCTTCTGGAGCACGGGAGATCCGTACCTTTATGATGTCTATTCGGTCCTCACGGTGGATGGCAAGGTGGTGGACGTCGACAAGGTGGTGACGGGATTCCGCAAGGCCGAATTCAAAGGCGGCGCGGGCACGGGCGGTGTCTATCTGAACGACAAGTTCATCTACCTGAAAGGCTTCGCCCAGCGTTCCAGCAACGAATGGGCGGGGCTGGGCCAGGCGTATCCGGACTGGATGCACGACTACCAGGCCCGGATGATTCGCGACAACGGCGCCAACTACGTCCGCTGGATGCATGTTGCGCCGCAGCGCGTGGATGTCGATGCGGCCGACCGCTACGGCATCATCCAGATCTGTCCCGCCGGAGACAAGGAACGGGACGTGACGGGGCGCCAGTGGGAGCAGCGCCTGGAGGTGATGCGCGACACCATACTTCCGCAACAGTCCCAGCATCCTGTTCTGGGAGGCAGGCAACACCGTGGTCACCGTGGAACATATGCAGCAGATGGTGGCCCTGCGCAAGCAATGGGACCCGGACGGCGGCCGCGTGATGGGCGCCCGCGGCAACGACAACGCCGAGTTGAATACCGCCACCACGCCCATTGCCGAGTTTTATGGCGTGATGATCGGCCAGGATCCGCGGACCGACCAGCTCACCGGACCCACCGCCATGTTCCGCGGATACAGCGCGCAACGCCGCGACCGCGCCCCTTTGATTGAGACCGAGGACTTTCGGGACGAGGGCGCGCGCCGCTTCTGGGACGATTTCTCGCCGCCGTATTTTGGCTTTAAGAAGGGACCCAACGACACCTGGCAATATACCTCCGAGAGCTTCGCTCTAGCCGCGGTGAAGCGCTATCAGGCGTATTGGGAAAACCGCATTTCCAACCCGGACCCGGCGCACTCCAAGTGGTCGGGTTACGCCTCCATCTATTTCTCGGATTCGGACGCGGACGGGCGGCAGGATTCAAGCGAAGTGTGCCGGGTGAGCGGCAAGGTGGATGCGGTGCGGCTTCCGAAGGAGATCTATTTCACCCACCGCGTAATGCAGAACGATCGGCCCGACCTCCACATTCTGGGCCATTGGAGTTATCCGGCGGACAAGAAGACCGTGAAGACCATCAACGTGATTGCCAACACCCAATCGGTGGAACTGTTCGTCAATGGCAAGTCGGCAGGCGTGAACTCGCAGCCGGTGAGTGGGTTTATCTTCGCTTTCCCCGATGTGGAATTTGCGCCGGGAAGTCTGAAGGCCGTGGGCAGGAACGGCGGCAAAATGGTGGTCCAGGAGGAACTGACGACCGCCGGACCGCCGGCCGGAATCAAACTTACGCCGATCGTTGGTCCGCAGGGCCTGCAGGCCGACGGGGCGGATGTGGCGCTGATCGACGTGGAAGTGGTGGATGACAAGGGCCAACGCTGCCCGATCGACGACGACAAGGTGAACTTCACCGTGTCTGGGCCTGGAGTCTGGCGCGGCGGCTACAATAGCGGCAAGGTCGATTCGACTAACAATCTCTACCTGAATACCGAATGCGGGATCAACCGTGTTTCGGTCCGTTCCACCCTGGCGGCCGGAACGATTACGGTTACGGCCAGCCGTCCTGATCTGAAGTCCGCTCAGATTAAGCTGGTCAGCAAGCCCGTTGTGATCGTCGACGGCCTGGCGAACACTACGCCGCAACATTTGCGTGGTCCTGCGGAAAAGTAGGACAGTCCTCCCGGCCCGGTCGCCTGGCCTGTCGCCTGCAAAAACTGGCCATCTCCGGAGAGAGCCCAGCGGCCCGGTCCCTGTATTCCATTTTTCAGCATTGAGTTTCAGTTTTGAGACGGCGGTTGACGCACGCCCTCAAATTCGATACAGTTTGGCACGAATGGTTTCGCGCCAATGAAGACAAGCGATGGATGGATGGCCGGGCTGGTGCTTCCGGTTGTCATGGGAGTGGCAGCCGCCCAATCCGGGCCGCCGGATGCCGCGAAACTTTACGAACAGCGTTGTGCTTCCTGTCATGGCGACGATGCCTCGGGATCGGACCGCGGTCCGGCGCTCTCGCGCAGCCGGCGCCTCCGTACACGCTCCCTCGGCGAGATCCGCGACATCATTCAAAAAGGCACTCCCGCCGGCATGCCACCGTTCCCGCTGCCCACAGACCAGTTGCAGGCACTGGCCGGTTTCGTCCGATCGATGAATAGCACCGCGTTCGATGCTCCGCCCGATGGCGACACGGCCGCCGGCGAGCGGTTGTTCTTCGGCAAGGGTCAGTGCGGTTCCTGCCACACCGCCCTGGGGCGCGGCAAGTCGGTCGGGCCCGATCTCACCAGCACCGGCCGCCAGTTCACGCTGGCCGAACTCACGCGCAAGCTCAAGAACCCCAACGCGCAGGTGTCGGACAGCTATGCCACAGTCACCGTCCGCTTGCGGGATGGCAGCACGGTCCGCGGTTTCGCGCGCAAGGAGACGCTCCATTCGCTGCAATTGCAGACCCTGGACGGCCGGCTCCTCCTGCTGGCCGACGGCGAGTACGAGATTACCGGACGCGATAGAACATCGGCCATGCCGCCGCTCAAAGTAACCGCGGAAGAGGAGCTCAACCTGATGGCGTTTCTCAGCCGCCTGGGCGGTCTGCCCGCGGGCGCGCTCCCCGGTCCCGGCGAGACCGTGAGCCGCGACTCCGTCACGGAGATCCTGCACCCCAAGCCCGGAGAGTGGCCTACTTATAACGGCAATGTGAACGGCAACCGGCACAGCCCGCTCGACCGGATCAATCGACAGAACGTGAAGAAACTGGCGCTTCAGTGGGTCTATTCGATGCCGTATTTCGGCCTGGAAACCACTCCGCTGGTGGCCGATGGCGTGATGTACATCACCGGCCCCAATCAGGTGTACGCGCTCGACCCGCGCAACGGCGAGGAAATCTGGCGATACTCGCGGCCCCGCTCGACGAGCGCCACCATCGCGGCCGATGCGGCCAAGGGCGTGAATCGCGGGGTGGCGCTGCTCGGCGACCGCGTCTTTTATACGACCGACGATGCCCACCTGATCTGTCTCGACAAGCTGACGGGCGCCCTCCGCTGGGATGTCTTCATGCCCGAAACGCCGCAGCACTACGGCGCTACCGCGGCGCCGCTGGTGGTGGGCGATCTGGTGGTGGCCGGAGTGGCCGGCGCCGACGACGGCATTCGCGGATTCCTCGCGGCCTATAAGGCCACCACCGGGCAATTGGCGTGGCGCTTCTGGACGGTCCCTCGCCAGGGCGATCCCGGGTGGGACACCTGGCAGGGCGATGCCGTGGAATTCGGAGGCGGTTCGACCTGGCTCACGGGCAGCTACGATCCCGATCTCCATCTGCTCTATTGGCCCACCGGCAACCCGTTTCCGGATACCGATGGCAGCGAGCGGAAGGGCGACAACCTCTATACCAACTGCATCGTGGCCCTGGACCCGGAAACGGGAAAGCTCCGCTGGCACTTCCAGTTCACCCCGCACGACCTGCACGATTGGGATGCGGTGCAGCCCGCCGTCCTGGTGGACGCCGACTTCCAGGGACGTCCCCGGAAGCTCCTGCTCCATGCCGACCGGAACGGCTTCTATTACGTGCTCGACCGGACCAACGGGGAGCTGCTGCTGGCTAAGGCTTTCGCCCGGAAGATCTCCTGGGCCAGCGGCATCGACGCCAAGGGCCGGCCCATCGAATTGCCCGGCAACGTGCCGACTCTGGAAGGCACTCCCACCTGCCCCGATATACGCGGGGCTGCCAACTGGATGTCGACGGCGTACAACCCGGCTACCGATTTGTACTACGTGATGACGATCGAGAACTGCGGCACTTACCGCAGCAATCAGTTCGGCCTGAACGTCGGCGCCGCAGCGGGGAACGGCCGGGGCGGTGGGGGACGAGGCGGCGGTGCAGGACGAGGTGCTGGCGCCGGCGCTCCGCTCGGCGGGCGCGGCGGAGATGGCGGAACTCTCTTCAGCGTGCCCGGCGGCGAAGCGCCGCGGCGGTATTTGCGCGCCATCGAGATGCAAACCGGCAAAATCGCCTGGGAAATCGATCAGAAGGTGCCCACGCCCAACTATGGCGGAGTGCTTTCCACCGCGGGCGGCGTGGTTTTCTATAGCGAATCGAGCGGTGGATTCGCTGCGGTCGACTCGAAAACAGGGCTTACACTGTGGCACTTTGAGACCAGCCAACCGCCGAAGTCCTCGCCCATGACCTACATGGTGGGTGGCCGTCAGTATGTGGCGATCAGTTCGGGATCGAATGTACTTGCATTTGCCCTGCCCGAATGAGGGCACGGGCGTTCTTGCGTTGTTGGCTTCCAGGGCAAGAAAACCGGCACAGGCAAGTCCGGAACGGATCCGCAAACCGGAAATGCCCGTGCCACCGGAGAGAGGAGAATTAACGATGTTAGATAAGAGGCAGTCCCGCAGGCAATTCTTTGGAGCTTCCAGTAGAGCTACCGCGGCCGTGGCCGCAGTGCTTGCCGATCCGCCGCACGCCGCTGCGCAGTCGGCCGGAGTCAACAAGGCGGATCTTCCCGATCTGACCATCAAGGAAGTCAAAGTCTACGTCGCGGATCTTTCCAGTTTTCGCCGCTTGAACTCCAGCGAGACCGGCGAGATTCTCTCGGTCGTGACCAACAGCGGTCACGAGGGAAATTACACCATCGGGAACCGCGGCCTGACGCCCAACTGGCTGGAATGGGCCAAGCCCGCGCTGCTAGGTAAGAACGTCATCGATCTGCTGCCCACCATCACGGCGACAACCGGCACGAAGGAAACCTTCGGATTCAGCGGGGGTCGCTCCGGAGCCCCCGGCGGAGGTCGGGGTGGTGCGAACGCTGCTGGTGGCGGCGGCCGAGGCGCGACTGCCGGCGGAGGCAGCGGAATCGGCGCGGGCAACCGCGGCGGTGGCTCCTGGCCCAACTTCTACACGGCCGCGGCCGAGATCTGCATGTGGGACATCCTCGGCAAGGCCGTCAACCGCCCCATCTACAAACTCCTGGGCGGCAACAAAGACCGGGTTATGGCGTATGCCAGTTCCCAGCATCTCCCCAACGTCGAGGACTACATCGCCGACGCGCTCAGCGCCAAAGAGCAGGGTTATAAAGGATACAAGATCCATCCCGGCGGCGGTCAGAAGAGAACCGGTCCGCCAATCCCCGCCTATTTCGGCCACATCGAGGAGATCAAGACCATCCGCAAAGCNNCTGAAAGTAGGCCGCGTGCTCGACGACCTGAATTACGCGTGGTTTGAGGACCCCATCCCCACTACCGATCTGGATGGCCTGGTGGAACTGAACCGCGCTCTCGACCTGCCGCTCCACGTCGGCGAATTCCTGACCTCCATTTCCGGGTTCGCCGAATATATCCGGCGCGGTGCGCTCGACGTGGCGCGATTGATCGCGGACAACGTGGGCGGCATCAGCGGATCCATGCGCGTCGGCGCGCTGGCCGATGCCTTCAACCTGGAATGCACGCCGCACAACTGGGGCAATCCCACCGATCTTGCGGTGCACTTCCACCTGGAGTTGGCGATGACCAATGCGTACTGGTTCGAGATGCCGCACCCAGCCACTGCGGTGGACCGTCCCTACCAGGCGCAGTTCCGCATCGATAAGGACGGCTATGTACTGGCGCCGACGGAGCCAGGGCTCGGGTACCCCATCGATCGCAACGCGCTTGACAAGTTGATGAAGAGGATCGACCGTTAAGGTCGGGAGGAGAGGAATCGATGAAGGATCATTCGCAAGCTTCCGGAAGAAGGGAATTCCTGCAGACACTGGGCGGCGGGGCGCTGGGTTTGGCGTTAGCCGGCAGGGGCTACTCCGCCGGTACGAAGCCGTTGCGGGCCGTCTTTCCCATCGGCCAGACGCCGGTCACCGAATCCGACAAGCTCGATCTGGACTGCCTCCAGAGCGAGGTCAAATTCTGCAACCGCTACAAGGTCCACGGATTCGCCTGGCCGCAAATCGCCAGCGGCTGGACCACCCTGTCCGAGAAGGAAAGGATGGATGGCGCAGAAGCGATCCTCGCGGCCGGGAAGGGCGGCAAGACTTCGCTCGTAATTGGGGTGCAGGATAAGGACGGCAACCTCGATAAGGTGATCGCATATGCCAAACATGCGGCGAAGAACGGCGCCGATGCCATCATTTCGCTGCCTCCCGAGAAGGCCGATGACAAGGCCATGATGGAATACTACAAGGCCGTCGGCCAGGCTACGGACTTGCCCATGATCGTGCAAACCCAGGGCGACGTCAGCGTGGATATTGTGGTCGAAATGGCCAGGCAGATCCCCACCATGAAGTGCGTCAAGGACGAGGCCGGCAATCCCCTGGCGCGCGTGACGCAGATCCGCGAGCGCACCAATGACAAGCTGGCGGTGTTCTCCGGCAACGGCGTCCGCACCATGATCGACGAGATGCGGCTGGGTTTCTCGGGCCACTGCCCCTACACGGTGCTCTCCGACTTCTATGCCGCGGCGTTCGATCTCTGGCACGCGGGCAAGCGGCGCGAAGCGTTCGACATGTTCGGCCGGATCCAGGCGTTCAATAGCATCAATGGCGCTGCTACTTATCTCATGGTCATTCGCGGCGTGTTTAAGGAAGATACGAAGACGGGCGGCAACATGGCGGGAGGCGGGACGGCGAGCGGCGCCGGTGGCCGCGGCGTTCGAGGGGCAACGCCCGCGCTGGATGAGGCTGGCAAGCAGGCACTCCGCGATGCCTGGGACCAATTCATGAAGCCTCACTTGCGCGGGTAGCGGGTTGCCTGAATGTGGGGCAGGTTGCCAACCTGCGGCGGGTTGGCAACCCGCCTGTTGATCTGTGACACCCCTTGAGTGCAAGCCGCGCCCGCCTCCACCAGGCCGATTGACAATCGGCCGCAGGTTGGCAACCTGCCCCACACAACCGCCGAGGAGCGTTCACCCGGCGGACCCGAGCTTGAGCGGCCCTAGGATTTCAGCGTCATCGTCTCCGGGTCCCACTGGCAGGCGCGCTGCTCGAAGTAGCTAACATTCGACACTAGCGCCGGACCCGCGGCACGGAATCCGAACACGGGATCCTCGATCACCGCCTTGCGCGAACGCACCGCGTTGACGAAGTTCCGATGATGATCGAGCCAATCGCTGTAGCCCGCGGGCGGTAGATACCGTTCGTCGCCCTGTGGCCGCATGGAATCCGCACTCGCCCTGCGCACCGGGTACTTTTCGCGATACTCCTTCATGTACTGTTCCTGCATGGCTTTCGAGAAGGTGTCGGCGGTCTGGCCCGGCTCAGCCTCGCGCGGCTGCCGGGAGACCGTCACGCCATTTCCAATCGTCAGGATTCCCTCGCTGCCCACGAATCGGAAGCCCTGCGTTTCGGTGGCTCCATCCGCGAAGTCCACGCGCAGCGACAGGTTGAAGGCCGGGAACTTGCCGCGCGCCGGATAGTCATAGAGCCCCAGCATCACGTCCGGCACGTCGCGCCCGTCCTTCCAGAAGCGTATACCGCCGGTGGTGAATACGCGCGTCGGCCCAATCGCCCCCAGAATGAAATGGATTCCCGAGAAGAGGTGCACGAACAGGTCGCCCCCCACGCCGGTGCCATAGTCGCGATAATTGCGCCAGCGGAACAGCCGCATGGGCTCGAAGGGCAACTTGGGCGCGCGGCCCAGGAAGCGGTCCCAATCGATGGTGGAGGGCGAGGCGTCCGGCGGAATCGAATACTGCCAGGCGCCGATCGCCGAGTTGCGGTCCACCCACGCCTCCACCAGGTTCAGTTCGCCGATGGCGCCGTTTTCCAGCAGTCCCTTGGCCTTCTGGTAGACGATGGAACTGACGCGCTGGCTGCCCACCTGCATGATGCGGCCAGTCCGCTTCTGCGTGTCGATCACCTCCTGGCCATCGTCGATCAACTGCACCATGGGCTTTTCGCAGTAGACGTCCTTGCCTGCATTCATGGCGTCCACCGAGATCTTCCGGTGCCAATGGTCCGGAGTGGCGATGATCACAGCGTCCACATCCGGACGCGCCAGCACCTCGCGGTAATCGCGCGTGGTAAAGACGCGATCGCCCCAGACTTCTTTGGCGCGAATCAGCCGCCCCTGGTAGACATCGCTCACCGCCACGAGTTCCACGCCGCCCGTCGCCAGGGAGGTGCGGGCATCGCCGCTACCCTGGATTCCGTTGCCGATCAGCGCGACACGGACCCGGTCGTTGGGAGAGACGTTCTGCGGGGTTTCGGCCAGCAACTCGCCGGCGAGCGAGGCCCCCGCGGCGGCGCCTAGAAAATGCCTTCTCGAAGTGGACATGAGTGGATTCCTCGCTATTACTGTATCGCGTTACGTGGCGCAAGCACTCGTGCTTGCCGCGTCGAGACTCGTCTCGACGCGGCAGACACGAGTGTCCGCGCCTCATCGGTGGGGAGCATTCATGCGCGATCCACAAAGAGTCTACGGCTGGCGCTCGCGCACGGTCAGGTACGAGTCGGCGGGAACGTTCGCAAGGGACTGCCGCGCTCCGGATGGCCATTCGATTTCAATGCTCTCGGCGCGATTGTTGCGGCCCAGTCCGAAATGCACTGCCAACTCACTCGAGCAGGCATAGCCTGTCGACGTGGTGACGTGATTCACTTGAGTGACTCCGCCGCTCCTGACGGTCACACGCGCGCCCATGGCGTCCCGGTTGCTCTTCACTCCGATCAGGTTCAGCGCAATCCAGTGGTTGCCCGCACCCATGACGTTGCGCAGTACCACGGGCTGTTCGTTGAGGCGGGTGACGACGGCGTCCACACGCCCATCGCGATCGAAATCTCCGAAGGCGACTCCGCGGTTCAGTGCGGCCGGCCCGGCGAATACGCCGCGAAACGCGCCGTGACCATCGTTGAGCAGCAGCAGATTCTGCTGCCGCGACTTGCGACTGGAAAGCAGTTCGGTGTTGTCCTGGACATCGCCGGCGGCCACGAACACATCCTTCCAGCCATCATTGTCGAAATCGAAGATTCCGGCGCTCCACCCGCTAACTGGCATGGAAATAGGGCCTACGTGGCTGGGGTAGGTGATGTCACTGAAAAGGCCGTGGCCGAGATTGCGGAACACCGGGAAAGTCTCGCTCGAGAGCGCCGTGACAAACAGGTCCTCCCAGCCGTCGTTATCGAGATCGCGGAAATCGACGCCCATGGACGAGAGTGCCTTGCCATCGTCGTTGAGGCCCACGCCGGCCTGTAGGGCGGTCTCACGGAAATGGCCGTCGCGCTCGTTATGGAAGAGCAGGTTCGGCATGGTGTCGTTGGCAACAAATACATCCATCCAGCCGTCGTGGTCGTAATCGGCGATGGCGATCCCCATGCCTTTGCCGGGGTGCGCGGCGATTCCTGACGCGGCCGAAACGTCGGAGAAGGTGCCGTCGCCGTTATTGCGATACAGGCGGTTGGGCAGAGGCTCGTAGAAGCGCGGATGGCAATAGGTACGAATGCCGCGCGCGGCGTCGCCACAGAACAGTTCGGCGGCCGGGTCCCATTTCACGTAGTTGACCACGAACAGATCCAGGCGCCCGTCGTTGTCGTAATCCACCCAGGCTGCTGCGACGGACCAGTCGTGGCTCTCCAGACCGGCGGCGCGGGTCACGTCTTCGAAGGTACCGTTGCCGCGATTGTGGAACAGGGTATTGCCCTTGACGCCGGTGACGAACAGATCTTCGTGGCCGTCGTTGTCATAGTCGCCCGCCGCGACGCCTATGTTGTAGCCGGCGCCACCTACGCCGGCTTTGTCGGTGACGTCTTCGAAGGTCCAGTTGTGCCGGTTGCGGTAGAGACGGTTGCGGTACTGCGGACCGGTCTTCTGGAGCGACGGCTGCTCCGCGCCGTTCGTGAAGTAGATGTCGGGATAGCCGTCGTTATCGTAGTCGAACACCGCCACGCCGCCGGCCATGGTCTCAATCTGGTGCTTCTCGCGCGAGGCGGCGTTGTGCAGCACGAAGGCGATGCCGGAATGCGCGGTGCGGTCCTCGAAATAGGACTCCGGCGGCGCTGCCAGGGTGGCGAGAACGACAGCGAGCACCAAAGCGGCGGTGAGAAGGAACCTGCTGCGGTGGCGCAGGCGGTCTCCGCCTGCGCATCTGGATTCTGCAGCGACGACGGCCTTCATAAGTGGTCCGGGGCGGCCTTGCAGGTCTGGATTGCGCGGACCTCGGCTCCGGCCAGGCCGGTCTCGCCGCGGGCGGAGTAGATGCGGGCCAGCAGGTTGTGGACACGGCACTCGTTGGAAGGCAGTGCGGGCGCCAGGACACGCGCCGCTTCGTCCAGGCTGTTCTCGTGATAGAGCACGCGGGCCAACTCGAAGCGGACACTGACAGCGGCAGGCGCCAGCGCCAGGGCCTCACGCAGCACCGGCAGGCTCTCGGCGGCGCGGCTTTGCCGGAACAGAAAAGCGCCATAGGCCAGATAAGGGCGCCAGGCGTCGGCTGCGAGGGCCACAGCTTTCCGGAGAGACCTTTCTGCGGCAACGAACTGTCCCAGAGCATCCTGGGACAACCCCAGGTTCTCGTAAACGCGGCTCTGCTCCGCGCCGGCCTTCCGGGCTCGCTCGAAAGCCTCGATGGCGCGTTCGAAGCGGTTGGCGTCGTAATAGGCGCGGCCGGAGAAGTACCACGCGTCGAGGTCTGTCGGATCCAACCGCTGCGCGGTTTCAAAGAAGCGCTGGGCAGCCTCAAATTGCTGCCGCGCGGCTTGGACGCGGCCTGCCAGGATGTACCCCTTCGCATAGCCCTTATCGAGCGCGATGGCCCGCTTGGCTTCGTCGAGTGCGGCCTCAAGCTGGTCCAGGTTCAACAATGCGCCGCCCAGGAAAACGCGGACATCGGCGCGGTCGGGATAATGGGCCAAGTACTCCCGATAAAGGCTCACGGCTTCGGCCGCGTGGAGCGAACGGTAGGCGGCGTTGGCCGCAGCGAGCAGTCGCGCCTGGGGATCCTGCGCCGTCACCAGTCCCAAGGCGCACAACAACGCGGCAAGGCTCGTGGCGAACCGTTTCACCTCTCTACCTTACTACCTGGAAATCCATAAAGCGGGCACTGCTGCGATGCGCAAAGACGCCAATATCGAGTGGACCATCGGATCCAGGCACCTCAGCCTCGCCGATCTTGGTCCAGGTCTTGCCGTCCTTGCTGGAGTAGCCCGTGAATCGCGCGCCCTGCCGCTGAAGCTTGAGCCAGCATGGCCAGTTGGTGTATCCATCCAGTTCCGTCCGCTTGTCGATGCGTCCATCGCCATCGGAATCCCATTCCAGTGAAAAGCCATTCGCGGGCGAAGCGCCCAGCACCAGGTAGCCGGGCGATTGCCCGGGCTTCGAGATATCCTTGCGCACCATGATGCCGGCGCGGCCAACCCAATTGGTTCGGGAATCGGCATTCTCGAGTTTGACGATCGCCGAATCGGTCGCGCCCAACCCGTGTGGCAGGTAGGCGGCGCCATATTGGTCGCCGTGGTCGAGCACGGCGTAGTCACCAGCCTCCCGAATGTAGAAGCCGCCCTCGATCTGCTGCACTTGCCCTTCCAGATTCTGAAAGGCAAGATAGGGCGCAGTCACAGGGTGGCCAACCGGTTTGGGCCGCACCGTGAGGTTTTTCGCCAGTTCTCCGAGTTGAAGCAGTATTTCGCCGCTCTCTTTGGACCGGAGATTGGCGAAGCCGACGCGCGCAGTTTCGTTGGCGCCCAGCCAGACTGTGCGCTTGATCGCCTCATTCGTAAGCCGCAATTCGATATCGCCAAGGCCCTCACGACCAGGGTTCTGAACGGTCGCGGACACGAAGAAGGGCTCGCCGGAGACCACTCCTCCGAACAGCGGATCGAGAGCTTTCATCATCAATTTCGAGGACGTCGCCTCCACGCCGTTCCGCACCAACTTGCGGATGCCATCGAACAGCAGCGAAGGCGCGCCATCGGGCTCCCGCTGCGCGATGAAGCGGTCCAGGTCCAGCGTGCCGATATTCTCTCCGAAGAGTGCCGGCCTCCGGTCCTTATCGAGATAGTCCACGCGAACGTCGTGAAGTTCCAGATTCTCGACATTGCGGCAGTACACTCCGTAGGACTGGAGCATCGAATAAGGACTGAACCCCTGGCCATTCGACTCCACCTCGTCTACGCCCCCGGCGAAAGTCATTCGGGCGTTTCGAAGGATGATGGACTGAGCCGGCTTCTCACGCGGCCCGGCCACGTAAAACGGTGTTCTGCCGCAGTTGATAGCCGTCAAGTTCTCCACCACGATGCGGCCCACTCCGAGGTTATTGCCGCTATACGGCGCGTCGGCCCCGAAAGCCACATAGACCGGCGAGCGGACATTAATCATCGTGATGTTGGAGAGCACCATGTTGTCCACCGGACCCGGCTTGACCAACCTGGTGGAATTTCCACCCCCGCGGCCTGCGCTATGGGGCAAGATCTGAAAGCCCGATTCCGTATTGCGGCGGAATCCGAGCCGGTGGGCGTATTCCCCGGGACCGTAGATCAGGCAGTTGTTGATCAGCACGTTGCGGCCACCCACCCGGATCGCGTTGCAGGAACTGTTCAGAATGCAGTTCGTGACGGTCACGTTCTCCCAGTAGGCGCCCGCCAGGCTATCGTCCCCGGTGTACAGTTTGGAATTCGAGATGGTTGCGGCCCTGGTGTCGTGCATGTTGATGCCGTCGTAGCCGTTGAACGCCGTGAGGTTGTCGATGGTCACACGTTCGCAAGACCGCAGGATGAGCGAGTAATTGCCGGCATCCTTGATGGTGATGTCGCGGACGACGATGTCTTTGCTGTCGTTGATGAGGACGGCGTGGGGACCGCGGATATGCTCTTCGCCCCTCGGGTTGGTCAGATTCTGTCCGTCAATTGTCCCCCGGCCCATGAGAGCGACATTGTGGACGCCGTTCGCCAGGATGATCGCGCCGTCCCATTCTCGTCCGCCTTCCGGCCAATGATAGTCGGCGAGACTCCTGGTTCCCTGGATCGTGGCGCCCGCATCGATCCAGAGGGTAACGTTGTTTTGCAGTTGGATGGTGCCCGACACGTAAGTGCCAGCGGGGACGAGAACGGTTCCGCCTCCGGCGTCGCGGGCCGCCAGGATGGTCTTGTTAATGGCCTCCGTATCCGCCCGGGTTCCATCACCCGCAGCGCCAAAGTTCTTGACGTTGAACTGGGTGGCGGGCTGTGCCAGGCCGTTGCCGGGAAAACCGGCCAACAGCCCGAATGCGAGAATGCATGTTGTGGAACGCATATTCGTTTAGTCCCAATACTGTTCACTTAGCAGCGCGATGTGGGGCAGGTTGTCAACCTGCGGCGGGTTGGCAACCCGCCTGCTGACGTTGTGCGTATGTCTGCCCTTACGGGGTCTTTCCGGACGCGCGTTTGGCCACCAGGTAGTCGAACGCGCCCAGTTGACAACTGAACTTGTCGGGGGAGAGCGACGTCGGCAGCGTTCGATTCTTAAGCAAATCCCGGGCCTGGGCATAGTCGGATGCAGGCACGTCCACCTGGATCTTCGTAATACGATTCGTCAGATTGATCAGTACCAGGATCTCTTCGTTGCCTTTCTTCCGCATGAAGCTGACCACGCCGTCCGCATTACTGTTGCCGACCCAGGTGAGTTCGCCGGATGTAAGCGCCGCTTCGTCTTTGCGCATCTGAACGATCTGCATGTAGGAACGGAGCCTGGCCGTCTGCCGCCCGGCAATGCTGGTGCGCCGCTGACCCTCCGGCTTCCAGATATCCCAACGGATGGGCACGTGGGATTGCTGTTGGGGAGCCGTGGTGTCGCCCACCTCCTGGCCGTTGTACATGAATGGAATCCCGTCCAGAGTAAAATTCAGGACCGTCGTCGCGAGCGTGGCCTTCTCGCCGAACACCACGTCCGCACGGTTCCGGTCGTGGTTGTCGTTCAGGTGCAGAAAGCGGGCGCCGCGCGGGAAGGTGGCTTTCGCCTTCTCCCACTGCTGGCGGATGCGTTCCGCCGATTCGCCGTTGACCACCACCGCAGTCAGCGCCGTGTAGTACGGGAAATTGTAACTGATGTCGTACGCTTTGAGTTGGTGCTCCGGCACGTCCGCCTCGGCCAGCATGATGACGTTGGGATTGACTTTATCCATCGCGTCGCGCGCCTGGTCCCAGAAGTCCGCCGGGACGCCGCCCGCCACGTCGGAGCGGAACCCATCCACACCGACGTCTTTAACCCAGTGCAGCATGTTATTCCGGAAAAACTCCCGCACCTGCGGATTGGTAAAGTCGGGTTGCGGGGTGTGCCACCGCGACATAATCAGCTTGCCGTCCGGCGTCCGCTGATAAAACCCCGGCCTGTTCAGCAGGACATTGTCGTTGGCGCTGTGAGCATAGACGATGTCCATGATCACCTTCAGACCCAGTTTGTGGGCCTGCTCCACCAGCGCCTTAAAGTCGGCCTCCGAGCCATACTCGGGGTCGATCACGTCGTAATCCTTGATTTCGTAGGGAGTGGAGGGTCCGAACACGGAAGGATAGCCGTGCACGTTGAGAGGGCTCAGATAGACAATCGTCGCGCCGAGATCGGCGATGTAAGGCAAGTGCGTCGCCGTGGCTACCAGAGTCCCTTCCGGCGTGAAGGAGCGCATCCACACCTGATAGATGACCGATCGGTCCATGAAATCCGGAGCGGTGCGCGCATTTTGCATGGCGACCGGCCGGTTCTGGCCCAGCGAAGCAACGCTGAGGGCCAGCATCAGAAAACAAGCGGGAAATACTTTGCGCACGATGTTTAGCCTCTCCACAGCAGTCCGGAGGCGCCACCCAAACCAGGGTAACGCCTCCAGGATTTCAAAACGCATTCGTTCGAATTGCGCTTCGATGTTCCACCGTCAGAATTGCAACGCGAGGTAGAGCTGTATCTTCCTCCCGTCGGCCGCCGAACTGACTACTCCGTAGTTCGCACTGGTGATGCTGGTATTGGGATCGCCCCAACGCACGAAGTTAAACGGGTTATTGACATCCATCCGGAACTGCGCATGCAGCCGCTCCTTGATGGGGAACGACTTACCCAATGAGACCGACTCCGCTTTCTGCCAGAACCCGCGCACCCAGTCCAGAACGGGAGCGATATTGCCGAACTGGTAAGTGGGCGGGACCACAAATGCGCCTGCGGGAGCGAAGTACCGGCTGACGGCCGGGTTGAAGTCGCGCGGATCGGTCACACCGAATATGGGCACGCCAGGCACGTAATTCGCGAATTTGCCGCCGTATCCCAGCACCGAGAGATTGTTCGATACGGTAAAGCTCAAGGCGTCGCCGGAGCTGTAGCGCGCGTAACCGGCAAGGTTCCAGCCGCCCACCACAAATTTCAAGACCGGGTTCTTGGAATTGAGGAACTTCTTATTCGGCCCGAATGGCAGCTCATAACTGGCGTTGACCACAAAGGTAAACGGCGGTGAGTCGCCACTGTAGACGATTGGCCGGACGGGCGTGTACTGGTCGGTTTCGAGGGTGCTCATGTTCTTCATCCAGGTAACGAAGGTGAGCAGCGTGAGGCCGTTCGAGTATCTCTTATTGAGTTTGACTTGTAACGAGTTGAACCGAGCGCTGCCTACCGGGTCGTTCTCCGATCCAGTGCCGACAGAGGTGTACTGCGGGTATGGCATGAGCGCCTGGGCCACGGTGTGCACATTGAGGCTTGAGAAGGTGGGAAACGGAACGGGAACATTGGCCGCGGCGGCCGCGGCTGAGCCGGCCGGCTGCAAGAGCAGACTCCCGAGCGAGAGGTAGCTGTCATTCACGAAGTTGAAATTGGAGCCCGCCGACAGGTGAGTGGAGTGGCTCCCGATGTAAGAGACGTCGAGCGACAGGTTTTTCATCAACTCGCGCTGGATTCCGAAGTTCCAGCTCAGGATCTGAGGCAGGCGGGTTCCTTGCGAGAGCAGCCAGGTGATGCTCTGGCCGTTCTGGAAGCTAGGCGATATCTGTGGAGGCAGGCTGTAGTTAGACGGAAAGCTGGCGGTTCCCCAGTTATAGACAGGCGTGTAGCCATCGGGCGAGCTGAAACTGGGTGAGGATGTGAAGCCCGCGGTATACCCGCCGGTATCGGTTGCGTCGGAATAATAGATTCCTCCCGAAGCCCGGATGATGGTTTTGGGCGTCAGCGCATAAGCCAAACCCAGGCGCGGACCAAAGCCCTTCTTCCATGTGCTTACGAACTGATTCCCGGTTCGGCCAGTGCCACTGCCTCCGAATACCAGCGCACCCTGTATGCCGACGGGGTTCAGGACCGTAGGACTAAAGGAACTCACCTGGCCGTTGACCTCGTAAGGCGCGGTGCCAACATCCCAACGGAGCCCATAAGACAGTGTGAGCTTTGTGGTCACTCGAAACTCGTCCTGTGCGAACAGGGCATAGTGGCCGAACCGATAACCGGTCGTACTCGGCAGCGTGGTGTTGGCGTTCGACAGATCTCCCAGCAGGAAGCTCGCAAAGGAACTGCCCCAGCTTGACAGGTTGGAGGAGTCCGGCTGGCTGGTCATCTGGTTATTGAAGGAAAAGGACCCGGCGGTGGTGGACAGGTTGCGGCTGTTGTTGTCGAATCGCCAGTGTGAGCCGCCGAATTTAAAAGTATGGTGGCCGTGAATCCAGGCCAGGCTCTCGCTGATGGAGTAACGCGTCTCGGCCCCCAAACCATTGCTGGTAAGGCCCATACTGATGGACGATCCGGTGCCGCCGGAAAAACTGATCTGCGGAAACGCGCCCAGGTCGTTTGGCATTCCGGTGATGCCGAGTGCCGCGTCCCAACCCTTACCGGCGCTGGTGTTGTTGTACGGATTGGTGTACCGGTCCACACCCACGGTGAGGTGGTTGAGCAGGGTAGAACTCGCGGTGTAGTCATGGTTGAGGCGCCAGGTTTGGCTGGTAACGGTTTGGAGTTGAAAACCTTCCAAAACGTCTGGCTCGGTCGGAAGACCGCTAACCGCATTGGCGGTGTCGCCCCAGCCGCTATTGTTGATGAGGCGAGGACGCCACTCATTCTGGTATGTGAGCGCGATCTTCTGTTTGTTCGAGATACTGTGGTCAAGCTTCGCCAGAGAGGTGAAGGTGTTGAAGTAGGGAAACGCCCCAGTGTGGTTGTACCAGTTATTGGTTTCGCTTCCGAGGTTCGGGGTCGGCAGCAACGCCGCGATCTTAGCCGAGACCGGGCTGATCTGCGAGGCTGGGATGATGTTGCCGGGAAACTGAGTCCGAACAAAACTGCCATTACCGTCCGCCCGCGTGGTCCCAGGGTCAAAGATGGGAATCTGCGCGCCCGATGCGTTCACGAAAGTGCTGAAATTGCCGGTCCGGAAAGGCACTGCCGGTATGGTCTGAAGGCCTCCCGTACCGCCCGCGCGGGATTCGAAGATGCCTTGGCTAAAGAAAAGAAAAGTCTTGTTGCGGCCATCGTAAACCTTGGGGATGTATATCGGGAGGCCAAATTGGAAGCCGCCTTCGTTCAGCCGCAGCTTCGGTTGCACGGAGCCTTGAAAGAAATTGCGGGCGTTCAGGGCATCGTTACCGAAATAGTCGTTGATCTGCCCATGTACTTGATTCGTGCCGGATTTCATGGTGACGGTGGTGAACCAACTGCCAAAACCGCCGTACTCGGCGTTGAAGGCGTTGGCTACGACGGTGTACTCCGCCACCGCCTCGACTGTCGGGCCATTCTCCAGGATGGCGCCGCGCCGGGTGCTGAATTCGCTCGATGGTGCGCCGTCGACAAAGACCTCGGTTGAGCCTTGAATCGCTGAATTCACGCGGCCCGACCACGACTCCGCCGGCTCACCACTGCTCAAGGCTCCGTTACTGGACGTGTTTCCCGGCAGAAATCGCAGGTTGTCCGTGATGTTGCCCTTCTCTGCGAAGTTGAGGAGCGGCAGATCGTCCATGAATTTGGCCGTGAGATTGCTCGGGTTGGCGGTAGCCGAGATATCCAGGAGCGGCGCCTCTCCCGTCACGGTAACAGTCTCACTTATCGCACCGATCTGAAGCTTAAAGTCTACAGCCAGGTCGCCCTCTGAAGAAATGAGAATTGGTTCCCGAACCGTGGTGCGGAAACCGTCCTTGTGAACAGTTATGCGGTAGGAACCTACCGGCAAATTGGGCGCCAGGTAGTACCCGAGGTCGTTGGTTGAGAAATCGAGCGCACTGTTTGTCTCGATGTTCACGACCTGAACTTTGGCGCCCGGAACGTTGGCGCCATTCGGGTCCTTCACGGTTCCTTCAATGTTGCCGCGGCCGGTTTGCCCAAATAGGGCAGACGTTACCCCAATCAATAGCACCACGCGAAGTAGTTGACCGATGTTTCTACGACGCGCTACCGCTCGAAGCTTTCCAATGGTCATCTTGTTCTCCTTTTGTGCAGGGTCGTTAAGCGGTCGACCCACCTTCGTGGAAGGATCATTTGTAAAATCTGCGAAGCAGTTTTCCGATAAGGACTCGACAGGACAGCCAGCCGGAAGCACGAACTCGGAGTCCTGTCGACTGGTCCCGCTCAACTGCTCCTGGGCCGGGTATCGGATTTGCTGTACGCACCCTGGCTCAACTTTGCTGCCTGGGGTCGTATCCGAGGCCACAGGTAGTGCTGGAGCGATGAAGAGCCCAAACGCCAGATGTTCGATAGAACGGACGAGGTTCCCTGTACACGCCATGCAGCGCTCCTGCAATGCAATCCGAAATCAACCAGATAGACCCGGCGAGCGAGACCAATCGCGAGAACCGGATGTGGCAAGGATACTCGTTCCCGCCGGATTTACAATCCACGGGGAGTCGTTTGTTGTTCAAATCTAGTTCACCACCCAAACCACACATAAAATGAGGGTTATTCGTCTAAGACAACCGCCGGTGAACACGCCCCAGCGGTGGTAACGGGGTATCAACCTGTTCGATCCGGGAAGGACGGGAGGTATGGCCGGTGCTCCCCCGACCGGTAATTGCGGCCCCAATCCCCGGTTCTGCCGTGTGATACGCTGTTGACGTTCTCTATGCTCGAGCAGAGCCCGACCCGTGTGGGGAAGATCCGGTTTGGCGTCTTCGAAGCCGACCTTCGCGCCGGTGAGCTGCGAAAGTGTGGAATACGCATCAAACTCCAGAGCCAGCCGTTCAAGCTGCTTGCCATCCTGCTCAGCCACCCCGGAGAGATCGTCACCAGGGATGAACTGCAACAGCAGATCTGGGGATCGGAAACGGTAGTCAACTTCGACCACAGCCTGGGCACGGCAGTCAACAAAGTCCGGGAAGCCCTGAGCGACTCGGCGGAAAACCCTCGTTACATCGAAACTCTGGCAAAGCGCGGATACCGGTTCATAGCTCCGGTGCAACTGCTGGAGGGCGCTTCCCACGATTCATCCGTCAACTCAACGGCAGTTGTCTCACAGGAAGCCATGTCATGTCCTCCCCTGGATGCGCCGGCCGGGATCGAACCACGCCGGCGGAAGGGGATCCCGTGGCGGGTCGCCGTCCCCTTGGCTGTGGCGATCGTTCTCGTTGTCCTCTCCATTCGGGTATGGGGGCCCACCGAATCGGTGAGGCCGATGCTCCTGCCATTCACACAAATTACTTCGTCGGACTCCATATTCCCGGGCGAGGTGGGCATCGAACGATTCCCGACGCTCCTCACGGACGGGTCGCGCGTGTACTTCTCCAAAATTGAAAACGGCAAGATCGCGTTGGCATACTCGTCCATTTCCGGGGGCGATACCCATCCGCTGATCACTCCCCCCGAGATTGGATCGCCGCGGCTGGCAGATATCTCGCCGGACGGATCGAAGTTGTTGGTTTTTGGCGAGATATTCTCCGAACTGGAGCGAACCATGTGGATCGTGCCGTCGGCCGGAGGCGCCGCACGCAAGGTGGCCAGCGGCCTTGGTCATGACGGCACCTGGATGCCCGACGGGAACACGATCCTGTATGCTTCCGGAGGCAATATCCTGATCACACGCAGCGACGGCCAGGAAGCCCGCGTTTTGACATCCGTCCCCGGACGGGCCTTTTGGCTCCGCTGTGCTCCTGACGGCTCCCGTTTGCGGTTCACGGTTGTCGATTCGGCGACGCGCGCCACCTCGTTATGGGAGTATTCGTTCGCGGGAAACAAGCTGCGGCCCCTGCTGCCGGGATGGGCGAATCCCACCGCGGAATGCTGTGGAAATTGGACGCCGGATGGGAGGTACTTCGTATTCCAATCGCATCGGTTAGAAGACCGGAGCAATATTTGGATTCTGCCTGAGAAGACCTGGATCGGTGCGGCGTCGCCTTCGCCAGTCCAACTCACTGCGGGTCCGTTGAGTTTTCTCGGCCCGGTGACCGGCCGCCACACGAATCAGATCTTCTTTACGGGAGCGCACTCGCGAAGTCAACTCCGCCGCTATGACGCCCAAAGGCGCCAGTTTGTTCCTTACCTACGTGAAATCGGCATGGCCGGCCGGACGGAGTTCTCGAGAGACAGTACACGTGTGGCATGGATCAGTACAGGTGACGGAAGTCTGTGGCAGAGCAGTTTGGATGGATCGCAGCGCTTGCAGTTGACTTCCCACCCCATGCGGGTCTTCATGATGCGGTGGTCCCCCGACGCGCGGTCCATCGCGTTCATGGGCAAGGAACCCGGCAAGACGTGGAAGATCTACTCCATCTCTACCGAGGGAGGCAAGCCCCAGGTAGTGTCGGAAGAGGCTCGCAGTCAGGCTGACCCGGACTGGTCCCCGGACGGCAAAACAATCGTCTTCGGACGCTCGTCCGAGTACATGGCGGAAGATTCCACGCCAAAGTCCATTCAGATGGTGGATCTGGCAACCAGGCTGGTGTCGACGGTGCCGGGTTCGGAAGGGCTCTTCAGCCCGCGATGGTCGCCCGACGGCCGCTACCTCGTAGCCATGCCGCTCGACCAGCGCAAGCTGCAGCTCTTCGATTTCGCGTCAAAGACCTGGACGGAGTTGGCCTCCGGGAGCTTCAACAATCCCGTCTGGTCTAAAGATGGGAAGTACATCTACTACCAATCGTACGACGAGGGAAGCCCGATTTGGCGCTTGCAGATCGCTGGCGGGCACCTCGAAAAAATAGCCGACTTCCGGGACCTGCAGCCGGGAGCGACCGTGGGTTACTGGGGTATCGCATCGGAAGACGCTCCCATCGTATCGTTCCATTTCCTGACCGCCGACATCTACTCCGTGGATTGGACGCATCGATAAGGACTCCGGAGCGTGACTCTGCCTAACGCTATCCTTCCACAACTTCCAAACCAGACAGGCCGGAAGGCCTGTCCCTGGAGATTGGCCATATCCGA
>PMTT01000354.1 GCA_003167275.1 Bryobacterales bacterium | reverse complement strand
TGCAGGCCCAGATAGTCCGCCTCGCGCTCCATGGATTGGGAGAATTGCAGGAAACCCAACGGGATGGCCAGGCTGGCGCCCTGCCGGATCGCATAACCCGTCCAGCCATAAGGAATGGCGATGGACATGGCGATCATTCCGATTTGCGCAATCTGACCTTTCGTGGCGTTCCGCGTCCCGTGCCGTGCCGCGACATGCGCGATTTCGTGCGCCATCACTCCGGCCAGTTCCGATTCGCTCTCCGCCTTCAGGATCAGTCCGGAGTTCACGAAGAAGTACCCCCCGGGGAGAGCAAAGGCATTCACTTCCTCGGAATCCAACACCTTGATCGTGAAGGGCACCTTGGCATCGGAATTCCGCACCAGGTTTTGACCGACGCGGCTGACGTATTCCGCGATCACCGGGTCGTCGATGATCTTGGCCTGACGCTCGACTTCCTGTGCCAGTTGCTTGCCGAGCGCAATCTCCTTCTCCAGCGAGTAGAAATTCACGCCCTTGCCGACGTCGCGGTTTCCGATCTCTTCGGGGTCTTTCTTCTTGTCGTCCGCCAAAGCACCCGAAGCCAAAAGGCCGAGCGCAGCAAAGCCTGCCACGAGCAACTGGAATCGAACCTTCATCGTCCGGGACTCCTCTGCGGCTACACGATACGTCCGTTGCTTCCAGGCGTATCGTCCGCCTTATCCTTTAAACGCAGGGCTCGCGGCGCAGGTTTCGGTTTCTTAATGATGTTGCGGCGGATGCGGGGGACATCCCCCCGAGGTCAGTAGAGGCCGAGGCTGATCACTTTGCCATCGTGGTCCACCAACACATCCAGATGGCGGTTCACGTAGGAATAGAAAACGCGTCCTTTATTCCCTTCGGTGGCGCTGACATTGGCGCCCCATAACTTGCGGCACTCCTGCCAGGTGAGGTGCCAGGGATAGACGAAAACCGTTCGTAGGACGCCATCGTCCTTGTTGAAATCCAACTCGAACTCCTTATATCGGTTGGTGGGGTCGTGAAAGGCGTAGATGTGCCCGTTCTCGGTCGCATCGTCGTCGACGGCGGGACGTTGGCGATGAGGCTCGCCGAGGACAGCCCGGGCTTCGGCGAGCGTCCAGTAGCCGATCTCCCTCTGGCAAAACACGGCGCTCTCCTGGGCGAGGCCTGCCGGGAGCAGAGCTTTGTGCGGGTCTGGCGGCAGCGCCGTGGGCCCGCCGTTAAGGCGCGCAGCGGGTGCAGTTACGCTGGCTATCAGTCCGTTGGCCACATCGTTACCCGCAGTCGAGCCAGGTAGAGCGGACAGCTTTGCTGGCGGGGGGAAGCGGGGTAGCGCCGGCACAACGGACGCCATCGATTCCAGAGCTTTTGGCTCCGCCACCGGCCGTGTCAGCGGAACCTCTGGCGCTGGTGGCAGTGCCGGCACGCCCAAGGGACGCCAGCCGGGAGCAATCAGGGCCGGAGCCAGGGAGGTAGCGGCCGGTGCAGGAACGCGCTGGGGGGCGATTGCGCCGGGCAGCGTCACGACCCCGTTGTCCTTGGGCTCTGCACTCCTTAAGACTCGCGGAAGGCGCACTGCCACATTGGGCCTGTTCGGGGACTCCGTCGCGCTGGCATCGGCACGAGGTCCCTTTTCCCGCGCAGTACCGCCATCGGCGCCAGACACCAGTTTGCCGGCAAGCACTACAATTGAGAGGATCCGCAACCGCATCATAACTAAACCTCGGGAATTCAAATTTACCCGAACTGCCGGTGCCTTTTGGACCTCAATTTAGGCAGCAATCCGGTGTTCTCCGAAGTTAGAAGGCGCTCCCAGGCGGGCAGGGATTCCATCGGTGGCGGGGATTCGGATTGATTCAGATACGAGTTGGAGGCCCGGGGAGAATTGGCGGAAGCCAGTGGGGGTCGGACGACTCAGGCTCCTGAGATTGTTGCAAGTTGTTGCTTCCAATAGTCACCAGAGTTCCCCAAATAGCCTAATTCTGAGGTTTTGTCACGTACGTGACACGCTGATTTCGGGCGGCGTCGAGACGCATTCGCTCCGGCCAGTGGACGCTCCTTCGCCGCTCCGGAGCGGGGCGGAGCAGTCTCTCTTCCGGTTAGAGGAAGTAGCCGGGCTTCAGGTGAAAGATCTCACCGAGTTTGCGGGCCTGAGTGGCACTGACCGGGCGTTTGCCGGTGAGGGCCTCGTTCACGTGGCTGCGTTGGCCGAAGACCGGGAGCAGGTCGGCGGGCTCTTTACCGGAGACTTGGAGGAGGTACTGGAGGCGTTCGGCGGGCGAGGAATCGTCGGGCGGCATGGCGTGGCGCCGGTCGTAGTCCTGGATGAGAAGGGAGAGGAGGCGCAGCAGCTTGGTTTCGTCGGCGGTGCGGCTCCGGCCGCGGCGGATCAGGGCGTCCACACGGCCGTGGATGGCGTCATACTGCTCGCGGTTTTCGATAATCTGGGGTTCGGTTTCCAGGAGAAGTTCGGCGTAGGCGGTCATTGGTCGCACCTTACTTTCGATTGTACTGTTCATGTGTCAGGACGGCTCGGATGTTGAAAATCTGTTCCTCGAAATCGATGTTGGCGAGCAGGCGGTACTTGTTGCCTCCGATATCGAAGATGTACGTCTGTTCTCACGGGTCGTAATCGGTTGCGGGGAGTGTCGCTTTCACTTCGGACATATGGAGCCACGTGGCGGCGCGGGCGATTTCGAGAAAGCGGCGAGCGGTTTGCCGGAGCGTTCGTGTTTCCGGCTGAATTCCGTGGCCAACATTTCACCGATCACAGTCATCGCTGCATGTTCCCACTTTTGGGACATACTGTCAATGGAATTGTAAGCAACTGATTTGTTTTCTGTTAGATGGGTGGCGGAAGCCAGTGGGGGTCGAACCCACCTGCGACACAAAGTACCGCACAACGGGTTTGAAGCCCGCGCCCAGCACCGGCCAAGAATGGCTTCCACGGCGATTGTAGCAGAGCCCGCCACGCCAAGGCTGGGCAGTGTGGAAAACGGCCGCGATTGCACGGAAGAGCGGCATAGCTACGGCTTTGAAACGGTTTTCTCTTGCCCGACAGGTTGACTTTGCCCGGCTATGCGCTACCATCAGCGTTCCCGGCGGAGTGGGTTAGGAAGAAGGGCGGGTTGTTTTCCGGCGAAGCACTAGGGCTTCAAAGGAAAAGCCCGGGGCTCGAGACCCGGGCTTCCTACTCTACGAAGCAGGAGGAGGTGAGACTCCCAATGCTCACACTATGGCTCAAAATCGTGACCGTAATGATCACGGTGAGGATGAAGCTGACGATCCGTAAGGGCCGTTAGCCGAATCCACGGGGCTGGGTGAACGCATCACCTGGCCCCGTCAGCCATATTATACCAACGAATCCCTGGGGGCAAACCTGAGCAAGGGGTCGTTAGCTGCGTCGGCCTCCGGGCTCCTTCTCAGCCTTTGCNNCTGCACACGCCCCACGGAACCATCCAGACTCCCGTGTTCATGCCGGTAGGAACCCAAGCGACCGTCAAGGGCTTGACCCAACGCGACCTGGCTGAAGATCTCGGCGTCGAAATCCTGCTGGCCAACACCTATCACCTTTACTTGCGCCCGGGCCACGAGCTCATCCGAAAAATGGGGGGCTTGCACCGATTCATGTCCTGGCCCAACGCCATCCTCACCGATTCGGGTGGCTTCCAGGTGTTCAGCCTCAGCGGGCTGCGGAGTATCACCGAGCAGGGCGTCGTGTTCCGGTCGCACCTCAACGGCGATCTTCACACCTTCACCCCGGAATCCACCGTCGACGTTCAATTGGCGTTTGGCAGCGACATCCAGATGGTCCTGGACGAATGCCCGGAATACCCGGTCAGTCACGAATATGCCCGCCAAAGCATGCAACGGACACTACGGTGGGCGCGCCAGGCCGACGCGCACTATCGCAGGCGAATCGCGGAGCCCCTCGCGGACCAGGGTGCTGCCAATCGGGAAGCCCCGGAAGACACCGCCCCTGGCCACGCGCAGGTCACTCAGGACGGACCGCCTCGCCACGCCATGTTTCCCATCGTCCAGGGTTCCATGTTCCCGGACCTTCGCCGGGAATGCGCCTCCGCCCTGCTCGACCTCGATGCCGGCGGCTACGCCATCGGCGGACTTTCCGTGGGCGAGCCGCGGCCGCTGAGCCTCGAGATGGTGGAGGCCACCGAGGGAATCCTGCCGCGCGCCAAACCGCGATATGCCATGGGCGTCGGGATGCCTGCCGAGCTGCCAGAGTACGTCGCGCGCGGGGTCGACATGATGGATTGCGTGCTCCCGTCCCGAAACGCACGCAATGGATACCTGTTCACCTCCCAGGGACGCGTGATCATCAAGCACGCCCGATACAAGGACGACGAGCGCCCACTCGACGAGAATTGCCAGTGCTATACTTGTAGAAAATACTCCCGAGCTTATCTTCGCCATTTGTTCCAGTCCGGGGAGATTTTGTACGCGGTACTGGCCACCAGGCACAACATCCAGCGGTACCTTGACATCATGCGTGAGATTAGGCACGCTATAATATCGGAATCATTTCCAGAATACTTGAGGTGTGTACGCTCGGGCGTGGACGCCGGGTGATTCCCCATTTGGTCACAACGTGGTCCTAAATCTATTTTTGCTGCAGACGCCCGCGATGCCTAGCTCCCTTCTGGGGGGCGCCATCCCCATCCTGCTGATATTCGGTATCTTTTATTTCCTTTTGTTCCTTCCGATGCAGCGCCAGCGCAAAACGCAGCAGAAAATGCTGGCGAATCTTCAAAACGGCAACGTCGTGGTGACGAGCGGGGGAATTGTAGGGACTGTCGTGGCCATTGAGGGCGACGACACCCTGGTGTTGCGCGTGAAACCGGACAATGTGAAGATCCAGATCACGCGGAGCTCGGTCTCGAGCTTGGTCTCGGCCGAAGGAAAAAAGTCGTAACAATCATTTAACAGGCTCTGAAACTCCCATGAAGAAGAACTTGACGGCGCGGACCGTGATCATTGTCGTGACGGTAGTGCTCTGCATCTACGGCATTATCGGACTACCCACCTCCAAGGCGGACGTGGTTCAGCATTTCCAGCAAAACATCCGGCTCGGCCTGGATCTCAAGGGCGGCAGCCACATGGTGCTGCAGGTTCAAGTGCAGGACGCCGCCAAAGCCGATGCGGACCAGACCATGGAACGCATGAAGGAAGACCTCAAGAAGCAGAACATCACCTGGGGCAGCATGGAACGGAGCGATCCGCAGAACATCGCGGATACCGACAAGGTTCTGATCACCGTCAAGGGTGTTCCGTCCACCCAGTCGAGCGCCTTCCGCAATGTGGTCGGCGAGCGGTATCCCACCTACATCCTGACCGTCCTGAACTCCACCGACTATTCGATGAAGCTGAAGCCTTCGGATTTGAACGACTTGAAGAGCGACACGGTCAAGCGTGCCATCGATACCATCAGCAACCGCATCAACCAGCTCGGCGTGGCCGAATCGTCGGTGCAGCAGTACGGCCGATCCGGCGCCGATTACGAGATTCTGGTCCAGTTGCCCGGCGTAGACGATCCGGCGCGCGCCAGGGAGTTCATCGGAACTGCCGCTGTGCTGGAAATCACGGATGTGAAGGACGGCCCTTTTGCCACTCGCGAGGCTGGTCTCGCCCAGCACGGTGGCGTCTTGCCGGTCAACACCAAGCTGGTGAGAATGCAGCCCCGCGCGGGCTCCGAGGGCGAATCGTGGTACCTGGTCGGCAGGAGCCCGGTGATTACCGGGCGCGAAATGCGCAACGCCCGGCCCGGACAGGACGAGTACCGCAAATGGGAGACCAATTTCACCCTGTCGCAGGATGGCGGCAAGCGTTTTGGCCGCTACACGGAAGGCAACATCGGGAATAAGCTGGCGGTGGTCCTCGACGACAAAATCGTGAGCGTGGCCACTATCCAGTCGAAAATCGAGGATTCCGGCCGCATCACCGGCCTGGGGAGCGAGGAAGAGTCGGTCGATCTCTCGGGCTACCTGCGGTCCGGTTCCCTTCCGGCCGGGATCAAGTACATGGAAGAGCGGTCCGTCGGGCCCTCGCTCGGCGCCGATTCCATCCATGAGGGGATCGTGGCAGGCATCGCCGGTCTGGTGGCGGTGGTTTGCGTCATGCTGGTCTACTACAGGCGCAGCGGCGTGAATGCGGTTTTGGCCCTGTTTCTGAATACGGTGGTGTTGTTGGCGGCGATTTCCTACCTGCACGCGGTTTTGACTCTCCCGGGAATCGCCGGCGTCATCCTGACGATAGGTATGGCCGTGGATTCCAACGTCCTGATTTTTGAGCGCATCCGGGAAGAATTGCGGGCCGGCAAGCAGGTCGTCGCGGCTGTGGAAGCGGGCTTCGATAAGGCTTGGTGGACGATTGTCGACACCCACGTCACAACTATCGTGTCCTGCGCCTTCCTTTTCCTTTTCGGCGAAGGGCCGGTCAAGGGATTCGCCGTCACGCTGGTCATTGGCCTGGCAGCCAATGTATTTACGGCGGTCTTCGTTTCCAAGACGATTTTCGGGTATGAGTTGTCCGGACGCCGCCAGATGGAGGCGTTGAGTATTTAGGCGGAACAGGCGCTTTTGCCTGCTCTCCCAATCTGCGGCCCTGGTAGGACAGGCGGTTTCGCCGGTCTTTCCAAAAAACTGAGACTTTTGCGATAACGGGAACAAAATCAAAAAGGCTGGTGTCCAAAGCATTTAAGAGCACCAGCATGGCAAGGCTCGATGGAATTATTCAAGAATACGAATTATGATTTTCTGGGCAAGAAGTGGCCCTTCATTATTGCCTCGCTGGTTCTGACGGTGGCTGGATTCGCAAGCATGGCCATGCGAGGCGGGCTCAAGTACGGGATCGATTTCAAGGGAGGCGCGCTCATGTCGGTGAAGTTCGCCGAACGTCCGCCCTTGGAGAAGATCCGCACCGCCATGTCCGTCATCAAGGGTGAGGTCACGGTGAACGAGTTGAGCGGCGGCGGCCTCGATAACGTGGCCGAGATCGGCACCGAGCTCCAGGAAGAAACCCAGCTCAACATCAACCGCGATGCAATGGAGGCGGTTCTCGTCAAGACTTTCGGGCAGCCTGGCTCCGATAAGGTCGATTTCAACAACACCAGCAAGCAGACCCTCGGCGACCGGCTGCGGGATCCCCTGGCGCGGGCCGGGGTGGCGATGAGCGAGCAGCAACTCCAGAAGCTCGCGTCCGACTTGGTGGATGAGCGGGACGATCATCACTCGGGATTGATCGCCAGTTTCAACCAGTTGTCCTCCGTTCCGGGGGTCAATCCTGGTATTATGAACACTCTTCAACAGGAGAGTTACCTGTCGCCTTACCACGTGATGCAGGTGCAGATGGTCGGTCCCAAGGTAGGGGCGGAATTGCGGAACAAGGCCGTGTTGGCCACCCTCTACGCCCTCGCCGGCATGCTGGCCTATATCGCCTTCCGGTTTGAGTGGATTTATGGTTTGGGTGCCGTGATCGCGTGTTTCCACGATACGCTGATCACGATCGGGCTGTTCTCTCTGTTCAACAAAGAGATTTCGATGACCGTCATCGCGGCCCTTCTCACCCTGGTGGGCTATTCGATGAACGATACGATCGTGATTTTCGACCGGATTCGCGAAAATCTGAAAATGTCGCGGCGGGAATCGCTGGAAGCGGTTATGAACCGCGCGGTAAACCAAACCCTGAGCCGGACAGTCATGACGTCGGGTTTGACTTTTCTGACGGTGATCGCACTGTTTGTATTTGGCGGTCCGGTACTTCATGGATTCGCTTTCGCCCTGGTTTGCGGGATCATTGTTGGGACGTATTCTTCGGTATTTGTCGCCAGCCCGATCGTGTTGTTCTGGCACAACTACAGCGATGTGCGTAGAAAGACCGCTCCGGTGCTGGCAACCGCGCCGCGGACGGATACGGTTCGCAAGGGTGCGACCAAGGTGGTGAAGTAAGAACGGGCCGCGACGCCCCCTGAAAGGGATGGCCGCCGCGGGGAAATGGAAAGGAAGCGTTTATGTTTGAACAGACATTCGTAGACAGCGGAAAGACCAAGAAATCCTGGACGGTGATGACCGCCTTCGCCGGGCAAATCGCCTTCATCTCGGTTCTCGTCGTCCTGCCGATGATCTTCTATGAAGGGCTCCCCACGGCCACATTGCAGGCCTTCCTTACGGCGCCTCCGCCGCCTCCTCCTCCACCTCCTCCTCCGGCCGCAGCGGCCCCTGTGAGAGTGGTGAAGGTCATTCCGCGTCAGTTCGACGCCGGCAAATTGATGGCGCCCAAGATCATCCCCAAAGAAGTCGCAACCATTAAGGAAGAAGAGCTTCCTCCTCCCACCTCGGGCGTATCCGGAGTGGTAGGCGGCGTCCCCGGCGGCGTAGCCGGTGGCACCATGGGCGGCGTCCTCGGCGGCATCATCGGTTCAGTCCCGTCCGCAGCGCCTCCACCGCCGCCTCCCCCCAAAAAGGCGGAAGAGAAGGCCGCCGCACCCCAGCGCATTAAGATCGGCGGCAGCGTCCAGCAGGCCAAACTGGTGCGCCAGCCGCACCCGGTCTACCCGCCGCTGGCCAAGCAGGCGCGCATTTCCGGAGTCGTGAAGCTTAGCGCCATCATTTCCAAGGATGGCACCATTCAAAAGCTCGAGGTGATCAGCGGCCACCCGCTGCTGGTCCCGGCCGCGCTGGACGCGGTGAAACAGTGGGTGTACCAGCCGACCCTTCTTAACGGAGAGCCGGTGGAGGTCATAACTCAAATCGACGTGAACTTCACGTTGAGCCAGTAACCCGAAGGTCCCTATCGGACGTCGGTAAGAAGTACACATTTCAACTCGCAGGAGAGAGAAACAACTATGCATTTGCATCTTCTATGGGCGTTTAATTTGCTACAGGAGGCCGGTTCCGCGGTGCAGTGGGATCCCGTCCATCTGTGGTTACAGATGGGGAATTTGGCTCGGGGCGTTGTCGTCGGCCTGTTCCTGATGTCGGCCTATTCGATAGGCGTCATGATCGACAGGTGGATGGCCTACAACGCGGCCCGCAAGCAGTCGCGGCAGTTCGCGCCGGCAGTCGCCGGGGCATTGCGCGAGGGCAAGCTGGACGAAGCCGTCAAGATCGCCGACCGCTACAAGAGAAGCCATCTGGCGAAGGTTGTCGTGGCCGGTCTGCAGGAATTCCAGGCTCACCAGATCTCGAACGAGATTCCCGGTGAAGAGATCGAAGCTTCCACGCGGGCTTTGGAGCGCGCCGAGGCGATCGTGCACGCAGAGCTCAAGCGTGGCGTCAGCGGTCTCGCGACCATCGGTTCCACCGCCCCCTTCGTGGGTCTGTTCGGAACGGTGGTGGGCATCATCAACGCGTTCAGCAGCATTTCGAATGAGAAGTCGACCGGCTTAGGTGCGGTGGCCGGCGGCATTTCGGAAGCTTTGGTGACCACGGCTATCGGACTTTTCGTGGCCATTCCGGCAGTCTGGATGTACAACTACTTCACGGGCAAGATTGAAGCGTTCGACGTGGAGATGGGTAACTCCAGTTCCGAGTTGATCGACTACTTCTTGAAGCGTTCGCAGCGGGGCGCGAGCGTCCGTAAGTAGTTCTTCGTGGTCGGTGGGCTAGGGATGCGCCTGGCATCGGCCCGAAGCAAGCAGGGATCCGGCGAGTTGACTTTCAGGGGGCCCGCCTGCGGGGCCCACCCCGCCGCCGAGTTCCGTGGAGACAGACAAGCGATGACAAGAAATCGTCCAGAGAAACAGAAGGCGCCACCGCCTGTAGTCGATATCAACGTGACTCCCATGGTAGACGTGATGCTGGTGATGCTCATCATCTTCATGGTGATCACTCCCATGTTGTCGAAGGGCCGTAGTGTGGAGTTGGTCCGGACTAAGAACCCCATCCCGATGCAGGCGGCCGATAAGAGCGACGCAATTGTGGTCGCCGTTGAGCGGGACGGAAAGACCTATCTGAATATCACCCAGATGCAGCCCGAGGATCTCCCGCAAAAAGTGAAAGACCTGCTTTCCGGCCGCATGGACAAGACCGTATTCGTGAAGGCGGACGCACGGGCCAAGTACGAGCGGGTCGTGGATGTGGTAGATAACCTCCGCGCAGCGGGTGTGGACAACATCGGTTTGCTGACCGAGCAGATCCAGGAGAAAAACGCTCCGGGGTCGGGCAGCACTCCGGCCGCCGCGCCGGCTGGACAATAGGAACGATTACTAAAGGAGCAATCATTATGTCAATGGCAGTCGGCGGACACGGTGGTCCGAAATCTGACATCAACATGACGCCAATGATCGACGTCCTGCTGGTGCTGATCATCATCTTCATGGTGATCACACCACTGACGCCGAGAGGACTTGAGGCTCTCGTGCCTCAACCGCCCCCGCCTGGACAACCGCCTAACCAGTCGGACCAGAGGACGGTGGTGATCGTGATCGATGCCAACCACAATATTTCGATCAACAACGATCCGACGGATGAAAGCAAGTTGGGCCCGCGCCTCGCCGACATTTTCAAGACGCGAGCCGAGCACGTGGTGTTTGTCAAAGGCGATCCGTCGATCGAATTCCAGTGGGTTGCGAAGGCGATTGACATCGCGCACGGCGCTGGCATCGACAAAGTCGGTCTGATGACCGCCAAAGTGGAGGCTGGACAATAATGCGCAAATCGATTCTGGCCCTGACCGTCGCTGGCCTGGCGCTGCTGAGCGCCGGTTGCCAGCAACTGAAATCGCGAGATCAGTTGAATAAGGGTGTGCAGGCATTCAAGAGCGCTCAGTACCCGGAAGCAGTCGAGCACTTTAAGAACGCCGTGCAACTGGAGCCCGACTTCGCTGTGGCCCGCTTGTACCTGGCCACAGCCTACATGCAGCAATACATCCCAGGCGCGAATTCTCCCGAGAACAACCAGATGGCCCAGGCGGCCCATGACCAGTTCATGCTGGTTCTCGAGAAGGATTCCAAAGATAAGGTGGCGATCGCATCCATCGCTTCTTTGTATTTGAACCAGACGAAGTGGGATGAAGCGAAGCAGTGGTACGAGAAGTTGATCGCCGTCGCCCCCGATAATTATGAGGCATACTACAGCCTCGGATTCATCGCCTGGTCTCAATGGTATCCCGAACTCGGGAAGGCCAAGGCCGCCCTGGGTATGAAGCAGGAAGATCCCGGCCCCATCAAGGATAAGAAGGTCAAGGAAGAGTTGAAGGCCAAGTATCTCCCCATTGTGGATGCCGGCCTTGCAGCCCTCGATAAGTCGCTCTCCATCAAGCCGGACTATGACGACGCGATGGCCTACGAGAACCTCCTCGTCCGCGAGAAGGCCGATCTGGCGTCCAGCAAGGACGAGTACGAACAGCAGATCAAAATCGCCGACGATTGGTTCAACAAGACCGTAGCCACCAGGAAGGATAAGGCCGAAAAGAAAGGCAAGAGTCCCGGTGGTATCGTAGCCGATCAACCGAAGTAGTTATCATCCCTCGTGGCACGGGCATTCTTGCCTTGTAGCGCCGGCGGTCTTGCCGCCGGTCCCACAGCCAAGAATGCCCGTCTTGCATTCATAGAGCCGCACGAAATCAATCCATGTTGCGCGATCCCAGCCTGATTCCCCTCTCCCACCAACACCACAATGGCTTGGCCATGGGCATCCTCATACGTCGCTCCTTGTCCGCTGATTCATCTGCCGGGAACGTAGAGAAGCAAGCGCAACGAGCAATCGACCGCTACGAACTAGAGCTTCTCAACCATTTTGAGATCGAGGAGCAAGTCCTCTTTCCGGCATGCGCCTCCATGCCGCTGATCGTGGAACTGCTGGCCCAGCACCGCGCCATCGAGGCCTTCATCGCCCAGTTGCGCGTAGCGCCATCAGTCTCCGTCCTGGAGCAGTTCTGCGAGTTGCTAACCAAACACATCCGCCTGGAGGAGAACGAACTCTTCGAGCAGATCCAACTCGCTCTTCCGCGTGATGTATTGGAGCGGTTAGGCTCTGAAATCGATCGCCGCGCCGTGCGAATCTGCCTTTGAAGCGATCAGCAGCCAGCGATCAGCGCTCAGCCAAGACACCGCGTTGGCCCAAGCCCGAAGCAGGAGCCGTGCGTATGAAGCTGACCGCTGATGGCTGAAAGCTGTCCTGGTCAGCACGGGTCCCCCTGGACCCGCGAAAGCTCCTCTGAGGCGCCACTTCATCGCGGTGGCGAAAAAAGAAAAGCCGACCAGGGGGTCCGCCCGACGGGGTCCGCCCCACAACACATAGCTCCTAATACGGCATGCCCGGCAGCGGCGCCAGCACTGGAGTGATCTTTCCCCAGCCCTGATCCTTCGCGGTCTTCATGTCCTTCACCAACTGCTCCGGAAGGGTGGCCTTCAACTGCGGACGGCCCGCCTGGTTTCCCAGCACCCAGCCCACCGCGGCCATCGTCTTACAGATGAGCTGCATCTCCTTGTAATCGATCTTCTCGGGAGTGTCTGTCGGCCGGTGATAATCCGGGTGCAGACCCACCGTGAAAAACGCGATCGGAATTCCCATCTTTGCGAAGTTGTAGTGATCGCTGCGGTAGAAAATGCGCTGGCCGTTCGGTTGCGGACCTAGATTGTCGTGCGTCGCGTCCGGCGCGGTCACATCGTAGAAGTGGTTCAGCGTCATCTTCTGGTAAGCGCCGTTCACGGTCTCGATGGTCTTCTCCATATCGTCGCTGCTGATGTTCGGCCCCACCACCAGCACCTCGCCCGGATTCACCAGCACATGCTGCCGGTCCGGATCGGTGTAGCCCGGCCCCTTGGTCCGCCCGATCATATCCATGTTGAGGTCGGCCACCACCTTGCTGAGATCCACGGGAGGATACTCGTTGAAGTATTGCGACCCCCACAGGCCCTTCTCCTCACCGGCGTTCCACAGGAAGATGACGCTACGCTTGGGCCGCATGCTCTTGGCCGCGCCCTCCGCGTACGACCGCGCGACCGCCAGCAAACCGGCGGAACCCGATCCATCGTCGTCCGCACCGTTGTTGACGTTGTGGCCGTCGGGGAGCGGCGCGCTCAGCCCGATATGATCCAGGTGCGCGCTAATCACCACGTACTCGCTCTTCAGCACCGGATCGCTGCCCTCCAGGATGCCGACTACGTTCTCGCCATGATTCTGCTCGGTCTTGACCGCGACCTTCAGGCTGAGTTTCTTCTCCGCGGTCAATTCGAACGAATCCTGCTTGGCGTTGGCGCCGGCCGCGTAGAAGATCTGCGACGCGTTCATTTTCTCGCCGTTGAAGATGGCGTTGGTCATGTTCAGCCCGGCCGTTATCGCGGGCACGCTCGGACAGGCTGGCGGTTGCTGCAACTTCGGCACCGTGTACGCGGGACCGTTGAGGCCTCCACGCCCGCCGCCACCACCACCGCCGAAGCCGCCGGCGTTGGGATTGGACATCGCGGTAAGCTGCTGGAAGTTCGCAATCGTCACAACCGCAACCGCGCCATTCTTTGCGCCATACTGTTCCGGGGTCAGGAAGTCCTTGCACGCCTCGCCGAGCGGATTGGGCGCCGCACCGCGTCCGCCGCCGCCGCCTGCCCCTGCCGCCGGCTGTCCAGCGGCGTCCGCCGCAGGCGCCGCCGCGCCACCGGGCTCGGGCGGTGTCCCGGGTCCAGCCTGGCCTGCCGCTCCCGCGCCGCCGCGCCCCCGTCCCCCTCGACCACCACCGCCGCCCGCCTGTTGCGCCGCCAGTTCAGCGGGCAACCCGGCCACCACGATGATCTTGCCATGGACGTCCAAACCCTCGTAAGGATTCACCTTGGTCTTGTTGATGAGGTAGCCGTTGCCCGCGAAAACCAGGTTCCCGTTTACCTCGAACGCGTCCAGCGGGGGCCCGCCTCGTCCTCCGGCAACCACTGTCCAATCCTTGGTGTATGCCAGTTCGGTGGTCTGCGGTCCTGCATTCGCACCGCCGCGAGCTCCGCCCCCGCCACCGCCTCCGCCTGCGCCCGCGCCACCTCCCCCGCCGCCGCGCCCGCCGCGCCCACCACCGCGTCCCGCAGGCGCGGTAATGGATGCCTTGCTTTCCTCTGGGATCACCGTCTTACTCACCAGTTCGAGCGGCATCAAATACGGTTGCAGAGGACCATTGGTGTTCGTGGTGCTCCCTCCCGGCTTGAGCCCCCACTCGGCCAGGTGGGCGGCGACGAAGAGGGCGGCAGTATCGTACCCGCGCGACGGCAGGTTCCGCCCCTCAAGCTGATCGGAGGCCAAAAAGTAGAGGTAGATCTTCATCTCCTCTTCGGTGATGGACTCGGCATTGCCATAGCCCATGGCTGCGGTCGCGATGACCTTGGTCGCCTTAGCCTTGGACTGAGGTGGTGGATCCGCCGCCCGGACGGTAACGAAGACCGTGAGCGAAAGTGCTAACAGAGAAGTACTGATCAAGATTCGGCGCATAGAGACTCGGGGTAAGCTGTAGGATACAACAAAGCGCATCCCGCAAGGGGAACGATGCGGCTACGCAGTTCGGGCTTTTCCGCTGGCAGGCGAGAACCCGTATATTGAAATGGTGGGCGGCCTCCGACAGAGATTCGAGTGGGACGACCAAAAGAGCGAGGCCAACCAGAAGAAGCAGGGCTTCTCGTTTGAGACCGCCGTTCTCGTGTTCGAAGACCGCAACTGCCTCCTGTTTGTGGAGCGGAGCGAACAATGCGAGGAGCGTTGGCACGCCATCGGGTCGGTTCGCGGCTCGCTGCTGTTTCTCACGGTTGTCCATACGTATCGGGAGGAAGGGGCCGGGCAGATTGTGCGCATCATTTCCGCCCGCCTCGCAACGTATCGAGAAAGGAGACTTTATGCTGAGGCAATACTCTGAAGAGGAGCTTTTGGGCAAACCGCTTACCTTGCAGCAGAAAAAGGAATTGCTTGCATTGATGGAGCAGCGGGATGAAGATATTGATCTCTCCGACATTCCTGAAGTTCGGGAAATCCCGCCGGACGCGGTTCGCGGGAAATTCTACCGGCCCGGCGTTGCGGCTCAAGTGCCGGTCTATCTCAACAANNAGCGATCTGGTGAATGATCTGCTCAGCAAGGAAGTTGCGATCGTCGAGGCCATCAAGTGAGCGCCTACCCCCGCCGCTCATGCAGGATCCTGTAGATCTGCGCCCCGTATTTCTCCACCGTCGAGATCCCGATTCCCGGTATCGCCAACAGCTCGGCCGCCGTTCCAGGACGCCTGACCGCCATGGCTTTCAATGCCTGGTCGCTGAAGATCTTGAACGGCGGAACTCCGCGCCGTTTGGCCTCGGCCATCCGCCAGTTGCGCAGCGCCTCTTCGATGCGGGTATCCGGGACCGGCTGCGGGGGCTTTGGCTGGCTCGCCGGCCTTGCCGATGGCTGCCCGGCCGGCCTTTCCACGCGGGTGGCCGCCTTCTCGACCGGGCTCTCGGCCACCTTCCGTGCTACAGGAGCGGCGGGCTTCCCCGCCACCCGAGCCTCTCGCTGCCGCTCCTTTTTCGCAGCCTTCTTCTTCTTTTTGCGTTTCCCCCCGCTCCCCGCCGCTCCGTCCTTCATCAGAAGCCGCGCCCTGGCCGTGTCGTTCATCTCGTACGCCGCCGGAGTGAGGCTTACCTTACGATACGGAATCGTCCGGCCATCCTTCTCGAATACCGCCTCCGTGAACCGCACCAATCCAGCCCGGGCCATCGCTCCCAGCACCTCTTCGAACGCTGTGCGGCTCATCTCCGCTTTCGGATACAGCTCGCCATGCAGCCTGCCCGTCGTGTTGGTCCCCTCCGCGCGAAGGGTCCCAACCACGCGCTCCAGAGTGGCGCGCTCGGCCTCCAGTAACGGACGGAACTTCTGCCCGGCACACTCCGAGGGCGCGCAGAAATCGCAGATCCCGCACGGCCTTTGCCCGTCCGCCAGGTCGCCGAAATGCCGCACCAGCGCGGCCATCCGGCACTCGTTGCCTTCCGCATAACGCAGCATTAATTGAAGCTGCTTCTGCTTCTGATCGCTCTGCACCAGGTACGACTCGCGCCAATGGTCGTGTCCGCGGCTCACGTTTTCAGCGAAATCCACCTGGGCGCCGCCGTGAATCCATAGCTTTTCGAGCACCTTGTCGAAGACGTCCGCGTTCATCCGGCTCTTCTCCTGGAGTTCCGCCTTTTCCACTGGCTCGGGGCGTAGCCGGCCAAACAGAGCCTCCAGGAAGCTGATGTCCGGGTAGTCGCGCTCGAAGAAGAAGTCGTGCTTGTGGCGGTCCGCGTAGGAGTGCATCAGGATGGTGCGGCTCGGCTCTCCGTCGCGTCCGGCGCGGCCGATTTCCTGATAATAGGCTTCCAGGCTCCCCGGCAACGCCGTGTGGATGACGGTGCGAATATCCGGCTTGTCGATCCCCATCCCGAACGCGATGGTCGCCACCATCACCTCGATTTCTCCTGCCTGAAACTGCTCCTGCACCCGCTTGCGCCGCCCGGCATCGAGGCCCGCGTGATACGCCTCACACGGGAAGTGCTCCCGGAGTTCCACCGCCAGCGATTCCGTCTGCGCGCGTGTGGGTGCGTAAACGATGGCCGGCCGGAATGCCTCGTCTTGCAAGAGTTCGCCCACCATCTCGGCCCGTTGCGACGTCGCCACTTCCACCACTTCGATGGCCAGATTGTCACGCCGGAAGCCATGGATGAAGCGTCCCGGCTTGACCAGTCCCAACTGCTCCGCGATATCGTCCTGCACCAGCGGCGTGGCGGTGGCCGTCAACGCCACCACCGGCGCCGGTCGCAGGGTCGGCAGATACTGCCCCAGCATGCGATAGTCGGGCCGGAAATCGTGGCCCCATTGCGAAATGCAGTGGGCCTCGTCGATCGCCACCAGGGACGGCTTGCGCTTCGCCAGCATTTCAGGGAAGCCCGCGACCCGCAGCCGCTCCGGCGCGATGAACAGAAACTGAAGGTTGCCGTTCAGGTAATCGATGCAGGCCTGCCGCGAGGAGGCGCGGTCGCGCCCCGAGTGAATCCGCTCTACCCGGAAGTTGCGCTCCTGTAGCTTCCGGACCTGATCCTCCATGAGCGCGATCAGCGGACTGATGACCAGGGTAGTCCCCCCGCGCGCGATCCCCGGCAGTTGATAGCAAAGCGATTTGCCCGCGCCTGTCGGCATGACAAGCAGGACGTCGCGCCCCTCGATCACCGCCCGGCAGACAGTCTCCTGGTTGGCTCGAAAAGCGGAGAACCCAAACGCCTCATGGAGGATCTGTAACACGGGCGTTCGTGCCTGTGTTGCTTTTGTTCCATTCCCCCCAGCCTCCCCGCCTGCTTCCAGTTGTGGCACAGGCATTCTTGCCTGTGTTGGTTTTTCTTCATTCGTGCGTGTCTCCCCGCCCGCCTCGGGATGCGCCGGCCCACCGTGGGGCGGACGCCCTCGTCCGCGCGCGACCCCCAGGTCGCGCTCTTCCTGTCCGCCCTCAAAAGCCGGTGTGGCCTCAGAACCAGCCCCACCTGACTCGGAGCGTGCGGAATCCTGGCCCGATGGACGGACAATAGCTCGGTCTGCGGCCTTGGTAGCCTTGCTTCGACTGGGCAGGTCGGTGACCTGCCCCACATCGAGACTTCCTTGCCGGGGCAGGTTGAGGACCCCGGTCGCGGGCCGTTCCGGCTGCCCAACGCGTGGCCCATCGCCTGTCGCGGGCCGCCCGCTCGCGCGTTCCGGCCCCGGATTCCGCTGCCGCAGCAGGTCGGTGACCGGCCCCACGCCCCCCGCTTTCCCGTACTGCCGGGGCAGGGAAGGGACCTGTCCCACTTTCCCCACGACCTCGCGCACATAATCTTCAATGCCCTTCAGAAACGGTCCAAGCTGGGCCGTCCCGCGATGGATCCGATGGAGGTAGGCCTCCCACTGTCCCGTCATGATCGGGCTCTTCACCTCAGGGTGCACCACTTCGATCAGCCGGACGCCCTTGTCGGTCGCCTCCAGGCTCTTGCCCGCGCGTATGATGTACTCGCGCTTAAGCAGCACTTCGATGATCGACGCCCGNNGTCTTGCCCGCCGTCTCCATGGCGGTGAGCAGCGTGCCTTCCGTGAAACGCTTGGGCGGCCGGGTCTTCTTCTCCAGGATCTCCACATCCACCACGTCCTGCTTTTGCCCCTTAGCCAGCCCCGGCGGCAGAGCCTGCTCGCCCTGTTCCTCGGTCCCTGCCTTGCCTTTCTTGGCTTTGGTCGGCGCCGCCACATCCAGCACCTTCCACCCCACCTGTTGCACCGCACTGCCCGACGTGTGATAGCGATCTACCAGGCTGCCGTTGCGGATCGCGGTGATCACCGTCGTCACCGACCACACATGGTCGTCGTGCCAGGCGCTCAGCAGCCGCCGGCAGATCAGATCGTAGATCTTGCGCTCTTCGGCCGTGAGCGAGACCCTCTCGGGCGACGTCACCGTGGGGATGATGGCATGGTGGTCGGTGACCTTGGCATCGTCCACGAATCGCCGGCCCAACGGCCGCTCGCCGGTTCCCGGGGCAAGCTGTTCGCGGTAGGGCGCCTCAATCGCTTGGACGATGCGCGGCAGCGTCTTCGCCACGTCTTGCGACAGGTGCCGGCTGTCGGTTCGCGGATAGCTGATCAGCTTATGTCGCTCATACAGGGCCTGCGCCGTGTCGAGGGTCTTCTGCGCGCTGAAGCCGTAGAGCCGGTTGGCGTGCCGCTGCAACTCCGTCAGGTCGTAGAGCGGCGGCGGCGCCATGCGTTGAGTCTGCGATTCGATCGACTCGATCTCCGCCTCTCCCGTGCGCGCCCGCTCCGCGATGCGCTTGGCCTCTTCCCCGTCGGCGGGCAGTCGCATGCTCTTCTGGAGCGACTCTTTATCCGCCGCATCCTTCCGCTCGCGAAACCAGGTGCCCTGATAGGTGTTTGCTTTCGCGGTGCCCACCGGGTGAAAGGTGGCCAGCACTTCGCGGTAATCCTCGGGCACGAATTTGCGGATGGAGAGCTCCCGCTCCACCAGCATCGCTAGCGTAGGAGTCTGCACCCGCCCCACCGAGAGGTCCTCGCCGTAGGCCAGGGTATAGGCGCGCGAGAGGTTCATGCCCACCAGCCAGTCGGCGCGGCTGCGTCCGCGGGCGGCGTCCGCCAGGGGATCGTAGTCGGTTCCGGGTTTGAGGGCGTCGAATCCCTTGCGGATGGCGTCCGGAGTGAGGGATGAGATCCAGAGCCGCCGGACCGGTTTGGCGCACTGCGCGGCCTCGTAGATGTAGCGGAAGATCAGCTCGCCTTCGCGGCCGGCGTCGGTGGCGCACACCACCTGGGAAACGCGGGCGGAAGTGAGGATGCGCCGCACCACTTCGAACTGGTCCTTGGTCTTCTCGTAGACCACCAGGGGCCACTGTTTCGGCAGCATGGGGAGGCGGTCGCGGCGCCACTGCTTCCAGTCTGGGTTGATCTCGTGAGGCTGCGCCAGCGCGGCCAGATGGCCGATTGCCCAGGTGACTACGTAGCCATTGCCGTGCAGGTATCCCTCGCCCTGGCTGGTCGCGCCGAGCACGCGCGCGATGTCGCGCGCCACCGAAGGCTTCTCGGCCAAGACGGCCACGCTGCCGGATTCTGGAGGCGCCTTCATCGGCGCCGGCCGCGACTCCGCCGCTTCTGGAGTTGTGCGTTCAAGTGGCCGAGCGAAGCGAACTGGCCGGCGAACTCAGCGGTCCCTGGGGCTGGCAGTTTGCGGCGCGGATCGAAATCCCGGCGGCGGAACAGATCGGAGGCGGCGATGACAGCCGTTCCCATGGGGCGATACTCATAGGTCCCCTGCGCCCATGCCAGTCCCTCGTCAAACCAAAGATAGAAGCCCACGGCCCCATGTTACACCGAGCCGGTCAGGTCTTTGATCAAGGCCAGCAATTGGTCGGGATGGAACGGCTTCCTGAGGACCTGGCAGCAGAGAAAGCGCGAGGCCAACTCCAGGTCCGGGGCCGCGGCCATGTAGAGGATCGGTAGGCTGCCGGCGAAGGCCAGGAAATCGCGCGGTGAATTGGTGATGACCAGGTCCACCTGATGCGCTGACGACCGCAGCATTCCGGCCACAGCCCCGGCATCGGATGCGACTACGCGATAGCCATGGCGGCCCAGCACGTTACGCAGATATTTTTGGATGAACGGATCCTCGACGACAACAATCGAGCCTAGACAAGCCGTCATGTGGAGCGCACCTTCCGGCGGAATACACGCAGTGTGCGTTTCCATATATTCCTTATTGTCCGATGCGCAGCATTACTTGACAATCCCCTCAAATGGGCTATTCCCCCAACTGAAATGCGGGTGGCCCGCTCTTCGTGGCGCAAGCACTCGTGCTTGCCGCGTCCCGACTCGTCGGGACGCTTTGGCGGAGTGCCACCGCCATTGCAGCAGGCTACCTGGATCTGGAAAACCAGGAATCAGGTGAGGATGGATTCCCTTCAGCCTTTCGTTTGGTCAGCGGTCCCTTTTCCCGGAGTCCAGACTCTTTGCGTCGAGGCTTGTCGCTCCCCACTCCGTACTTTCCGTTTGTTCCGTGAATTGAAGACCAGTGGGCCCCTGCGCGGAACAGTCTCAACAGGCGCCGGCGCTGGCGTCGGCCCCGGTTCCTGAAAGACTGGATCATCTTCAAACTTCCGCCGCCCCAGTTTTTCCGGTCGAAACTCCTCGATCTCCGAAGAGAGGCTTCCAAATTCTTCGAAGCTGATGCGCAGGCGCACGCCAAGCGCCCTGGCCACCTTCCGAAGCGTTTCGACTTTCCACGCGGTGTAGTTCACGTTTTCGAGCCGCGAAACACCCGACTGTTTGGTGCCAATCATTTCTGCCAATTCCTCCTGGCTCAATTCCTGGCCCTCTCGCAGCGCTTTGATTTGAGCTGCGATGGAACAATTCAGAAAGTCTTCCACGTAGGCATACCGGGCGGACTCATC
>PMTT01000666.1 GCA_003167275.1 Bryobacterales bacterium | reverse complement strand
CTTCTTGTGTGATTATTCATAAGAGTGAATAAAAATTCACAGAAAGAACACTCATGGCGAGCCTCGTGACTCCGGACCAGATCCTCAAAACCTCCGCCAACGATCTCCTTCGCGACCTCGACCTCACGAACGATGAGCTCCTCTACCTCCTCGACCTCGCCGACGAAGTCAAGCAATCGCCGCGGGACTACGGCCACCTGCTCGATGGCAAGTCCGTCGCCCTCCTCTTCGAGAAGCCCTCGCTCCGCACCAAGCTCACTTTCGAACTGGCCATCCGCCAGTTGGGCGGAGATTCCATCTTCATCGAAGGCCCCATCGGCGTCCGCGAGCCGCTCAAGGACGTCGCCCGCAACCTGGATCGCTGGGTCAACGGGATCGTCGCCCGCGTCTTCGCCCAAACTACCGTGGAAGACCTCGCGCTGTGGTCGTCTGTGCCGATCATCAACGCCCTCAGCGATGCCTATCACCCCTGTCAGGCGCTGGCCGATGTCCAGACCGTCCGTGAACACTTTGCCCGGTTGGCCGGGCTCAAGTTGACCTTTATCGGGGATGGCAACAATGTGGCGCAGTCGCTGATGCTGACGGCCTTGCGCCTCGGCATGGATTTCGCCCTGGGCTGCCCGCAGGGGTACTTGCCCAATCCGGATATTGTGGCGCAGGCCGAAGGACTCTCCGCGGTCTCCGGCGCCTCGCTGCTGATCACTCACGATACCGCCGCCGCGTTGGATGGCGCCCACGCCGTTTACACCGACGTTTGGGCCAGCATGGGGCAGGAACAGGAAGCCGTCCAGCGCCGGAAGGACTTTCACGGCTACCAGGTGAACGACGAACTCTTCGCCATGGCGCGGCCTGACGCCGTCTTCATGCATTGCCTGCCCGCCAAGCGCGGCGAAGAGACCACCGACTCCATCATGGAACACGAGCGCTCCGTGGTCTTCCAGCAGGCGGAGAACCGGCTGCATGCCCAGAAGGCGCTGCTGTTGATGATGCTAATGTAAAACCAACACAGGCAGAACGGTCCGCAAATCGGAGATGCCTGTGACACAAACTTTATGAGCAAACCGAAAAAAGTAGCTCTCGCCTATTCGGGCGGGCTGGATACCTCTGTCATTATTCCGTGGCTGAAGGAAAACTATGGGTGCGAGGTCGTCGCGGTGTGCGGCGATATCGGCCAGGGGGGCGATGAGCTCACCGGTCTCGAACAGAAGGCCCGCAACACAGGCGCCTCGGAAGTCTACATCGAGGACATGCGCGAGGAGTTCGTCTCCGAATACCTCTGGAAGCTCGTCCGCTCGGGCGGCGTCTACGAGCACAAGTACCTGCTGGGCACCTCCATCGCCCGCCCGCTGTTGGCCAAGAAGCAGGTGGAGGTGGCGCTGGCCACGGGTTGCGACGCCCTGGCGCACGGCTGCACCGGGAAGGGTAACGACCAGGTGCGCTTCGAGCTCACCTACAAGGCGCTTGCGCCGCAACTCGCCGTGATCGCCCCCTGGCGCGAGTGGAAGATCGTATCCCGCGAAGACGCCATCGAGTACGCCGCCCAGCGCAAGGTGCCGATCTCCGCATCCACCACCAAAATCTACAGCCGCGACCGCAACATCTGGCACATCTCCCACGAAGGCGGCGCACTCGAAGACCCGGCCAACGGCGCGCCCGATGAGATCTGGATGCTCACCAAGAGTCCCGCCGAAGCTCCCGACAAGCCCGGCGAGGTGACCATCGCGTTCGAAAAGGGAGTGCCCGTCTCGGTGGATGGCAAGCGTATGAAGGCCTTCGAGCTCCTGGAGACGCTCAACGCCATCGGCGCCGAGCATGGAATCGGCCGCATCGACCTGGTGGAGAACCGCTTCGTCGGCATGAAGTCGCGGGGCTGTTACGAAACCCCCGGCGGCGCGCTGATCATGTTCGCCATCCGCGAGTTGGAAGCCCTCACGCTCGACAAGAACACGCTCCACTACAAGCAACAGCGCGCCCTGGAGTACGCCGAGCTGGTGTACAACGGCCTGTGGTTCACGCCGCTGCGCGAGGCGCTCGACTCGTTCTTCGAGAAGGTCAGCGAGACCACCACCGGCGAAGTAAAGCTGCGCCTTTACAAGGGCAACATCGAACCCCTCTCGCGCAAGTCCCCCTACTCGCTCTACTCGCTAGACATCGCCAGCTTCACCATGGGCGACGCCTACGACCAGAAGGACGCTCTAGGCTTCATCAACCTGATCGGCCTTCCCATCAAGGTGCGTGCATTAGCGGACCACGCCCGCAAAACGGAACCAAAATGATCATGCCTTGTGTTGTTATCCGTGTTCATCTGTGTTCATCCGTGGCTAATTCTTTCTTCCGTTGTTCTGAGGGTCTCGCATGAAACTCTGGGGCGGACGTTTCGAATCCGGCCCGTCCGAAGTCTTCGAGCGCTTCTCCGGATCGCTCGACTTCGACCGGCGCCTCATCGACGCCGATATCCGCGGCTCGCAGGCCTTTGCCCGCGCCCTGGAGCGTGTCGGCATCCTGACCTCCGAGGAGCGCGCCCAGATCGTCACGGCCTTCGACCAGATCCTCGAAGAGTCGTCCGCCCGATCGTTCTACGCCGGCGCCACGGACGAAGATGTCCACACGCTGGTGATCCGCAAACTGAAGGAGCGCGCCGGCGCCGTGGCCGACAAGATCCACACCGGCCGAAGCCGCAATGAGCAGGTCTCGCTCGACACCCGCCTCTGGCTGCGCGACGAATGCGACCGGGTGCGCGGCTTGCTCTGCGCCCTAATGGGCGCTCTCTTGAAACTGGCCGGGGCGTACCCCTACGCGGTCATCCCCGGCTACACCCACATGCGCCGCGCACAAGCCGTGCTGTGGCCGCATTACCTGCTGGCGTATTTCGAAATGTTGGCGCGGGATTGGGAGCGCTTCGGCGAGGCCCGCCGCCGCGCCAATCTGCTGCCCCTTGGTTCCGGCGCCCTGGCCGGTAGCGGATTCCCGTTCGACCGCGCGGCCATCGCGACCGACCTGGGCTTCGAGGGCATCACCGCCAACAGCATGGATGTCTCCGCCGACCGCGATTTCGCCCTCGACTTCCTCTTCGCCGCGAGCGTCACGATGCTCCACCTGAGCCGCCTGGCGGAGGACTGGATCCTCTACTCCAGCGAGGAGTTTGGCTGGATGGAGTTGGGCGACGGCGTCACCAGCGGGTCGAGCCTGATGCCGCAGAAGAAGAATCCCGATTCGCTGGAGCTGATCCGCGGCAAGAGCGGGCGGGTGATGGGCTGCCTGACCTCCCTCATGGTGACCATGAAGGGCCTGCCGATGACCTACAATCGCGATATGCAAGAGGATAAGGTGCCTCTCTTCGAGGCCGGCGACCAGTTGAGCGGCTCGCTCGAAATGGCGCGCGCGGTGGTGGAGTCCGTGAAGCTCCATCCCGAGCGCCCCGCGTCTGCCGCCGAGGAGAGCTGGGTGGTGGCCACCGACCTGGCCGAAGCTCTGGCCCGCGCCGGCACGCCGTTCCACCAGGCGCACCAGATCGTGGGCCGTTTCGTGCTCGAAAGCGTGCGCGGCGGCAAGAAGCCGGCCGACTGGACACCCGAAGAGATGCGCCAGTTCGCACCCGAGCTCACCGGCGACATGGCAGTTCTCCTCGATCCCCGTCGCGGCATGCAGTCTCGCGAAGTGCCGGGCGGCACCGGACCGGAGGCCGTAGCGTCCGCGCTGGCCGCTGCCAAAGAGCGCCTCGAAAGGATGACGTTATGACCAAGACCTACCGGCAGGGACAGATCCTGAAGCTGATTCGCAGCGCCAAGATCTCCACCCAGGAAGACCTGGCTCACGAACTGGGGAAGTTAGGGATCGCCGCCACCCAGGTGACACTGTCCCGCGACATTCGCGACCT
>PMTT01000947.1 GCA_003167275.1 Bryobacterales bacterium | reverse complement strand
CTGCATAGCTGGGGACAGAATCTACACTTTCATCCACACCTGCACTGCGTCGTCCCGGGTGGTGGTTTGTCACCGCGGCAGGAGCGCTGGATTCATGCCCGTCCCCGCTTCCTGCTGCCCGTGCGGGTGCTCAGCGCCCGCTTCCGCCATCTCTTCCTGGAAGCTCTCGAACAGGCTTATGCCGCCGGCAAGTTGCAGTTCTTCGGCGATCTCGCGGATCTGTCCGATCCGGCGGCATTCGCCCGCTACCTGGCACCCCTGAAACACAGTCCATGGGTCGTATACGCCAAAGCCCCGTTCGGTGGACCGCAACAGGTTCTCGAGTACCTCGGCCGCTATACCCATCGCGTCGCCATTTCCAATCAGCGCTTACGGAAGTTGGAGGACGGCCAGGTCACCTTCGAATGGAAGGACTACCGGGATGCGCAACGCAAGGACATGACTCTAGCCGCCGACGAATTCATCCGCCGTTTCCTCCTGCATGCCCTGCCACCCGGGTTTCAACGCATTCGCTACTATGGCTTCCTGGCCAACTGTCACCGCGCTGCGCGTCTGGAGGTATGCCGCCGCCTGCTGTCCACCCCCACCGCCGATCTGTTGCCCCGCCCCACCGACTATCGCGACTTCTATCGCCAACTCACCGGTGTCAATCTGCGGATCTGCCCCCGTTGCGGAAAAGGCATCCTGATCCGCCTTCCCGTGTCCGGGCCTTTGCTCTCGCGCTGGAACACGTCATGACGATCCGGCCACCCTTCGCAAACTCCCGCCCTGCCGTGCCGGCAGGGCTGTCTACTGCCTCGTCCAGTTGCCACCAACTCGCGCCTTCCCCTATCTCCAGCGTCCTCGCTACCCCTACAGCGATTGTTTTCCCATTTTCGGACCTATCCCCGCTCCCCTCAGCCCACCCAAACCACCAGCCGCATCTTCAATTCCTCCACCCATCCATCGCCATCGGTAACCGCTGCAACGAGCAAAGCCCATTAAAGACACGCCCTCGTCCCGCGGTCTAGTTCACTGCGCGGTTTACTCGATTCCGCGGCCCTCAGCATTTTATCCCCTCCTCGTCTTTTAGAGGCCGCGGAACCGAGCAAACCTTTTTCAGTGAACCGAGCAAACCTTTTTCAGTGAACCGAGCAAACCTTTTTCAGTCCACAAGGAGTGGAGCGCGTGCGGCTGTACGAGACCGCGCTGGAGCGGCTCTCACGCGTGCCGGGGGTCCGGTCGGAGGCCTTTTCGAGCGAAGCCCTGTTTGGCGGCGGCACCTGGACGGAGCCGGTAAGCGCACCGGGGTTCATGCCGCGCCCTGGCGAGGATCGCGACTCCGTGCTGCTGATGATATCCCCCGGTTTCTTCCGCACTATGGAAACGGCCATGCTGCGCGGCCGGGACTTTACGTTGCGCGACGATGAGGGCGCACCCAAAGTCGCGATCGTCAACGAGGCGATGGCGCGCTTCTACTTCGGCGGAACGGACGTCGTGGGCCGCACGTTCCGAGTGGAGCATCACAGCTTCCCCCAGCCGCTGACCGTGGTAGGCGTCGTGCGCGACGCCAGGTATCGGAGCCTGCGAGAGCCCGCGCCGCGCATCGTCTACCTCCCCGATCTGCAGAATCCCGGTCCGTTCGGCGGAGCGAACATCCGAAGTGCGAACGGCTGCCGATCCCGGAAAGATGGCGGATCTGTTGTGGAAGGAAGGGCAGGGCGAGAGTCCATATCTCAGGTTCTCGGGCATGACGACGCAGGCGCACCTGGTCGAAGGGACGATCGCGCAAGACCGGATGCTGGCGCAACTCCTGGACTTCTTCGGCCTTGCGGCAGCCGCGCTGGTCTGTCTGGGGCTGTACGGCCTGACGGCTTACGAAGTGTCGCGGCGCACCGCCGAGATCGGCGTGCGGATCGCGCTGGCGCGCAGCGGAGGGATGTGATCCGCATGGTCCTGGGTGGCACGATGGCACCGGTAGCGGGCGGTGTAGTGCTGGGCCTGTGCGCCGCTGTCGGACTGGCACGCCTGGTGGAAAGCCTGCTGTTCGGGGCGCACGGCATCGACGGAGTGACGCTGCTTGCGGTGGTAGCGATGGTGCTGGGCGTCGGCGCCGCGGCTGCCTGGTGGCCCGCCAGACGAGCTGCCCGGGTGGACCCGATCGCATCGCTAAGATACGAATAGCCGGGGCGGGGATGACCTGAGCAAACAGTGGGGCAGGATTCATCCTGCGGGGTTTTTCAACCGGTCCTGGCTGAGAGTCTGCGCGAGCCAAGGAAGGGGAGGCCGAGGGGCGCTTGCCTGCCGAGATAAAGACAATCGGGATGTGGGCCGATATGACTCTTTAGGCCAGGTGACGACCCTGAGATCCCCATTTCAAGCGTCGTGCAGGACGGTGCGGCCGCATGACTCCGCGCCACAATCGCTGCGTCGTTGCGCTGCACCGAGTTGGCGGCGGTGCGGTCACGGAGTTACGACCGGCGTGATAAGTGCAACAATCAGGGATTGGAGGACAGGGTTTGGCTGGTTCGTTCGATCTTCAGTAGGCGCGCTGTGCCTGCTGACACGGTTGACGGTCGGCCATTCTGGGTGGATCTCTATGGCCGACAATCACACAATGGAGCAACGCAGCGCAAATATGCGGGCTGTCCTCGGGAGGGATACCGCGCCGGAAGTCCTGATACGGTCAATCCTCCACCGCCTGGGCTACCGCTTCAGGCTGCACCGTCGAGATCTGCCGGGGACCCCCGATATCGTTCTTCCATCACGGCGAGCCGTCATCTTTGTTAATGGGTGCTTTTGGCACGGGCACGGGTGCCGACGCGGCGGTCTCCCTACAACTAATTCCGAGTTCTGGCAACAGAAGATCTCCAACAACCGGGAGCGCGACCGCCGCGTGCAAAAGGAACTTCGTAAAGAAGGTTGGAGAGTCCTGATCGTCTGGCAGTGCAAGACGAAAGACGAAGCCAAGCTTCTGAAAACGCTGAGCAATTTCCTTGAGCGAGGCGGGGCCGCTACTGCATGAGTACGGAATGGTCGGAACGCTCGTCTCATCTGAGGTCGCGATCCAGCCCCCTGCGAGCCATTGAACACTGTGGAATAAAGTGTTACACTTTGTTCCGGAGTGACGCAGCAAGGCGTATGCCGACCACGAAACATAGGATCGCAGCGAACCTGACGGATACCGAGTTTAGCGAGCTTGCAGCGATGGCTCGCAAATACGATGTTTCGCTCGCCTGGATCGGGCGGCAGGCGGTGTTGGAGTTCATCGACCGTTACAGGACTGAGCAACTCCATTTGCCGCTGCGCCACGAGGCTCGGCGCGTCGCAGCCAACGACCAGGCAAACGCAAGAATTGCTGTTCCATCGACTACGAGGAGCTGAGTTGTCTACATGAAATTGACACGACTGGATAAGGCCCTTGCTTCCGATCGGACCAACGGAAACGGGTCGCCGAGAAAGCCGAAATTGCTCGATCTCTTCTGCTGCGCCGGCGGCGCGGCTTTCGGCTACAGCAAGGCTGGGTTCGAAATCGTCGGCGTGGACCTCAAGCCGCAGCCCCACTATCCGTTTGAGTTCGTGCAGGCCGATGCACTGACTCTCGATCCGGAATTCATCGCGTCTTTCGATGCCGTTCACGCATCGCCGCCATGTCAATCATATTCTGATCTTGCTAAGCGGAACAGGAACGCTGACGCATGGCCTCGCCTCATCGAGCCTGTTCGCGAGATGCTCATCCGGTCCGGCCTTCCGTACATCATCGAGAATGTTGATGGCGCCCCGTTGCTCGACCCCGTCGTCCTCTGTGGGACGATGTTTAAGAGTCTGCGCGTGCTTCGCCATCGTCTGTTCGAGGCGAATTTCCCAATTCTGACGCCCCCTCATGGACGACACCCGATCTGTCACACCTTCGATAAACGAAAAGGCCAATACGGCAAGACCGACGAAATGAGCGACTTTGTCTCGGTGAATGGAGGTGGCAACTGCAGTGTCGCCGCGGCTCGTTCGGCCATGGGGATCGATTGGATGACCAAGAACGAATTGAACGAGGCGATCCCACCGGCCTATACTCAGCTTATCGGAGAGCAATTGCTTAACTGTCTTGCCACAAAGGAAACGACGGTCACCCCGATAGCGTTCTGCCGCGATGCGACGGATACGATCCCAATGGAGGCCAACCTTGGCGCGGCGGTCGCGACCTAACGACGAGCCGGAATCGATCAGAGCAGCGCTCGTCGATCTCCTGACGAACTTCGCCGCAGAGCTCAAGAGGTCCAACCTTCGCGCCAAAGTCATTGCCTTGGTCCCGGCCTTTCATAAACTGCGGGATCTCGGCTGTTCGTTAATTCCGAAGGCCGAGGCTGCTTCCGCCCGTGATCGAATAATCGCCTATTTCAGGCGGTATCCGCGGAGGGTCATTGACGGTGACGAATTGATGGTCGTTTCGGGTATTGCAGAGTGGGCGCGCCGCGTCAGGGAACTGCGAGTTCAATTCGGTTGGTTGATCTACTCCGGGGTGACATTCCACGACATTGCCGAAGACGCGGAGGCTGTCGAGAACGCGCAGGAAATGGTCAGTATCGAAGCCGCACTTGGCGTTCATCCCTACAAGATCAAACCGGACCAGTACGTCTTGATGCGCGACGAAGAAGACCGGCGCGCGGCTTTCCGCTGGAACGTTTTGAACGAGGTCAGACGGAAGAAGGTATCCGTAACGGAGAAGATCATCGAGTACTTCCGAAGAAACGTGGGGGAGGAGATCACCGGCGAGGAGCTCAAATACCTCGCCAAGGACAAAAAGGAGTGGGCTCGCCGCGTTCGCGAACTGCGGACGGAACATGGATGGCCCATCGTTACCAAGAACAGCGGACGCGAAGACCTAGCAGTTGGCGTCTACGTCCTTGAAGAAGACCGCCAGGCCTACGAACACGACCGCGCGATACCGGATCCAGTGCGGGTGGCGGTTCTGCAACGTGACGGCTTCAAATGCGTTGAGTGTGGCTGGAACCGATCAATGTTGTCCCGTGACGATCCGCGCAAAATGCTGGAACTGCACCACAGACAGCATCACAAGGATCGCGGTGAAAACACGGTCGACAATCTTGTCACCTTGTGTAACGTTCATCACGACAAAATCCATCGCCGAAGCAGCCTTCATTAGAACAGCCGCGCCGCTTCTCCTGTTTGGTGGCAATCTTGCGATTCGGACGCGCCTACGCAGGATCAAGATCAAGAACGGGCACTACCCGGGGTGGCACGATGGCACTGGTAGCGGGCGGTGTGGGGTACTGGGTCTGGGCGCAGCCGTCGGACCGGCACGCCCGGTGGAAAGCCTCCTGTTCGGGGTGCATGGCATCGGCGGAGTGACGCTGCTACGGTGGTAGCGATGGTGCTGGGCGTCGGCGCCGCAGCTGCCTGGTGGCCCGCCAGAAGGGCCGCCCGGTTGGACCCAATCACATCGTTCCGATACTCTTTTGCGCGCCCTGGCCAGGATCAGTTCGATTTGAAAGGCAACCTGATCCTCGACGTCCAGTTCGAACGGATCGACGCGAAAATGCCCGCAAGTGGTGGGCGAGACATATCGGCTATCCTTTCGACGTGGTCGGCACTCGTGATTATTTCCCGCAACACGTCGGATTGAAGTTCCGCGAAGGATCGAGCCGCCACAATTCGGGATTAGGCACAGGTAACCCGTCTCCAGCCGCGACTATCGCAGTATAAGCACGCAGTTGATCGAGGCTTCTGGTGCAGCGGCTCGCGACAGCGTTGGCGTCCACCAACCGATGACACCGCGCGAGGTTTATGGCGACGTCCGCGAACGCCCGCGACTTCCGGTCTTCCACATAAATATGGTCCGCGGCAGTTAAAGCTACCGCGTTCAAACTGAGGGCTTGATCCAGATGGCCCGTTTCAGCCAACGCGGCGGCCACCGGCGCGGCGAGACGCCAGGTGTACTCCGGGTTGAGTGCGAGTTCCCTCGAGTTGATGAATCGCTGGAGGATATCGGATGCAGCCATGATTTGCCCCAGACGAATCAATCTGCTCAGCAGCAGGCCTGCGAGGTGATACTCTTCAGAATTGTAGCGGTGGGCATTTCGAATTTCTTCCAGTTTCTCTTGCAACTCACCCGGACTCTTCGCAAACAGGGTCGCCTCCTCCATCGACGACGATACGATCCCCTGGTAATAGGATTGGGTCTTTGCCAGGGCGAGAAGATCGTGCTGCTGCTCCGAGCTTAGAGCAGGTCCTAGCCGCGCTGCCAGCAGTCCAGCCAGTTGCGACTGCTGGTCGGAGTCAAGCTGATGGAGTTCATCCATGAGTACCGATGCACGCGCACTGGCAGTTTTCAGGGCCCCCAAACCGAGCAAACTTTCAGCAGATATGATCTTATCGCGCGAAGCGGCGTAGGAAGGATGCCTGTAAAGTTCGATGTCCCGGTCAATGGCCAGCTTTATGAGAGCCTCCTTCTCGGGCGGGGCTAAGATCAGGTGGGACCAACAAGCAAGATCGTCACCGGGTCGCTGCACCGGCTGTGGCGGAAATGAGAACCGGCCGCTGGATGCGTTCTCAAAGGTTATGCGCCCGCAATCCTGCAAACTGGAATCGATCTCCTTTTCGTATACGGGTGCCCTTCCGCTTTTCACTAATACGCAAATCCAGTTCTGAATCGCCTCCAGGTACGGATCTTCTTCGGACCGCGACGACATTGCCGCCTGCCGCAATGCCACGTGCCGAAGGGCATCCCTCACCTGATAACTGTCCGTGTGAGTGAAAGCCCACCATGCGAGAACCGTTATGCCCCCCGCCAGGAAAAGAGTGAGGAGCGCATAGGCGAGCGCGTTAGACCTTCGATACGCGCTCTGACTCTTGATGAGAAAATCGCGTTCCGCGCTGGTGAAATCCGCTTTCCTGGTTTTGAGATAAGCGGTGGCCTCTTTGAGCTGCGTTTCCGGCAGCAGATTCGATCGCGGCCGGCCCGTTCGCTCCCATTCGGCACGGAAAAGATTCATGGCCTGCAACCAGAGGAGGAACTTGCGATCGGCTTCGATCCAGTCTCGCAGTCTTTCCCAAGCCTTCAAAAGCGCCTCGTGGGCCATCTCGACCCTGCGGTCCTTCTCGTCGCCGGATAACACCAGCAACCGGGCGCCCTGGAATTTTTCGGCTACGGTTTGCTGGCCGGGGTTGAGTTGGTCCAGCCTGACGGTCTGCCGGGTATCGCTGCCTTCTTCGCCCGCCCTCGAGACCCGAACCAGGCGCGAGAACACGGAACGGGCGAGTTGCTGCTCCGCCGGAAGCAAGTGGGTGAAACATTCCTCGGCCTGGCGCGCGATAGCGCCCCTCAGCCTGCCAATCTTCACGTAAGTGTCGATCGTGAGGCGGTTACCGATCCGCATATTCCAAAGTTGCTCCAAGGCGAACTCCAGCAGTGGGAGGCTGCCGGGCTCATCCCCGGCGTCGTCGAGGAGCATGTCAACGAGGTTCGGCTCGGCCTCGGCGCCCGCCAGAACCATCGGATGCTCGATTGCTTCGCGCATCTGTTCGCGACCGGGCCGAAACACGTTGAATTGCGGTTCGAGCAGTCGAGGAAAGTCCCAGCAGCGTGCGTAATAGTCGGCTCGCAGAGTCAGAACCACCCGCACTGGCAGACTCCCACTCACCACCGCCGCATCGGTGAGAAGAGCGACAAACGCTTTTCTGTCATCGTCCTTGGCGGTGAGTGTGAAGAGTTCCTCGAACTGATCTACCACAATCAGGACATGCGCGCCCTTTAAGTCCAACGCGACGATACTGTTGCGCAACCCATCCCTGCCTGCCCTCAAACGGTCGGCTAACCCTTCGAGAAAAGCCAGGCGGTGGCCTATGGCCAATTCGGGTTTGAGATCGGGAAGGGCTTCGGCTAACTCTCGGAACGGATCCTGTCCTGGCCGGCAGATGGCGACGCGCCACTCAGAATCGCCGCCAGAGAGCCGCCCGCGATTGAGCGCCGGTATCAAGCCCGCTCGAACCAGCGAACTCTTCCCGCTGCCGGATGCGCCCACCACGCTGACGAACGCGTTGGCCTGAACCTTCTGGGCCAGGTCTTCAATCTCGCGATCACGGCCGAAGAACAAAAGCGCATGCTTGGTATCGAATGACCGCAGACCAAGATATGGTGGCATGTCGGAAGGCAGCAGCGAAACCCGAGCGGCGGCTTTTCCGGTGAGCTGAGCGATCAGCGTTTGGAGTTGCTCTGTGTTCGGCTGCCCAGTCGGGCAATCGAGCGCTTGGAATTGCCGCAGGAACGGGGGCAGCGCTTCCGGGCCGCCCGAGCCTGGACCAAGCAACGGAACAATGACGTATTCTGGATTCTTCGCGGCTCGATCCAGTGCGACGCGCATTTCCAGATCGACCCAACGCACAACGCCCGCTCGACCAACGTAGATCAGAAACGCACTGGATTGCTGGAGCGCCCCTTCGATCTCAACCATCCAGCGCTCGCCAGGCTGAAGCCGCTCTACGTCCAGCCAAACCTCCAATTCTGGCGAGTGGCCCAGTAGACGTGCCAGCTCTTTGGCGATCGACGCATCCTCGCCGGCATGGCTTAAAAACACCAACAAGGCTCCAGGGTATCACCCCTTAGTCGAGCTTTTCGAATCGACGTGATTAACCGTTGGTGAAAACGAGTGACGCCGGAAGGCAGAATATTTCCCCCGCGTTTTCAACGTGTAAGGAGCCAAAAGCCCCAACATCCTGACGCCGTGAGGTTACAATGCGTTCGTAGAGGACAGGCTGCGGACCCCCCGGCCTGTCCTTTTTCCTTTATGATCGAACTCCAAACACTGCAACCCCAGCCGGCCCGTCGGTCCGAACGCGCACCTCGCCGGCCAGCCTCCGTTGAAAGCCAAAGCCAATTTCGTACAACCCCAATCGATTCAACAAAAAATTGGGTTCGTTCCTTCATATTTCCCGCTGGATGGTACCAACGCCTCCACCATGAGCGGGCCAGCGACCGGGCGGCCCAGAGAGAGCCTGACGCATCTCTCTCCTAACCCCGCAAGATGCGTCACAAACTTTCGTCCAGCCCTCCCAACCCACACAAAGAAAGGAACTTATGGAGATATCCAAAATTCGCGAGCATCTCCGAAGATGCGTCACACGCCACTCGGCCCATCGAGACAGCGCAGGTTTGGCGACGGTCCGCAGCCACGGCGTACCGTCTGACCGCCGGACCTGGTTGCTCCGCGCCCTCTGCTTCCGTTCTCTCTCTCTTGTTTTTTTCTTCTCTTCTCCGCGATCTTCCTCCGCGACGCCGCGACTCCGCGTCCAGTCGAATCTTGCCCCAGCTCAAATCTCCGCCCTCAGTCACGGAAAAGTTTGTTGACTTGTCATCTGCTGGCTGCTTAACTATAGTTAAGTCGATGCTGGGCACCGATCATTTGAGCAATAAGTCGCGTTCGCTCGCGGAGGTACACTCCAGCGTCGGGACCTCCCAGGTGTCCTTCTGGCGGCGCCTCTTCGCGTTCGCCGGCCCAGCCTACCTGGTAAGCGTCGGCTACATGGACCCCGGCAATTGGGCTACCGACCT
>PMTT01000890.1 GCA_003167275.1 Bryobacterales bacterium | reverse complement strand
CTGCACGAGATCGCGCATGAGCTGGGACCGGCCTTTGCGCGGGTGAATGGCAAACAGGTGGACATCAATGAGGCGCTCGGTCCGCCGTACTCGGGACTGGAGGAGGCCAAGGCGGACGCGGTCGGGATGTTCGGCCTGGCGTGGCTGATGGATCACGACGCTCTGCCAAAGGCGCGGTCCGAAGAATACTACGCCTCTTACGTTGCCGGCCTCTTCCGCACGCTGCGCTTTGGGGCGGGGGAGGCGCACGGGCGCGCGGAGACGATGGAGTTCAACTATCTGCTGGAGAGTCGCGCGGTTTCGGCGGCCGGCGGCCGGTACAGGATCGACTACTCGCGGATGCCCGCGGCGATCGCGGCGCTGGCCCGGGAGTTGCTACAGATGGAGGCCACCGGCGACCGCGCGCGCACCGAGGCCTGGTTTACGAAGTACGGGAGTGTCTCCGCCGAGTTACAGGGCGCGCTCGGGGCGACCCAGGATATTCCCGTGGATATCCGGCCGCTGTTCTCCTTTCCGGAGAAGGTGCAATGAGGCTCGCCGTGCCCAAGCAAGCAGGTGACTAACATGGATGATCCTTACGATCTACAACGGTTCGTCAAAGCCCAGGATCGGGTGTATGAAGAGGTCTGCGCAGAGTTGCGGGAGGGGCGGAAAGAGTCGCACTGGATGTGGTTCGTGTTTCCTCAGATCAAAGGTCTGGGTCAGAGCCAGACGGCCAACACCTTTGGTATTTCGTCGCGAGAGGAGGCCGAGGCGTATCTCAATCACCCGATTCTCGGCCCTCGATTGAGGGAGTGCACCCGGCTTGTGAATCTGGTGGAGGGACGCTCCAGTGAGGAGATCTTCGGCTATCCGGATTACCTCAAGTTTCGATCGTGTATGACTTTGTTTGCGCAGGTGACAACTGACAATGAGGGCTTCGTCAACGCCCTGCGGAAGTATTTTGATGGGAGGGCCGACCGCCGCACTCTTGAGCGGCTGCACCCTTGAGAATACGGAGTCGTGGTAGGGCGTGCTTCGGCTTCTATCTCACTCAATTCCAGGGCAAGCTAAAGCATGCCCCACAACTGCTCAGATATCCGAAGTGCAGAACTTGCAGCGCGATGCGTCTATCGCCACGGTCTCCTTGCACCGCGGACAGGTCTTCGAAGGGGGTGGCGGCGCGGCCGGCGCCTCTTTGAGCAGCGCCTTTGTCATGAAGTAGACAATCAACGCGATGATGACAAAGTCGACCGTGTTCCCGAAGAAAGTGCCATAGTTGAGGGCATTCAAGGGCTTGCCGTCCGGACCGTACTTGAAAACCCATTTCGCCGAGCGCCACTCTCCGGACGGCAGGACGAAGCTGACTAGCGGCATGATGACATCCAACGCGAGCGAGGACACCACCTTGCCCACCGCTCCACCGACGATCACCGCGACTGCCAGGGCCAGCACGTTATTCTTGAGTAGAAACTCCTTGAATCCCTGGTATTGGCTCAAGACTGAGCCGGCGCTTACTTTCGTGACCATGATCCACTCCTTATAAATCTCGTCAGTCGCTCCATGGCGGGCTCCAGAATCGAACGCTCCGCCGCGTAACAAATGCGAATTGAGCCTTCTCCACCCGCGCCGAACGCCACTCCGGGCGCCAACCCCACGCGGGTCTCCTCCAGCAGTCGCCGGCAGAACCCGAACGAATCGGTTAAGCCGTCGATGCGGGGGAACACGTAAAATGCCCCGTCGGGCTTCGGTACGGTGACCCCCGGCACGCCGCTAAGGGCGTCCAGGCAGAGGTCGCGGTTCTCCTTGAGCCGCTCCAGCATCCGCAGCAACTCGTCCTCGCCCTCGGCCAGTGCCGTTTCCCCGGCCTTCTGGGCGAAAGTCGGGGCATGCGAGATGATGAACTCGTTCAACTGAGTGGCCTTCGCCGCCAGGTCGCGCCGCGCGACCAGCCACCCCACCCGCCAGCCGGTCATGCAATAACTCTTCGAAAAGGAATGTACCACCATGACGGCATCGTCGCGGGTGGCCTTCCGCAGAATCGATGGCACCGGTTCGCCTAGTTGCGAGCCGGAGTAGTACAGGCGGTCGTAAACCTCATCAGCCATCAACCAGAGCCCATGTCGCCGCGTGAAATCGAGCAATCCCTGCTGCTCCTCATCGGTCGCGACCCAGCCGAGCGGATTGGATGGCGAGGTGTACAAAAGGACACGTGTCCGCGGGGTGACCGCCGCCTCCAGGGCGTCGAAGTCCACTCGATACCGTTCCCCGCACAAGGGGTGTGGAATCTGCCGGACGGTGGCATTCGCCATCATCACGCTGGACGAGCCGTTGGGCCAGGCGGGCGTCAAGACCATTCCTTCGTCGCCCGGGTTGAGCGTGCAGCGGATCCCCAGGTTGATGGCCTGCACGCCGGATGCGGTCACCACGATTTCGCTCGTGGGGTCCAGTTCCACCGCATGGAGCCGCTGGTAGTTCGCGGCGATCGCGCGCCGCAGCGAGGGCAGCCCGGCATTCTCCGTGTAAAAGGTGAAGCCGTCCTGCATGGCCCGGAAAGCCGCCTGCTTGATGTAATCCGGGGTGGGCAGATTGGACTCCCCGAAGTACAGCCGCAGGACGCCATCCATCGACATAGCGATTTCCGCCAGTTCGCGAATCCGCGAGTGAGGTACATTTTCAACCGAGCTTGCAACGTGCGCCATCTTTGCTATTCTCGCACTGCTTCGGGCATCTATAATGAGACTCGATGAATGCACATTTTCGGATCGCCGCCATCACGGACGAATTTTCGCCGGATCTGGAGACCGCCGCGCGCTCCATGTCGGAGGTCGGCATGACCGGCGCGGAGCTCCGCATGGTATTCGGCAAGAATATTGTCGGCCTCACGGACGAGGAGCTGGATCGCGCTATGGCGATCGTCTACAGCCACGGGCTGGAGATTATTTCGATTGCGTCCCCGCTGCTGAAGTGCGTCCTGCCGGATGCGCCGGACGTGGACGCGCGGTTTCAGAAGGATATGTTCGCCGCCACGCAGACTTTCGAAGATCAGCCGCGGCTGGCGAAGCGGGCCTTCGAGATCGCGAAGCGCACCGGCGCCCGGATCATCCGCGTGTTCTCCTACTGGCGGACGGTGAGGCCGGAGGAGTGCTTCGACCGGATCGTTCAGGCGCTCGGCACGCTTGCGGACCAGGCCGGGCGGCACGGCTTGACCATCGCGATCGAAAACGAACATGCCTGCAACATCGCGACGGCCGCGGAGACGGCACACCTGCTTGCGGCTCTGGACCATCCCTACCTGAAAATGGTCTGGGACCCGGCCAATGCGCTGGTCTCGGGCGAGAACCCGTTTCCGGATGGCTACCGCAAGCTGTCCCTGAGCCGGATCGCGCATGTGCATGCGAAGGATTGCCTGCGGGAGGACGAGAAGCTCGTGTGGGGCCCGTTGGGCGATGGCTTGATCGATTGGCCCGGGCAGGTGCAGGCTTTGGCGGAAGATGGCTACAGCGGGTGGATCAGTCTGGAAACTCACTGGATGGGCCCGCACGGAGATAAGCACGAGGCCAGCATGATCTGCGGCCGGAAGTTGAAGGAATTGGCCGGGTAGTTCGTGGCACAGGAATTCTTGCCTGTGTTTCTTCTCGGGGCAAGAAAAACCAACACAGGCAAGAATGCCGTGCCACGTCAAATTGTGTGGTCGGCGGCTCCGTCCTCGCCGCGGCAGAGGCGGCGGGCGGTCCAGTCCTCGGGTGGCGCGGTCCAAAATGCGTCGGTCGGACGCAGTCCCAGAGGCAACAGAACTGCCGCGCTCAGGTACAGGCTTCCGGTCGAAATGTAACTCTCTCCCAGGTGCGGCTGGTGGCCGCAGAAACCGACTGTCAGCCAGCCATCCGCGTCGAACGTTCCGGGAGCTTCCAGCGTCCGGCGGATCACAGCGGTCAGCGCGTTTCGGACGCGACCGCCTGCGAGGGATGGCGGCAGTTCGCCGAGCAGCGCCATTTGCGACAGCACCTGGAACGCGCCACAGCGGTACGTGATGGAACGGCCGACGGCAGGAAATGTCCCCTCGGGAGAGATCAGACGCTCCTGGATGGCAGCATAGCGCTTCGCGCGGGCCATCGTGTCGGGCAAGAGGCCCTCCCAGTTGCGGCTGTGCGCTCCGATGTTCCGTAACACGTCCACCAGCATGGGCTGGATCACGAAGGCATTGTAGTAATCCCAGTGGAAGTGCGGGCCATCGCCATAGACACCATCGCCGAGGTACCACTGTTGATGCTCGCGGATGGCATAGTCGATCCGCATGCCGTCCCATCGCTCGCCCATCGCGGCGAGGGCAGCTTCTACAGTCGCGGCGAAGAGGAGCCAGTTGCTGAAGCCGGGTGTGATGACCCGCGACGAGAGCAGAGCTGCCGCCAGATTTCGTTGGACCCTGGAATCCAGCTTCTTCCACAGTTCGTTGGGAGCGCGCAAGACAGCCTGCGCGAGGAAGCCCGAATCCACCAGCGGCTGGGCGCCTTCGTGGAAGTTGAGGAAGTCGGGCGAGGCTGCGTCGGTGGCCGAGCCGATGGACTCGCGCGCCAAGGCGGCGTATTGTTGCTGCAGGTCGCGCTCGGGGCCCGGTTCGAGCACGGCTTCGAGCCAGGGTGCGATGCCTGCCGCCAGCCGGCCGAGGGCCTCCAGATGCGTGTACTTGCGGCGGTCCGTGGGATTCCCGGTGACGCACTCCACCGGCATGTTGCGCTTCAGCGTCCCCGTGGCGAGGTTGCGGAGCACGGGACCGGCCAGCTTCGTGAGGGTCCGGACCCAATACTGGCGCTCGGTCTCCGTGGATCCCTGCGGCGCTGCGGCCGCCATCCCAAGCCCGGCGACGGATTGGAAAAACACGCGGCGATTGGTCATAATTGGTAGCCACAGTTTAACTTGATGCCAGATACACGGTGGTTCTGACATCTGGGCTCGATCAGGCGCCAGGGCGTCAGCGTGGATCTGTAACAGACAATACAATGGTGTTATACTAGTGGCCGCGAGAAGAGGGTCCAAGTTAACGCCCATGCAAGAAACTCTACGAGAGGTTGCGGCTCTGATCGAGTGGTACAAGAAGGATGCCCGGAATGTAATCGGTCAGCTTTCAACTGATCGGCTTTCCAACTTCGATTCGCAAGCCTCGCGTCTCGAACATATCGCTACACTCGCGGGCACCGAGATCGCAGCCTGCTTTTTGGGCCAATCCGGTGTCGGTAAGAGCACCCTTATCAATGCACTCGTGGGCGGTTCGGAAGTCATCTTGCCAACGGGCGGGGTTGGTCCACTCACCGCTCAAGCATTGGAGGTCAGGTACTCAGAAAAGCGGAAGTTCACCGTGGAGTACCACCGAATGCAGCAATTCTGGCAACTCGTTTTTGCTCTTGAGCAGAAACTGCTTCGCCAGAATCAACAAGGCGACGCCAGTGACCTCAAGCAAGAACTTGAGGCCGACTACGATCAACAGACCATCGAAGATCAGCAGGTCGCGGATCACTTGGAGCGCCAGGGTCGATTGATCATAACCGGCGACCAGAATACAAGCGTGGACCTCGAGTACCTTGTAGATTGCCTCCGACTCGCCGGCGGAAAACCACCCCAGTGGAACACAACACCAAACCCGGAGGACACGTTACGAATCGAGCGAATCAAGCGGGCATTACATCTCGCCTCGAAGAGCATCCCTCACACCGTTAATGAGGGATCGAACAACGGCGACTTTACAAAGGAACTCCGGATTCATGCCGCCGGCTTCCTCTCGCCGTTTATTCGACAGCTAGAACTCGGCTGGCCCTCTCCTGTGCTTGCCAGCGGATTACGGCTTGTGGACCTGCCGGGAGTCGGGATCAGCAGCGACGCTTATCGCGTCGTAACAGAAAAGTGGGTTCGTGAGAGAGCCCAGGCAGTATGCTTGGTGGTTCACAAATCTGGTATTGACGCAGCGTCAGCGGAATTGCTGAGGACAAGCGGCTTCCTGAATCGCTTGCTTCACAGCACGGATGATCCCGATGCAGATCCTGTAGAGCTGATCATAGCCGTGACAATGCTCGACAATGTCGCCACCGCTGAGTACCGTGACGAGAAACAAGCCAGCCCGCAGCAGTTCCGCAGCCGACGTGAGCACTTCGCGGCGATTCGAGGCAAGACACCTGAGATTATCGCCACGCAACTAGAAGCAGAGTTGAAACGGCTCATAACCGACCTACAAGGGGCGACGAGGGATGCCAGCTTAGCGGCAATGCAACGTATTCTGGCGAATCTCGGGATCTTTCCGCTTTCAGCCCCCGAATTTGTTCGCGTTAACATCCAGGATGACGAAGAGAGGCCGTTCATAAGCCGACCAGAAGAGAGCGGCGTACCGGAGATGCAGGCTGCTTTGACTCGAATTGTCCAGGCTCGAAGAACCGCCATGACGCAGCGTCTGGACGACGCTTCGAACCTCTTTAGAGAACAGGTGCTTACGACACTTCGAACAATCGAAGCACAGTGGCAAGATCCCGAGGCGCGAACTGTCGAAACTGAACGTATTCGGAGGGAGCTTCAAGAATTCATCCCAACCCGCCGCGAAGAGTTTTGTGCCCGAAAGGGGGCGTTTAGGGAGTTTCTTAAGAAAAGTGTTCCGGAGAAAATAGAAGCTCTAGTCGACCAAGCAAGCGCGAGTGCCCTTGAAGAAATGCGACACAAATCTCGGGCATTCAAGGACATGCACTGGAATACGCTGCGCGCATCCGTCCGAAAGGGTGGGACCTTCAACGGTGCTCATCACATCGACCTGCCACGCGATTACTCCTTAATGTACGACGGTCAAATTGCACCGATCTGGGGACAACAGGTTATCAAGATCGTCCGACAGCGTACAAAAGAGTTAGGTGAAGATTACGTTGCTCTGATCGAGGAAATTGTGGCTTGGGCGGAGCAACAGGGCGCTAGGAGCCAAAAGCGGGTTCTCGAAGCATTGCGAGATCAGATCAAAGCTGACGCCAAGACCCTGGCAAGCGTAGGAAAGGATGCGACAGACGAACTTCGTCAGCGCGTGCGCGATCAACTTCTCAAGACCATCTCCTCTCCCATCCAACGCCGTTGCCAAAGGTTTGTCGACCAGGGTGAAGACGTAGGCAGAGGCGTAAAAGACCGCATCTTGAAGCTTTTTGACGAACTCCTTCCAATGGTTGTGGCAGTTGCGAAGACTCCAGCCCTCAAGGTGTTGAATGAAAACTATGAAGATGTACAGCTTGAAATTCGGGAACAACTGAAAAAGAATTCTGACCCACTTAAAGCTGCCGAAGATGCAATTCTGACGAGCCATGAAGAGGCAGAGCGCCGGAGCATGGCACAACGTCGCAAGCAGGTACTTGACAGCTTGGAATCCGTTCTGGCGTCGTCAACGGGGCAACTTGAGTTTTCAGGGCAGCGGGTGTCAGGATAATGTCGGTTTTCAAAAGTGCTGGCATGAAGACTGAACTTGAACTAGCCCTCTCGACGGAATATACGCCACCAGAATTACCGATGGGGCTTCCACTGGCGCATTTGACCGCCCGACGATGGCTTCAGGCAATTCTGAAGGCTGGCCGACTGGAGCCCCGGCCTTGCAAGGTCCTCGCGCAGAATTTGCTGTATTTCTCTTACGGAGGGGTCTTTTACCGAACGTCCTCAATGCCCACGGAAAAGACTACGGAACTCCCCGTCGCTCTGGTCTTTTCACCCAGTGTGATGAACGTTATCTCCAGGCTGTTTCCGTTCGACTCAGGAGCAGCCGCTGGCGACCGATTCGGACCGGAGTGGTCGAGCAAACTAGCTCCCTTTGTTTCTCGATTCAGCGTCACAACGACTGATGCCCTTCAAGATGCGCGGCGCCTCGTCTATCACCTCTTCGAGACGAATGCCAAGTACTTAGGTGGCACGGCCGCTAAGAGCGGAAAACTCAAGGACCACCCGTTTCCTCTCCTTCACGATTTTCTCAGCGCGGATCTATCGGCGCTCAATGTTGATCATCGGCAACGAACGATAGAGGCGATTTCGGAAAGTGCGATAGCGCTCGGCCAGCACCTATTATGGATCGGAATACCAGAGTATAGGACCTCAACAGTTCTAAAGGAATTGCATCGTTGGACGGCCCCCAATGTTCCGCCATTTTACACGTATGGCTTTACCAAGAATTTCAATCCTTCGCAGATCGCGGCACGCCTCGAGGATCATGCTCACGAGTGCGTAATCAAGCGTTACGCGGATTTCCCTTTATGACTGATGATGCTGCCAAGTTTGTTTTGGTTGGTCACGACTGTCCGCTCGGTGAATACCCGTCTGTAGTAGTGCCAGTAGGCACAATCAGGCAACAGTTGGCTGTCCTATATAACTCAGGAACGGGTCCGGAGGTTGTGCCTGTTTCGAGTGAATCAGACTACGCTAGGCATTCCCCCGAGACCACCAGCATGCTGTCATATTTTGATGGCCGCAAGCACGGGCTATTCGCCCTTGGCGAACAATCCGTCTTGATATACCTGCTGGGCCAAGAAGCAGCGTTTTTTGCAAACTGGCTCCGATCGGCAGATCTGGCCGGCCTAGACCCGTTCTATCGTTTTTCGCTTGCGAAGGAAGCACACCAGCAAGACCTCATACTGGAGGCATTCGATGCGTGTATCGCACGACTCAGGATCGAGAGCCCCGAGTCAATGGACGAGTGGATTAAAGCGGCCGGTGTCCATTTGCCTGGGGGGGAGAGACCGCTTGCGGTCCAGCACGAGCGGTCAAGTGGAAATCGCAAGAGTCGTGATTTGCCCTGCCTCTTCCAGCAACGTCCCCGACCATACACCTATTCAGTTCTAAGACAGCAGGATGAGTTGGGATTTATTGAGTATGACATTGTCGCACCGCCGCGACGGTTTTTCTCGGCGATCGACCCTATTCCGCCTCCTGTGGAGGTAGGCATCGACGGAAGGCGATTGCATCCAGTCGTCACGCCGGCTGGGTTGTTGGGAATGAAGCTTTCGGATCGTGACAACTGGCCGGCACACAGCAGGCGCACGGTTGCAAAGCTATGGGCGTGGTTCCTAGTGTGTGAGGACCCGCAGCGCCGCCTAGAGTCACGTGAGGTTCAGACACTCGCGCACCAAGCTAGCCTGGTACGCCACATCCTCGATTCTCCCTCTTTGAATCGAGTGCTGATTGCAGATGAAGTTGGTTTGGGCAAGACAGTGGAAGCGGGGCTAATCATCGCGGAGCTTCTTGAGAAGAGGCCTGCCTTACGCGTCCTCTACCTTGCTCCCGCTAGGTTAGTGAGCAATGTGCACAAAGAGTTCGCACGCCTGGGGCTGCAATTCAGGAAGTGGAGTTCCGGCGATGATTCCGACGCGAATCTTCAAGACGAGCGGATTATCGCGAGCATCCATAAGGCAGCCTACGAAACAAACGCGGCACGTGTAGTGGGCGCTCCTACCTGGGATCTACTAGTTGTCGACGAGTGTCACCACCTATCGAGCTACGGTCTCGATGCTAGCAAGCCCGTTCGGCAATATGCATTGGTTCAAAAGTTGCTCGAAAAACGGCCAGACGCTCGCGTGCTGCTGATGAGCGGTACACCTCATCAGGGAAACCCGGATCGTTTCAAGAACCTTCTTCGATTGCTCACGGCGCCTGGTGAATCGGAATCCGCACTGGCGGGCAGAGTCATCTATCGAACCAAGGAAGATGTCCTCGGATGGCATGGAGAGCCTCTCTTTCCGCTGCGGGAAGTTGCGAAGCCAAAGATTATCCCGCTTACCGCAGACTACGAGAGCTGGTTGGAGGAAATCCACCACTTCTATGTTCCTGACGAACGTGTGTCTGGCGGTACGTCTAGGAGCGCGAAGCGGCGCGCTGCCGGGTGGCGATGCGCCCAAGCGTTGCAATGGGCGGCATCGAGTGTCCAAGCGGGCTTGGGATATCTTGTCCGCCAGGGTGTAAGGCTTGGGTGGGATTTGAGCTATGCAGAGTTACATCTGGGAATCGGAGCGATACGTCCCTACCGCCTCGGACCTGCTGATGAACCACAGGCGGAACTGTTCGCACGTATATCCAAGGAAGTAGCACGACAGACTCAGGCCCAAGATGTCGATGACATCGAAGACGCTGATGAGGACAGCCAGTGGTCGGCAGATCCGGCGCAACTATCTGCTCTGCTGAGGCAAGGGGTTAAGTTGCTTGCGCAGGTTGCGAATTCGAAGTGGGAATTCATTTGGACCAACGTGCTCGCGGGCGCGGGCAGCGATCAGGTGGTGCTCTTCGCACAGCCAATTGAAACCGTTACTGCATTGGCGAACTTTTTGTCGCGTAAGACTGGTAAGAAGCCCGCCCTCATCATCGGCGGCCAAACGGACACTGAGCGCGAGCAGCAGGTAAAGCGATTCTGGGATGGTGACGCGCAGTTTATGGTTTCCTCAAGAGCGGGCTCGGAAGGAATCAACCTTCAATGCGCTCACAGGGTAGTTCACGTTGATGTTCCGTGGAATCCGATGGAGATGGAACAGAGGGTCGGGAGAGTTCACCGTTTTGGGTCCGGGTTGACGATCATGGTTGACACGGTCGTCCTCGAACGCACGCGTGAAGAGCGTGCTTACGCTGTGGCATACGAGAAGTTGCGAAATATCGCGCGCTCGTTAACAAAGGATCAGGACCGCTTTGAAGAACTCTTTGCCCGGGTGATGAGCCTTATTCCGCCAACAGAGCTGCAGGAGATCATGGCCCAGGGGGCTGTCGGGCCGCTCAGTCAAGATGATTGTGATCGGATCGCTGTCTTGGTTGAGACTGGGTATTCGAACTGGCGAAGTTTTCACAACCAATTCCACGCTGAGCATACATTGCGGGCGCCGGACCCAGGACAGGCGACATGGGACGACCTGGAAAGGTTCGTAAAGCAGCACGTCAAGGGAAGATCCGTGGCTGGTTTTTCTGCCCTCAGATTTGAACGTCGCGATAAAAAGCAGATCGAATCTGTTCTAGAGGAGGTTCCGGTACTGGAATTACCCGACGGAACCTTGGTCTGTTGCGCCGATGTTGGGGGAAGGCCGATTGTAGGTCCTAATGGCATCACTGTACGGCCCGCTGGTTTGAACGTGCCACTCATCGCAGCCGCACTGAGGACAGCCGCATTTACTGAAGAGCCGACCGGCGTCGCTCATCTTCGATGGTCAGAGGCCACACCGAAACCGTCCTGGATACCTGCTGGGACGATCGCTGTCGTTGGGGTTGCACGGATGGCGATACGCCGCGATGTGGGTTTAGGATGGGTCGAACACAAAAACGAGCTTCATCTTTGGCTTGTACCAAAGATTGGCCCTCCGCTTGAAATCGTTGGGGAAAGCCTCGGCCAGTTGGCACGTAGCATTTTCGCCGCAAGCGTCAGAGCGAAGATTGAGTTAGACACGGAGCTGGCGGCGCGGGTGTCCTCACTGGAAGCCGACTTGGTTGATCGGTATCGTGAGAGGACAGAAGCAGATGTCAGCGCCGGAATGCGGTATGCCGTTTTCCCGGTCTGCTCAATTATCGTGACGGACTGAATTGCCGACAATTTGCTGACGCAGGTGAAACCAACTTCGATACGAAGTCGACAAGGCATTATCTAAACTCCAAGACATCTCGCCATGCCCGGGCAAATCCTTCTGTCGATGAGGCGTTCGTATTGCCATAAGAGCGATAATGAAAAAACTGTGCGGCCGCGCCGCCCGCAATCCAAACAGGGGAAACCATGACAGGCCGAAAACTAGGCAATTACGAGGTTCTCGACAAACTGGGTGAAGGCGGGATGGGGGAAGTCTGGCGCGCCCGCGATGCGCGCCTGAACCGCACCGTGGCCCTCAAGGTGCTCCCTGCCGACATGGCTAGCGATCCCTCGCGCCGCCAGCGCTTCGAACAGGAAGCTCGCGCCCTGGCGGCGCTCAATCATCCCAACATCGTGGCGGTCTACGACATCGGGCAGAGCGACGGCCGAGCCTATATCGTCTCCGAGTTGGTCGAAGGAGAATCCCTCCGCAGGGTCATCGACCGCGGCCCGCTGCCGTCTCGCAAGCTGGTCGATGTGGCGGTCCAGACGGCCGAAGCCCTGGCCGCGGCGCATGCGCTCGGCATCGTTCACCGCGATCTGAAGCCCGAAAACATCATGGTGACGGGGACCGGCAGCGGCTCGAGCGGGCGGGTCAAGGTGCTTGATTTCGGCCTCGCGAAACAGACCCCTCCTAAGGGCGGCGGCGACGATACCGCGACCCTCATGTTGTCGCAGCCTGGGATGATCCTGGGTACCGTTGGCTACATGTCGCCCGAACAGGTTCGCGCCGAGCCGGTCGACGCCCGCTCGGACATTTTCAGCTTCGGATGCGTGCTGTATGAGATGGCCACGGGCAGGCACGCGTTCACCGGGAAGACCGGCGCGGACGTGATCAGCGCGGTCCTCAAGGAGGAGCCGGCCGAGATCTCCGGGACAGGCAGCGCGGTTCCTCCGGCGCTGGAGGCGATCGTGCGCCGGTGTCTCGAAAAGGATCCGGCGCTGCGGTTTCAGTCCGCCGCCGACATGGCATTTGCGTTGCGAGCCATCTCCAGCGTCTCCCCATCGCAATCGGGCTCCCAAGTCCTGGTAATGCCTCCGGTCCGCAGGCGCCCGAAGGGACTGGTCCCGGCCGCCGCGGTGCTGCTGTTGGCCCTGGTCTTCGCCGCTGGGTTTGTCTTGCGCGCCCGCTTGACGACTACTACCGTGCCCCGGTTCCACCGCGTCACCTTTCGCGAGGGCAGCGTTTCCAACGCCCGATTCAGTCCCGACTGGCAGGACGTGGTCTATAGCGCCGACTGGGATGCCAGCCCCAGCCGCATCTACCAAGCCCATCCCGGCAGCCCCGAGTCCCGCGATCTCGACCTGGCGAACAGCCAGTTGCTGGCCGTCTCCTCCAAGGGCGACCTGGCCTTCCTGCAGGGACCGTTCTCGCACGATGGATTTGGTACGCTGGCGCGCACCTCCATCACTGGCGGGCAGCCTCGCCAACTGCTGGAAAATGTCCGCTTGGCCGATTGGTCTCCCGACGCCATGGACTTGGCGGTTGTCCGCCAGGTGGACAGCAAATATCGCCTGGAATACCCGGTGGGCAAAGTGCAAGGCGAGTTTGCATTTGCTCCGTTCGCCATGCGCATCTCTCCAGATGGTCAGAGAGTCGCCTACACGCAGTACACCATGGGAACGCGAGTCGGCTTGTACGTGGTGGACCGCGCTGGAAAGGTGCAGAATCTTGGCGCCATTTCGGGCCAGACTTCGGACCTGGAAATCGCGCCGCTCTGTTGGTCTCCCGACGGCCGGGAGATCTGGTTCCGTTCTTATGACCCGAGCGACCTGAACACCATCTACGCCATCGGTCTGAACGGCGTGCATCGCGTAGTGGCGCGTTTCCCCGGCCGTGTGACCCTGTTCGAGATCGCGGCCGATGGGCGATTGCTGCTGAGCACGGAAAACGGACGAAAGGGNNCGGGGCCTTTCCGCCGATGGCAGCACCATTGTGGCGGAGGTGCTGGGCGAGAGTGGCGGTCCCAAGGGCAGCATCTACATGCGCCGCACGAATGGCGCCGCGCCGGTCCGCCTGGGCGATGGCGTGGCGTTCGGGTTGTCACCCGACGGGAAACTTGTGGCGGGCTTTTCGTCGCGGGACACAGGCAACCGTATGTTCGAGCTGATGCCGACCGGTCCAGGGGAAGCGGTCAAGGCCCGGATGGTCGTCGGTTGGCTGCCCGGGAACAGGAACTATCTGACTGTGGAGAAGTCGCCGGGGAAGGGCATTCGGTTTGATGCCTGGGACGCCGCCGCCGACACGCGGCGCCCGGTATCGCCGGACGGCATGCCGGACCTGGATGAGTTCCCGCTGGTGTCGCCCGACGGCCACCAGTTTCTGGCCACCGGGCCGGATGGAGAGCGGCATGTGTACTCGATCGATGGAGGGGGGACCAAGGCTGTCGCGGGACTGACTCCGCATGACAGCGTGGTCGCCTGGCATGACGGGCGGTCCGTCTATGTCACGACTCACCGGGATCAGAATCGGACGATCCCCGTTTCGATCGTGGACATCGAGAGCGGCAAGCGGACGCCGTGGAAGGAGATCAGGCCGATGGTGCCGGTGGATGAAGTTGGCGGGCTGCGGATCACGGCGGATGGGAAGGCGTACGCGTACAACTTCACGTATCTGCGCTCGGAGTTGTTTGTGGCGGAGGGGATCAAGTAGCACGGGCATTCTTGCCTGTGTTGGTTTTGCCGTTCTCGCTTAATCTGTTGCCCTAGCCTCGTGGCGCGAGCACTCGTGCTTGCAGCGTCCCGACTCGACGGGACGCCTGGCGCTTCGCCACTCCTGTTGGCGCGTAG
>PMTT01000776.1 GCA_003167275.1 Bryobacterales bacterium | reverse complement strand
GAAGTCGGGGAGATGGATAAGTACTGCCCACACTGCGGAAACGACGTGGCGCCGGCGCGGACCGTGAACGCTTAGGACATTCGTGGCACAGGCATTCTTGCCCGTGTTGCTTTTGGGTGCCGCTCTAGCGGGACGCGGCGAGCTTCGCTCGTTGACAGGCGAAACCGCCTGTCCCACCAGGACCGCCGGCGTTGCTCGCCCGCCGGTGAGACCCGATTACCCGGGGAACCCGGGAAAACCAACACAGGCAAGAATGCGTGTGCCACGGTGAGGCTGCTCACTTGGCTTTTTCGGGCGGATTCCAATTGATGGGGCCTTTGACGAAACGGAAGCGGAGTTGTTCGAGGAGTTGGGCGTTGCCTTTGGCGAGGTATTCGTAGGCGTCCTCCCATTCTTTTCCCTGCTTCCAGCCGGTCTGGGTCAAGGTGACGCGGGTTTCGGCGCCGAGCGGTTCGAAATCGAAGATGGCGGTGGTGCGCTCGCTGCGCACAGTGGGAAAGCGCTCGGGCGCCATGGCGCGAATCACCAGTTGGCGTTGGGGGGTATAGGCGGTGATGGTGCCGCCGCCGGTCGCGCCGCCGGGATAGTGCACGGTCCACTCGCCGCCGTTCCGGAGTTCCACGGTCACATCGGACCACAGCCAGGTGATCAGGCCGGATCGGGTGGTAAAGGCGTTCCAGACGTCTTCGATCTTGGCGGGCACCACGACTTCGAATTTCAGAGCCTTTTCGGGCGCGTCCAGCCTGGTCACGGTCACGGGGCTGCTCTGGTCGGCGCCAGACAGGAACGGGGCGGCGCAGAGCATCGATAGGATGAGGGTTGTCTTCATTCTTGCTTTCCTTTTTTCTTGGGTTTAGGTACGGTGTCACGGCCGCCGGTCAGGCAGGCGAAGTAGTTTCGGAGTTGCGCCACGGATTGGTCGAAGGGTTCCAGCCGCCGGCAGGATCGGGACTGCAAGACACCGCCCTCCATGGTGGTCAGGACGAAGGTGGCGAGCGCATCCAGATCCAGGCTGGGCGGGAAGCGGTCGCGGGCGGCTTCGAGGCATCCCCGAACGGCGGCGATCCAACCACCGAAATTGGCGGCGATGCGGTTGTGGGCGGGGAGATTCTCGGCTTCGATTTCCAAGGCGAGGCGGCCCAGTGGACAGCCGTAGCGGCAACCGGTTTCAACCAGCCGTTCCCGGTAGCCTTGGAGAATGGCGAAAATGCGGTCGATGGGATCGCTGTGGCGGGCGAAGGCGGGTTTGACGATGACGGGCTCGAGCCCTTCGAGGTAGCCGTCGAGCACCGCCAGCAAGAGGGCTTCCTTGCTGCTGAAGAAGTGATAGAAGCTGCCGCTATTGGCTTCGGCGCGCTCCAGGATTTCGGCCATGCCGGTGGCGGCGTAGCCTTTCTCCCAAAACAGATAGCGGGCGGCATCCAGGAAGCGGGTACGCGTCGATGAGGCCGGCTTTTTCACTTGAATGATCATTCAAGTAAATCATAGAGGCGGAGGAAAGGCAAGTGGGGAGATGGCGGAGAAGGGATTTGACGCGGTGACGCGGGGGCGCTGAGGAAAACGCGGAGAAGAGAGTGGAAGGACCGCAGGGTCAGGGGGATGGGTTGGAGGACGTACTCTGACGGGTTTGGTGGACGACGGGGGGATCGAACCCCCGACCTCTGCATTGCGAACGCAGCGCTCTCCCAGCTGAGCTAGTCGCCCACTCGAATCGATTACCCCTATAATTTACCATATCTCGGCGCCGGTGCGACTCCCGCGGAGGTGGGCGAACCGTTTTGGGGATTTCGCGGTCAAGGGTGGTATGCGTGGCAGGCCAGCCCTGTCCGGACTCAGAGCACTCCGCCGACCCTGCCGTAGTGGTGGCCATGTCGGGGCCGCATCGCGGTGAAATGGAATGGTCGCCCCGGCCGGCCGTGGGGCCTCTGGAGCAGGTCCGCTTCGAACTGAAGACAAAGCCGGTGAAGCCGGCCGCTGGTTTACCCGAATAGCACCTCCCTCAGAAGTTCTTCGTCCCGATCCCCAGCTTTCGCATCTTGGCCTGCAACGTCGTCCGCTTCATTCCCAGCTTGGCTGCCGCCCCTTCATCCCCGCCCACGCGGCCGCCGGCGTCGCGAAGCGCGCGGACGATGGCCTCGCGCTCGGCCGTTGCCAGGGTCACCACGCTGGTGGCATCCGAGATCGCCCGCTTCAGTTCCCGCACCGGGGCCTGCAGCACTGGGCCCGGGGAGATGATCACCGCGCGTTCAATGAAGTTCTGCAATTCCCGGATGTTGCCGGGCCAGTGATAGCGCGCCAGCGCCTGCATGGTTTCCGATGGGATGGTGGTGATGCGCCGGTTCATGCGGCGGGCGTTCTGCTGCACGAAGTAGCGCACCAGCAGCGGAATGTCCTCGCGGCGTTCGCGGAGCGGCGGCACGGTGAGGGGGAAGACGTTCAGCCGGTAATACAGGTCGGCGCGGAACTGGCGCTCCTCCACCATCGCCTTCAGGTCGCGATTGGTGGCCGCCACCAGGCGCGCATCCGTCTTGATCGTGCGCGAGCTGCCTAGCCGCTCGAATTCCCGTTCCTGCAGGACGCGCAACAGCTTGGTCTGCAACTCCAGGGGGATCTCGCCCACCTCATCCAGAAACATGCTGCCGCGATGCGCCAGTTCGAAGCGGCCGATGCGCTGGGCGATGGCGCCTGTGAAGGCCCCCCGCTCATGGCCGAACATTTCGCTTTCGAGCAGTCCGGTGGGAATGGCGGCGCAATTGAGCTTGACGAAGGTCGCCTGCCGGCGCGAGCTAAGGTCGTGGATGGCGCGCGCCAGCAGCTCCTTGCCGGTGCCGGTTTCGCCGTAAATCAGGACCGTGGAATCGGTGGGCGCCACAGTCTCCACCTGCTTGAGGATGGCCTTCAGTGCGGGGCCCTGGCCGATGATCTCTTCGAAGCGGTTGTCGGTGCGGATCTCGTCTTCGAGGTACACCTTCTCTTCGGCCAGCCGGCTGTTGAGCTCCTCGATGCGCTTGTAGGCGAGCGCGTTTTCGAGTGCGATGGCAACCTGCCCGGCCGCCTGCAGGAAGAATTGCAGATCGCCGGCGGTGAAGAAGTTCCTCTGGCGCGAGCCCAGGTTGAGCGTTCCCAGCACATTTGCACGCGAAATCAGTGGCATGCAGCAGAGCGACTGGAGCCCTTCGCGGGCCATCAGGTCGCCCGTGGTTTTGGAGATCGCCACGGTTTCCTCCAGGCTGAAAAGCCGTCCTTGGCGGCTCTGGAAGACGTAGCCGGCGAGCGAGTCGTCGAGCGGCACCACGGCGTCTTCGCGGATGGCGCCCGACCCGTCCGGGAAGTCGAGCATCTGGAGGCGCAGGGCGCGGATCTCGGCATCATAGATGAGGAGGCTGGCGTAGTCCAGGCCGAAGGTGCGGCGCAGGGACGAGGAGATCGCCTGAAAAAGCTGCTTCCGGCCCAGGCAGCTCACCACCGCATTGTTGATTTCGAGCAGCGCCCGCAAGCGGTCGCGTTCCCGCGCGAGCTGCTCCTCATAGGCCAGCGAGGATTCGAAGTTCAGCGCGTTATCCACGGCCACGGCCACCTGACGCGCGACCTGCTGCATGAATTCGATATCTTCCTCCGTATAGGAGTCCTTGTGAAGGGAGCCGAAGTGCAGGCCGCCGATGTCCCGTTGGGCGGTAAACAACGGAAGAATGCAGAAGGATTGGATGGCGTTGGCCTGCAGCAGCTCGCGGATGATCGGGTAGCGTCGCTCTTGGGCGATATCAGCGACATAGTAGGGCTGACGGGTTTCGAGGGCCTGACCGGTGGGAGTCTGGTCGAACGGAATGGCCCCGAGCGTATTCTCCGCCACCGGATGGTCGGTGTGGAGGATGTGGAGGCGGAGCACGCGTTCCTTGGGATCCAGCAAGGTCAGACTGATGAAATCGAAAGAGACCAGGCGGTTGAGGCAGCGGCTCAGGTCGGCAAACAGGGTGGAAAGCTGGCGGTGGGCCGCAATCGATTCGGCGACCTCCAGCAGCGTTTCATAGCGTGCGTGGGTCGCGTCCGGATGTGTGAGGGTAGGCGAGAGCATCGGGGCGCCGAGCAGGCTTTTCTTCAACCGTACCATAACCGGGAGTATGGGAAATCTCCTCAATCAGCGACTGGATGAGCGGAGTCACTGCCAGCAGACAGACGCCCCGATGGCACATTTCGGCCATCAGCGACTGACCTTCGGGGTCCACGAAGTCCACCTCGCGGAGGTCCAGAACGGTTCGCCTGCCCTCAGTGATGGAAGCTGCCGTTAGCCAGCACTGCCGTAGCTCCGGGACCCAGGGGCCAGAGAGCCTGCCTTCCAGCCGGAAACGGAGCTCACTGGCGCTGTCGTGAATGGTAATTTTCAGCATGGGCCGACAGGGTCTGATGCACGATGGCTGCCAGAGACGTCGGTCTATAGGAATGAGGGAGATAGGGCTGGAGCCCGGCGGTGGGGGCGCGGACTTGCCCAAATAGCGGCAAAGGCCCGAGATTGGGCAGGTGGAGTAAAGTGATGAGTAAAGTGGGGCGGGACCCCCTGGTCGCCCTGTCGCGCCTCAAGCCTGGATGTTTTAATGGCTCCTGCAACAAGCCGACCGGGGGTCGGCTGCGGACCAGGGGGTCCGCCCCACACGGCTTCTACGCCACGGACAACGGCACAAGCTCGATCAAGTCGGCGTCATGTGCCGTTGCATCGGCATTGGGCGTTGGCAGAGGCTTTCCTTTTTCCAAAAGCAAGTTGGCGAGGTCTTCCATCGCACTGGCAACCATCAGCCGGGCGTCCGGCAAATCGAATCCTTGAGTAACGGCCCCAGGAAAATCCAAGGCCTCTGCCACAACGAACCCGCCGGCCTCACGGGGAAGATGGAAAGCCACATGGTAACGCAGCATGTATCTATCATAATGCGGCGCGTCAGGCCGACGCTGCTTCCCACTGCCCCGAAATCTCCGAAAAAGTGCCTTCCTCTCCTGCCGCCTGACGTATTTAGCTGGTGAGAGGAAAAACGAGGGTATGAGAATCGCGATCTTAGTTTTGGCGGCCGGGTTGGCGCCTTTGTGCGCGCAGGAGATCAAGCTGCCGGCCAATGTGGAAAAACTGGCGGAGAAGGCCGAGGAATCGGTGGTGGTGACGCTGGACAGCAACATGTTACGGCTGTTCGCCAAGTTTGACAATAACGCCGACGCTGCCACCAAGAAGATGCTCGCGGGGCTGGAGAGTATTTACGTCCGCAGTTTCCAATTCAAATTTGAAGACGAGTACAAGCCGGCAGACGTCGAGTCGGTCCGAAGTCAGTTTCAGGCGCCGGCATGGTCGCGGATTGTGGGCGTGCGATCGAAGAACAGCGACGGCGATGTGGATGTCTATCTCAAGGATGGTGGGAATGGGAAGCTGGCAGGCATCGTAGTGATCGCCGCGGAGCGCAGGGAATTGACGTTTGTGAGCATCGTGGGATCGATCGAGCCCGAGCAATTGGCGGATCTGGGCGGGCAGTTCCATATCCCCAGTCTGGAGATGGGGCTGGGGGGCGCGCGCAGAAGGGAGTCGAAATGATGACCCGGTTGCCGGTTGTGCTGTTACTGGCTTCCTGCGCGCTGTGCGCCGCGGATCGGGAATTCGAGCGGATCGCGCGGGCTGTGGAATCCCACTACGGAGTCACCCGGACGCATATTCCGCTGATGGGTGTTGCGAATCTCTTCGTCAAAGTCGCCCGTCCGGCGGGGACGAGCGGCTTTAAGCTGGCGCTGTTCGAGAACCTGAATGCGGCGCGCGGCTATGGCGATATGTCCGATCTCGAACAACTCTTCGACGAATTGTCGGCCGGCGGGCTGAAACCGCTGGTGCGGGTGCACTCGCGGCATGGTGGCGAATCGACGTACATCTGTACGGGTGAGGTTGGAAAATCGACCAAGATGCTGATCGCGACGTTCGAGCGGAATGAGGCCACCGTCGTCGAAGTCCAGGTGAACATCGATACCCTGATGAGTACCCTCGCGGCTCCGGAACTCGCGAGCAAGACGTTCGGCATACAACACCAGGACCGCGACCGCTGGTGACGGGGGGCGTGACGGCGAAAGAAAAGCTTTCACTCCAAGACGCCAAGTACCGCCAAGTCGCCAAGAAGAAAGGGTTCTTTGTTTTCTTGGTCTTGCTTGGCGGTACTTGGCGTCTTGGCGTGAAAGGCTTTTTGCTGCCCAAGGCGGCATGCACGCCTCTGTTCCCGCTTGATAAAATCCTATAGAGCGCCGTCCGCAACGCATGAACCGTCACAAGAATGATGATCTCTGGAAAGAGGCCAATCGCCGCTGCCGCCTGAATGTGGAGGACATCAGGATGGCCAAGGAACTGGGCTTCCAACCCAGGACGCTGATCAAGAACATTCCCGCTCCCACCCAGCAGTGGAAGACCCCGGTAAAATTCTGGATACGAGAGCTTTACGAGGACAAGTTCGGATCTCTCAAAGCGAAGGCCGCCCGATCGACTGTCCCGCCCGACCCGGCGCCACCGTGGGACCTGGCGTCGGCGGTTGACCCCACGCCCGGCGATGACCTGGAGTTGCCGCCTGTCCTGGTGGCACCTCCCGACTGGCCGTCAGCGCCTGACCCAGAGCCGCCACCCGACCTGGCGTCCATGCTCGACACGGAAGCACCGCCAGACATAGCTGTTGGGAAGCGCGCTGCGGTCATCGAGTTTCGGAATCCGGACTATCCGTGGCCCGATCGGCCGGCCATCCCTGCGTTTCGTTCTTTTGATTTTCCGCCTGAATACGGGTACTGCGACGACCCCGCTTGGGAGACTGAATTCGATTACCGGAGATCCTTCGAGCCACCCTCTGAGGAGGAGATTGAGGACGAGAACGGTACGTTGCTCCGGCATCAATGCCTGTTTCGCTGGGCGGCGCAATCCATTGCCGTGGCGCTCAGCGATGTCCCGGAGGTCCGCAGAGTGGCGGCATTCGGAGCCGTCGCCCAGCCCTTGAAGATGGAGGTCCCGCGGTTCCGCGAGTTCCGGCGGCACCGCATCCAGGTTTTCCACGAATGCGCCGATGTGGATCTGGCGGTCTGGATGACGAGGGTGGACAAGCTGCAAGACTTGAAGAGAGCGCTGCAGCGGGGAGTCGCCTTCGTGCAAGGCACGGCGTACGGAGGGGTAGCCCACCATCAGGTGGATGTCCACATCCTGGACGAGGGAACTGATTGTTATCGGGGCCGGCTGTGCTTCTTCTCCGAGTGTCCCAAGCGGCGGAAGCCCGAATGCCTGGTGCCAGGCTGCGGGGTGGCTCCGTTCCTGCGGCAGTTTGAGGAATACCACTTCGAACCGCTGCGCTTCCAAGCTGCGCCCAAGGTGGTTCTCTACGACCGGCCGGGCAGGTTCCTGGTACACCTGCCGGAGGTTGATCCGGCGCCCTCCATCCCGCGGTCGCCGCGCATCGAGGACGATGAGGATGATCTCGACGTGCCGTTCTGATCTGGTGGCCTGTACTACTGGCGCCGGCAAAGGGGTGGAGATCGATGTGACATCCGACGATTTCACCGCCGCCGTCAGCAGCCTGGATGGCGCCATTCCGTCGCTGAATGCGTCGCAGATACGCGCACGCATGTCCAACCTGGTCGCGATGGGCCAGGATTCTCATACGATGATTTATATCGCCGCGGTATCCCGCCGCTTTCCATTCACGGCGACGCATTTCGCCGACGGCTGGTATCTCACTGCCATCGATCCATCGTCAAGCCACAAGCTCGGCTGGAAGCTCACGGCGCTGGGCGGTGTGGATGCGGATTCTCTCGCCGATGCCGTGGCGCCGTACATTCCCCACGACAACCGTTCCTGGCTGGTGGAATCGGCGCCGGATTATCTGTGTATGGAAGACATTCTGAATGCCATGGGGCTGCTC
>PMTT01000831.1 GCA_003167275.1 Bryobacterales bacterium | reverse complement strand
CCAGGGGCCGGGGGCCGGGGAAGCAGGAGTCGAGGGAGTCGACTGTAGCGCCGCCGGTCTTGCCGCTGGTGATCCACCGGGAGGCGCCGAGGTTGGCGAAGCGACGGTGGTGGACGTCGGATGGAACAGGTCGAGGGGGTCGAAGCCTTTGGCCCGCCGGAATTCGGCGCGCACATCGTCGTTCATGGGAGTGAATCGGGACGGGTTGCCGATGCCCTGTAGCGACTCGAAGTATAGCTCGGCCAGATTGATGCCATCCCAATCGAACCGGCCGGCCAATTGGTGAACCCCGGCGGAAACGGAGCGGAAGCAGTCGCGGTTGGTCAGGTTCATCAGCTTCCGCCAGTCGAGCTGTGCGTCCTGCAGGAGGGCGGTCTTCTCCCTCCATTCAGGATGGTCGGCCCAGAACTTCTCGCTGACGTGGGGCAACTCCAGCCAGGCGTAAACCAGGATGCCTTCCCGGTGGCAGGCCTCGATCAGGTGCTCGAGGTACCGGTCGCGCTCAGAGTCGGGTTCGTAGTAATGCCAGGCGGCCACGTGGAGAGCGGAGATGCCGGCCTTGCGCCATCGCGCGGCGTAGTAATCCAGGTCCACGCGCAGGCGGTACGAAGAATCGAAGAAGGCCCACACGCGGGAAGAGCGGAAGGGTGCCTCGACGCCGAGATCGCAGAGGGCTTGGAGAAGGTAGGGAAAGCGCTCATAGCCGCGTTCGCCGGGCGAGGCGGCCAGCCAAAGCACCGCACCCTTGCCGCGACGAAGGCCGGCGACCACAGGCGCCTTGCTCCAGCGATCCACAGCGAAGACCTGGGCGCCTCGCGGCAGTTCGAAGACGGGCAAGTCCAGGGGCTTCTCCCAGACGATCTGCAGGGCTGGACTGTGGACGTCGGAGATGCTGTTGATGTGCGCCGTGATCTTGCCCGGATGGAAACCGAACTGGCCGGCGAGAGCGGAGGCGCCCTCCAGGATCAGGACGGCGCCGTATTCGACGCGAACGGGCCATTCGCTCGATGCGCTCGCGCCGGCCCGTGAGACCAGGATGCGGGAGACAGCGGGGGATTGCCGCTCCAGGCCGATGGAGGAGAGGATGTCGGGCCAGGGACCGGGGTCATCGCCGAGGATGGCGTAGGAAGGTGGGGGCTGAGAAGCAGGGGTTGGAGGCTGCGAGCCGGAGGCAGCGGCGAAGGGGACAGCCAGAAGCGCGAGAGTTGTTAGGGGACGCATATCACCTTGGAGAGAGATAGTGCGCGCGGAGGAGGGGAATTCTCGCAAGTTCTTTTCAACCCGACGACCGGCTCCGGTCGCCACTCGCAGAACCGCGCCAGATTAGCTGGCGCGGTGGGCGAATCGGAAAGTGTCTGGGCTTACTGGCGCTCTGGAAACTACTAAATTCGGCAACGCTTTCCGGTGACCGGATCGGACCGCTCCCTCACGGTCGCGGCTCGGTTCCGTTGTTGGTCATTCAGCGTCGGTAACCGAGCCGCAACCGCGAGGGAGCGATGGCCAAAATGGCACAGAAATACGCGAGTGCATTCGCGAAACCGTACACTTATGCAAACGTAAGTTCGCGATCATGGACGCCGCGAAGCGTCAGGGGTACAAACTCGCGGCGATCTTCGCCGGTGTAAATCTGGCGCGGGCGGGCGATCTTCCTTTCCGGATCGCGCAGCATTTCCTGCCATTGGGCCAGCCAGCCGACGGTGCGCGGGATGCCGAACAGCACGGTGAACTGCTCCGGCTTGAAGCCCATCGCCTGGTAGATGATGCCCGAGTAGAAATCCACGTTGGGGTAGAGCTTGCGCTTGATGAAGTATTCATCGGAAAGCGCGATCCGCTCCAGTTCCAGGGCGATGTCGATCTTGTGGTTGCGGCCGGTTACCTCGAACACCTCCTCGGCCACCTGCTTGATGATGCGGGCGCGCGGATCGTAGTTCTTGTAGACACGATGCCCGAAGCCCATGAGCTTGCGCTTGCCTTCCTTCACCTGGTCAATGAAAGCTGGGATGCGGTCTTTGGTGCCGATCTCATCCAACATGCGCAGCACCTCTTCGTTGGCACCGCCGTGGAGCGGGCCGGAGAGGGCGGAGAGAGCCGCAGCCGCGGTCGCGAAGGGGTCCGCATTGGAGCTGCCCACGGCCCGCATGGCGCTGGTGCTGCAGTTCTGCTCGTGGTCGGCGTGGAGAATGAAGAGCACTTCGAGCGCGCGCGCCAGCACCGGGTTAGCAGCATACTTGGGCTCGGTGCGCTTCCAGAGCATGTTCATGTAATTCTTGGTGTAGCCGAGATCGGGATCGGGGTAGATGTAGGGCAGGCCCAGGCGGTGCCGATAGGCATACGCGGCCAGGGTGGGCATCTTGCTGATCAGGCGCACGATCTGCTTGCGGCGGCACTTGGTGTCGCCGAGATTCTTGGCGTCCGGATAGAACGTGGAGAGGGCGGCTACAGTGCTGATCAACACGCCCATTGGGTGGGCGTCGTGGTGGAAGCCATCCATGAACTTTTTGAGATTCTCATGGATCATGGTGTGGCGCATGATCTCGCAGTTCCAATTCTCCAGCTCATCCCGTGTGGGCAACTCGCCCTCCAGCAGCAGCCAGGCTACCTCCAGGAAGGTGCAATGTTCGGCCAGTTGCTCGATCGGGTATCCGCGATATCGCAGAATGCCTTTGTCGCCATCCAGGTAGGTGATGGCGCTCGTGCAGGAAGCCGTGTTCATGAAGGCCGGGTCGTAAGTCATGAGTCCAAAGTCATCGGCTCCGGTCTTGATCTGCCGCAGGTCCATGGCTCGAACCGTACCGCGGTAAATCGGGATAGTATATGTTGCCTTTGTCCGATTGTCGGTAATAGTCAGCGTTTCGTTGTCCATAATACGCGCATCCTCCTGGGATCGCACTGGGGTTGTTCGAGGGTCTCCTTGCACGATGATTTCCACACCTGAATGTCTGAAATTTCTACAGTTTGTGGATATCTAGGCTGCTTTTGGGCCCATCCAACCGGGGGACGGGGGGCTTTTCACGCAAGCCGTTGGGTGTGGAGAACCACCGTGGGGTATGCTTTAGCTTGCCCTGAACTCAAATCAGACAAAGAGCGGCAAGCTAAAGCATACCCTACAACACACCTTGCGCTTCTGCACATCCTGGTGTATATGTAGAAGTACGAGGCATTCACCATGAATTCGCCGAAATCGGATCTTCCCCAGGGGACTCTCGACATGCTGATCCTCCAGGTAGTCGCGCTGGCCCCTATTCATGGCTACGCGATCGCCCAGCGGATCCGCCAGATCTCCCGGGACGTCTTTCAGGTGCAGCAGGGATCGCTTTATCCTGCCCTGCATCGGCTGGAGAATCGCGGCCTGCTGGCGGCCGAATGGAAGGAATCGGAAACCGGGCGCGAAGCCAAGTTCTATCACCTCACCCGCATGGGCCATGCGCAATTGAAAGAGGAGACTGCCAATTGGGCGCGCCTCGCCGAGGCCGTCGGGCTGATCCTCCAGACCGCCGAGGGAGGCACCGTATGAACTGGTGGCAGCGGCTCTTGCGGAAGAGCTACATGGAAGATCGGCTGGATGCCGAACTGCGACACCATTTCGAGCGCCAGGTGGCCGACAATCTGCGAAGAGGCATGCCCGAAGAGGAAGCCCGCCGCGCCGCCAGGCTGGAGTTCGGCGGGCTCGACCAGGTGAAGGAAGACTGCCGCGACGCCCAGTGGGTGGAGTCCACCCTGCAAGACATCCGCTTCGCCTTGCGTACCCTGCGAAGGAGCCCGGGTTTCGCCATGGCCGCGATTGGCACGCTGGCGCTGGGAATCGGCGCCAATACCGCCATCTTCAGCGTGGTGTACGCCGTCCTTCTTAAGCCGCTGCCGTATGCCAAACCCGATGGTCTGGTCACCATCTCCACCTACATCCCGCAAATGCGCGAGCGGTTTCCGAGCTTGCCCATGCGGGCCACGGACTTCGTGGAATTCAGCCGCTCGAACACCGTGTTCTCCGGGATGTCGGCCATTGCACCGGCCGATTGCAACCTGACGGGGACCGGCGAGCCGGAGCGGCTCTCCGGCGCGAGGGTCTCCGCGAACCTCTTGACGCTTCTGGGCACCGACCCCGAACGGGGCCGCGGATTCTTGCCCGAAGAGGACCAAACGGGCCGCGATCGAGTGGTGGTGATCAGCCACGAGTTGTGGCTGCGGAGGTTCGGCGGCGATCCCGGCATCCTGAACCGCACCCTGTCCCTGGACGGTCAGCCGTACCGGGTGGTCGGGATCATGCCCGCAGGATTCCTCTTTCTCACCGGTAAGCAGCTCCATCCTCTGGTAGTTCTGGGGCCGCGCATCGACATCTGGAAGCCCATGGCCTTCACGCAAGACGAACTGACGTCGGAAGGGAGCTGGAATTGGGGCGCGATCGCCCGCTTGAAGCCCGGAGTCACGATGGCGGTGGCGGGACAGCAGTTGGACGCGATCGCCCAAACCATCGTGCAGCGGCTCCGAAGACAACTCCCCGACCTGGCGTTCGACCTTCGCACCCAAATCCTGCCCATCCGCGAGGTCTTTTCCGGAAACGTCCGGCAAGGATTGGTGGTGTTGCTGGGCGCAGTGGGACTGCTGCTCGCGATTGGCTGCGTGAACCTGGCGAACCTGCTGCTGGCTCGCATGACCAACCGTGGAAGGGAGTTCGCAGCCCGCGCGGCGTTGGGCGCACCCCGTCGGCGCCTGCTGCGGCAACTGCTCACGGAGAGCCTGGCTATCTCCGCGCTAGGTGGCGCGGCTGGCCTGGTGGTTGCCTGGTGGGGCACGAGCCTGCTGGTATCCTTCGCGCCCACCGATCTGCCCGCCGCCCAGTTGCTGCACCTCAACGCTCCGGTGCTGCTGTTCACAATGGCGGCCTCGCTGCTGACGGGCGTGGCATTCGGCCTGGTCCCGGCCTTCGAAACGGCTCGCGGAGATCTGCATGAGCAGCTTAAGGAAGGTTCGCGAGGCGCCACCGGGAGCGTGCGGGCGAGATACCTGCGGCGCGCCCTGGTGACGGTCGAAGTGGCGCTCTCCACCGGCCTTCTGGCCGTCGCCGGCCTGCTGCTTCACAGCTTCGTCCGGGTGATGAATGTGGACAAAGGATTCACGGACGAGAAGGTTCTCTCGGCGCAGTTGTCGCTCGCCGGTAAGCATTTTAACGATCGCCAGGCGGCTGACTTCTACCGCCAACTGGTCGATCGCGTTCGTGCACTGCCCGGTGTCGCTGCGGCCGGCGCGGTCACGGCCCTTCCATTGACCGACGAATCCATGACCCGGATGATCTACCTGGAGACCGACACGCAGGAATCGCTCGACCGTCCGGTCGCCGGCTTCCGTGTGGTCACCCCCGGATACTTCGCCACTATGGGGATTCAACTTCTGGCCGGCCGTTTCCTGCGTGACCAGGAACCGGCCCCAGCGGCTGTAATCGGCGCCACTCTGGCCCGCCACTTGTGGCCCGGCGAGCCGGTCGCCAATGCCGTCGGGAAACGCGTCGCGACCGATGGGCCGAAAGCCGGCATGGTGACCATCGTGGGCGTTGCGGGCGACGTTCGCATGGGCGCATTGGAACGCGATCCGATGCCGGTCTTCTACCGGCCCCACTCACAATTCGCCTCGCGCGACATGACGGTGGTGGTTCGCACCGTCCAGGAACCGCAGGCGCTGGCGGCGGCGGTCCGTGCAGAAACCTGGACGCTCGATCGCGATCTGCCCATTCCAACCATGAAAACCATGCGCGAGATCGTTTCAGCCTCGGTGGCGCAGCGCCGATTCCAAACCATGTTGGTGGCGCTCTTCGCGGCGCTGTCGCTGGTCCTGGCGCTGGTGGGAATCTACGGCGTGACGAGTTATTCGGTGGCCCGCCAGACCCAGGAGATCGGACTGCGCATGGCGCTGGGCGCCCAAGGGAGCAACGTGTTGCGATCGGTGCTGGTCCAGGGGTTGCAGCCCGTGGTGGTGGGGCTGGTGTTCGGCCTGATTGCGGCCCGGCTTGGCGCGGTGACGGTGCGAAGTTTCCTTTTCGGTATTGGTCCTCTGGATCCGCTAGCGCTGGGCGGCGTGGCATGCATTTTGCTGTGCGCTGCCGCACTGGCATGTTACCTGCCGGCGCGGAAGGCATCGCGCCTGGATCCGGTGATCGCGCTGAGGTGCGAGTAACGATTCGGAGGATCCTTGCACTGTGGGGCATGCTTTAGCTTGCCAAACCCTTGGCATTCAACACATAGAAGTAGAAGCTGCCCCCGGGGGATGTGGCAGAAACGTCTCCTGCTCGATCGCGTAACCAATCGCGGCATACCCCTTGAGCCTGCGCTCATACATCCTGGCCAGCATGGGGACGTAGTTGTCCACATAATCGTAGACTTGCACGAACCGCTTGTTGTCGTGGAGACGATGCAATCGGCCCACATACTGCTGCAACGTGCCCTTCCACGAGATCGGCATGGCCAGGAATAGAGTGTCCAGACGCGCGTCGTCAAACCCCTCTCCGATGTAGCTTCCCGTCGCCAGAATCACACGCGATTCGTTTTCCGGCACCGCCGCCAGGGCTGCCCCCGTTTCCCGGCGCTGCTTCTTGCCCATTCCACCCTTCAGGACGAAGACGTGCCTGGCGACTCCCGAAAGCCGGGTCGCGAAATACTGAAGATGCTCTGTGCGGCCGGTCAGAAGAAGCGGACAACGTCCCGATTCTACGGCGCGTACGATATCGTTGGCGATCATCTCATTGCGCGAAGTATCGTCGACCAGGCCAGAGTAGATGTCCTGGATTGTGACCTCGGTGAGTTCGGGCGCCATTCGGAATTCCGTGGAGCGGGGCGTGACCCTGTGCTCGAAAGGCGTCGATTCGGTCATGGTCCGGGCGCTCATGCTGAAGCGCACAGGGCCACACTGCATATAAATGATCGGATGGTGCCCGTCTTTCCGCGTCGGCGTAGCGGTCAGACCTACCACATATTTGGCCTTCACCTGCCTCATGACCTGTTCGAACGTAAAAGCGGATATGTGGTGGCATTCGTCGACGATCACCTGGCCGTATTCAGCCACGAAATCCCTCACTTCGTCCTTTCGATACAGGCTTTGAATCACCGCGACGTCCACACAACCCGTCCGGTCCATTTTGCCGCCACCGATATGCCCAATCGATTTGGCCGGCAGATCCAGGAACATCGCAAGGCGCTCCTGCCACTGATCGAGCAACTGCTGCCGGTGAACCACAACCAGGGTGTTTACTTTGCGTTTCGCGATGAGCCATGCCGCAACGGCGGTCTTCCCGAACGCCGTCGGAGCGCACAGGATGCCTTCGTCATGGCCGGTGATCTTCGCGACGGCATCCTCCTGGAACAGTCGCAGGTGCCCCTGGAACTCCGCTTCAATCGCGGTCCCTGCAAACCGTTCGTCCCGAACTTCGGGCCGGATCTTGTGAGCTTCGAGAAGAGCCAGCGTCTCGGTCAGGCATCCACGAGGCAGCGCGATGTGCTGGGGGAATTCCTGCCCGCATGCGATCACACGCGGCTTGTCGAATGTCGCGAGGCGCATCGCCTGAGCTTTGTAGAACTCGGGGTTCTGAAATGCTGCCAGCCGCAGTAGCCGATTCAGCATGGCTGGCGGCAGATCCTTCTTTTCTATATAAACCAGATTCCCGCGAACGATCTGAACGGTCTTCGGCAGCGGTCCTTCGATCGGTCGTTCTCTTCGTTTGCGGGAAGGAGGCAACGTCCACGGGTCCTGCGGCTCCTCATCGTCGGGACTGCTCATCCGGACTCCGATCAAATCGCCCTTGCGCTGAGCTTCCGATACGATCGCCTCAGCGGCGTCAACAGCCATTCTTCGAACCGTCGACAGGAACTGCCATTGGTCTGGGTACGGTTGGAAGTCTGAGTCAATGAAAACGCTATTGCCCGACTTGCGCGGCGTAAGCTGCAAGGGGAGCGCAATCAGGTTCCCGAGACCACCTTTGGGCATCGTGTCCTGGTTGGGGAAAAAGCGATCATAGGAATCCAGACCGACCTGATGCCTGCGCTCCATGGTTCGCGTGAGCAGCACGCATCCGAGTTTGCGCGCGGTGACCGCCGGTAGCGCGCGATCGAAGAAAATCCAGATGTGCCCGCCCTTCCCGGAACGGGAACGCTCCAAGGCTGCGGGCACGTTCAGCTCCCGGCAAGTCTCCAAGAAAGCCAGGGAGTCATATTCCCAGGTCTTCTTATCGAAGTCAGCCGCGAGGAACCAGCACGTTTCATCTGCCAGGAGTGGGTACACGCCAACGGTTTCCTTGCCCAAGAGATGGTTCTCGACGACCGCCTCGGTCAACGGGAGGAATTTCCGTGTCTTCTGGTCGATCTTCTTCCGGTCCTCCGGGCGGCTCTGGTTGATCGCTTTCCAGTCCTTGATGGCCGCGGGCACATATCCGGACCGGCCATCGTCAGACTCCCATCGTCGCGCGTAAACATCTTCTCTCCCGCGAAACAGGCCTCGAAACAGCGCGATTCTCTTTCGAGCACGCTCTGCCCGGCCCACAGGCGGCGCCGTCTCGACAGTCTTGGTTGGAGGCGGATTCTCAGGAGCCAGTTGTGGAATCGGAATGCTGTGAACCGCCAGCAGCCGCCGCAGGCGAGCATTCTCGTCCCTGAGACGAATGTTTTCCTGCTCTGGGGGCTCGAAAGGAAGAGAGTCTGAGCCGTTCTCGGTCATACCACGTTCACTGCTCCGTGCGACGCGCCAGCACTTCTGCGAGATACCCCTGTACGCCCGCGAAGACCGCTGCGATATCCGTCGGGAGCCCGCACTCTTTCGCCAACCCTTGAAATCGGATCTGCCAAGCCGCCGGCGGTGGGGCCAAGGCCGACGGCAAATCGTGTGTTTCCCTCCGGTCATACGTAAGATCCAAAGCGTCGAGGATCGTCTGTTTGTTCATGCCTCCCGATCCGATCAAGAGAGCCAGGTCGACCAAGTCCTTCACCCTACTATTCGTACGGTCTCGCGGGAGCGTGTAGGCATGAATCTTCTCGGCGAACTGCTGCTCGCGAGCAATCATCCGGACCCGCGACGATTCGATCCCGGCGAATCCCAGCCAGTCCCGGCACACGATTGTTTCCAGCGGCTGCATCACCACGTCGCCGATGCCGGCGTCGAGATGGAATTTGGTAAACGTCCTGTCGTCCATTCGGGCTTCGACCGGATAGCGGGCGCCACCGTACGGTGCGGCGGTCAAATCCATGACAGGTGGTCCGATCGTGTATTCGAACCAGTCACCGAGAGGGACGTCAGCCGCTTTCTGCAACATCGACTGTACGACCCGGTTAGTCTCATCTCCCACCGGTGTTGCGAACACCCGCTGCATCGTCAGGTCAATGTCCACCGTGGATCGAGCAGACTTGAAGCGTAGCTCCAGCGCGTAACCACCCTTCAGAACCCAGGGTGCCGACTCTTGCCGGAACAGCCTTGCCAGCAGACGGTCGAACGATACTCGCCGCCGGAAAAGGCTGGGATCGAGTCGCTCAGCCAGAGTTGCCCTGTTCAGGCGTTCTTCGAGTGCCCTTCGGAACGCTTCCGCCGTTTTATATGTTTTGGGTGACTTCATTAGGCGGCAAGCCGCATGGCTTCCTCGACGATTCTTCGTGCAGATTCGCTCATTCGTGTGTCCCAAATCTCATGGCGGGTGATCAGACCCCGGTCAACACCCTGCACCAGCCCCTGGAGGATAAACGTTCGCTCAACCATGTCGGCCTCAATCAGGTCGAGAATCGCGCGGAGGGGGCGAGTCAACTTGAATCCCTGTACGGTCTTCACGTCCCTCTCGGGTAGGTCGGCATAATGCAGTATGAGGACGCCCGGAATCTCGCCATTTCGCCGGAAATCCGTGGGAACGGTCATGTGGATCTTCGACGGATTCAGGTCAGACAGGTCGTAAAAACTGAGCACCGTTTCGTGGCTGTATACACCCTCGATCTCCTCGTTCCGGTTCCGCGACCACAGTGCATAAAGGACCAGTTCGGGCCGGTCGGTTATCGGAAACAGAGCTAGCCGGTAAATACCGCGCAGATCACGGATCCAGTTCCCGACCCGCACGTGATAAGAGTGTGTGTTTTCGGCGAATCCTGCCTCCTTGGCCTGCTTGGCCGTGAAATAGCCGTGCTGCGTCTCAGCGAGCTCGAAGAGCCGCCGCGCCGCTTCCCGGTGAGATTGCGCCATAACACAATACTACAACTTTTTTGATGGTTTGTGAAAGGCAGGTTGGTGGGGTATGCTTTAGCTTGCCCCGCCTAACCAGGACTGTCGGGCAAGCTAAAGCATACCCTACGCTATACTACCCACGGATGCTCTCTGACCTGCGCCTTGCCGTCCGCGCGATGCTCCGCGCTCCTGCCTTCGCCATCTCCACCATCCTGACGCTGGCCTTGGGTGTCGGCGCCAACACCGGGGCCTTCTCCGCACTCCACACGCTCCTCCTGAAACCGCTTCCCTACCCAGAGCCCCAACGCCTGATCGCCCTGTACGAAACCACCGTGGACCGCAAGCCCCGCGGCGTCGCCGAGGCCAACCTCCTCGACTGGCGGGCCCGCACCACCGCTTTCGAAGCCATGGCCGTCTATCAGCCCCGGTCGTTCGGCCTAACCCTCGGCGATCGCGACCCGGTCACCGTGATCCAGACCGGCATGGTGATGGCGGAGTTCTTCCGCGTGCTGAAAGTGCCTCCCTCCCTGGGCCGGACCTTCACCGAGAAAGAGGAGTTCGCCGAAGCCCACCTTATCCTCCTCACCGACCGTCTCTGGCGCACGCAGTTCTCGGCGGACCCCGGCGTCATCGGGCGCAAGATCTTCCTGAACGAAGAGCCGCACACCGTCATCGGCGTGATGCCGCCAGGATTCGAATACCCCATGGACCGGGTGGTCCCCGACGCCTTCATTCCTCTCAGCCACAAAGACTACTGCTGCGCCCGCCTGGGATCGCAAACGGCCATCGCCCGAGTCATGCCTGGAACCAGCCTGCCGCGAGCGCAGGCCGAGCTGGAAGCGGCCGCCGCAGGACTGGCCGAGGAGTATCCGCAAACCAGCCGTGGCCGCACCGCCGGCCTCCAGCCCCTGGACGAGGTGATGACGGGGAACCGCCGCGAGCCCCTGTTCCTGCTTCTCTCGGCCGCTTTCCTGCTGCTCGCCATCGCGTGCGCCAACGTGGCCGGGCTCGTGCTGGCCCGCTGCCTGGGGCGCAGACATGAGATGGCCATTCGCGCCTCGCTGGGCGCCGGAGTCGGTCGGCTGGCCCGCCAGTTCATTGCGGAAGCCGCGGTGCTGAGCCTCGCTGGCGCCTGCTGCGGGTTGCTGGCCGCGAATCTGGTGCTCCGCGTGGTGCCGGAATTCGTGCCCGGCGCCGGGCAGACCGACCCCCTCCGGCTAGATGGCGGTGCCTTCGCCATCGCCCTGACGCTAGCCCTCGCGGTCACGATCCTTCTGGCCGCGGCTCCCACGTTGTGGGTGCGCAGCGCGAACCTCGCCGCCATGATCAAGGCCGGAGGGCGGCAGAGTTCGCGTGGATCGCGCAGCGGACTGCGCGGCGCGCTGGTCCTGACGCAGGTGGCCCTCAGCGTGGTGCTGCTGTTGAGCGCCGGACTCCTGCTGCGCAGCTTCTTCAAGCTCCTGGCCACCAGCCCGGGCTTCGAAACGGCCCACGCCCTGGAGTTCGGCATTGGGCTCCCCGGCAAGCGCTACAACACGGAACTGAAAGAGATCGAATTCCATCGTGAACTGACCCGCAAGCTGTCCGAAGTGCCTGGAGTAGAGAGCGTCGGCGCGACCGGACGGTTGCCCTTGCGCGGCGGACCGATCGGGCCGGGCGGATATTTTCAGATCTTTGGGGCGAATATTCCCCTCCAGCAGCGGCCCAGATCGTGGGTCAACACGGCCACCCCCGGATATTTCCGCGCCATGACGATTCCCCTCGTCGAGGGGCGCGACTTCACTTGGCAGGACGATCGCCCCGGCAATCCCCGCGCAGCCATCGTCAACCAGGCTTTCGCCCGCGCCTGGCTTCGCGAGCGCCGCGCTCTCGGGACCCTGCTCGACTTGCGGTGGGCGAGCGACCTGAACCCGATGGGCGTAGCCTGGGAGATTGTGGGCGTGGTGGGCGACACTCACCAGGCCGACTTCGACCGCGACCCGGTTCCGGAAATCTTCCTTCCAGTGTCGCAGGTGGGCATGGATGGCGGGCAGTATGTGATCCGCGCCCGTAGTAGCGACGCAGGACTGGCGCAGGCCATTGCCAAAGTGGTGGAGAATCAGGACCCTCGCATCCAGCGGATAGGCGTGAAGTCGCTCGATTTCGTAGTGGAGCGCGTGATGGGGAGCCGCAGCGCCGCCATCCGCCTGGTGGGTGCGTTCGGCGCGCTGGCACTGCTGCTGACGGCGGTGGGAGTCTATGGCATCGTGGCGTTTCGTGCGTCGGAGCGGTCGCGGGAGATGGCCATCCGGGTGGCGTTGGGCGCCAGTCGTCGCGAGATCCGAAACCTGGTCCTGGGCCACGGCCTGCGACTGGCTGCCGGCGGAACGGCCGCCGGGCTGGCGGTGTTCGGGTTGGCGAGCCCGGTGTGGAGGGGCAAATTCTTCGGCATCGGTCCGACCGACCCTTTGACGATTAGCGCCGTGGTGGCGGTGGTGCTGATCGTGGCGCTGGGCGCGTCCCTGGGACCTTCGCGGAAGGCGTCGCGAGCGCTGCCTGCGGAGCTGTTGCGAGATGGTTCGTAGCGCCGGCGGTCTAACCGCCGGTGGCCTCAACCCGGCCCGCCAAAGGACAGACTGTCAAAGCCGGATGTCGAACTGACTTCCGGGCTCTTTGACCTGGACCTGCCCCTGATAGAGGCGGCGGCCTCCCTTGCAAACAGATGCCGTTCCGTTTCAAGACGGTCAGGTCCTTAAATCCGCCCGCCGCGCTGAACCCATCGGTCCTCAGCCCCGATATAATGACCGTTCCGGCTGCCCCCACATTTATGAGAATCTCCATACCCGATGATGCTCCTCCGGTACTGGCCTCCAGTCAGGCCTGGGCCAGCCTCGCGTCCAAAGGCGAGCTTGACTATTACGACTCGCTCCCCGGATCCGAAGACCGGCTGATCGAGCGCATTGGCGCCGCGGAAGCGGTGCTGAACATCCGCTCCTCCTCGAAGTTCACCAGTCACGTTTTCGATGCCTGCCCGCAACTTCGTTTGCTCTCCGTGTGGGGCACGGGCACGGATCACGTCGACCTGGCAGCCGCCACGCGTCACGGCGTCACGGTCACCAACACGCCCGGCGTCTCCGCCATTTCGATCGCCGAACATGCGCTTGCCTTGCTGCTCGCGGCGGCGCGCCACATCCCGCAAATGGACGCCTCCACGCGCCGTGGAGAGTGGGCCCGTGGCCAATCCGTGGAACTTCGCGGAAAGACTTGCGGGATCATCGGCCTGGGCGCCATTGGCCGCCAGTTCGCCCGTCTCGCCGGCGCCGTCGGGATGCGAGTGATCGCGTGGACCATGCATCCCAAGCCGCTGCCGGGCGTGGAACTGGTGGAACTGGACGAACTGTACCGCACGAGCGATGTGGTGAGCGTCCACCTGCGGCTTTCGCCCGAGACCGCCGGCTTCGTGGGTGCGCGCCAGTTCGCACTGATGAAGAAGAGCGCGATCCTGATCAACACGGCGAGGGGCGCGATCGTGGATGAGGCGGCGATGATCAATGCACTGGTGGAGGGCCGGATTAGAGGCGCCGGTCTGGACGTCTTCGCCACCGAGCCGCTCCCGGAGGGTCACCCGCTGGCGAAGCTTGCGAACGTGGTGATGACCCCGCACTGCGCCGGCATCACGCCCGAAGCCCTGGAGGCAGGCTTGCGGATGGCGGTGGAGAACATCTGGGCGTTTGCCGCAGGGACCGCAGAACACGTGGTGTAGGGTATGCTTTAGCTTGCCCACCGGTCTTTTTAGGCTTTCAAAAGACTCGGCAAGCTAAAGCATACCCTACCACTTCCTCTCCCAGCCCCGCCACCACTCGGTGTTCTCCAGATTCAACGCGTTCCAACACTGGTCAATGGTCTGCGGATCCCGCCCAACGGCGGCCTCGCGGGAAATCCCGGGCGGCAAAGTCACAAGCTGTGCAAAGCGGTCGAAGACGCGTGCCCGGTCCCCGGCGGGAACCCGGGTCAGCAGGTGCCACAACGTCAGGCCATCGCGGGGACGCGCGGAGTTCAGAATCGGGTCCAGTGCCGATGTTGAATCGCCGGCCTCGAAAAGGCTCACGCCGTGCCGCAGCGGCTCCGGCGCATCCTCATAGAACGGAATGCCAGGACCTCCGCGCTTCCGGGTCACGCACTCCGCCCCCGCCGGGATGAAGGATTCGTGGCCCTGGTATTGAAAGGCCACCCAACCCAACGACACTCGCAGCAAGCCGTTGCCGGAACCATCCACGTTGATGGTGTACTCGCACCCTAAATCGATCGCGCGGGCCGAAGGCGTATCTACCACGAACAGGCCGGGACGCGCCCAGATGAAGGCGTGCAACGCGCCCCGGTTGAGCATCACCTGGCGGTTGTTGGCGGCGCGCAATTCGGAATCCGGGCCGAGGTCGATCTTCCCGACCTCGTCGTCCTGCAGCGACACCAGGGAGTCGCGCCCGGTGCGCAGCAACTGCCCGGTTCGCATCGCCATCGCGACAGCCGCATTCTGGCTGCCCATGCGCGACGCGCCTTCCAGGCTCGCTACCTGCCAGGCCGTCGCTTGGGACGGCGGAGTCTTCAGTTGCCAGGCGGCGACGGCGGAGAGCAGGACCGCGGCTGCGGCGGCCCACCAGATTCGTGGGCGCTCGGCGGCGCCCCTTGCCATCTCCGCACGATGGCGGTATCGCAGGGGCGCCAGCGTCCGTTCCAGACGCTCGACCGCCGGATCGGGCGGTCCGGAACGGTCCCAAAGATAGTCGCCGTTCATTTTGTCCCCGTGCCTCCCCATACTTCGCGCAACATCTTCATCCCCCGGCAGAGGTTCACCCTCACGGAGTCGGGCGTGAGACCTGTCTGCTGGGCAATCTCGGGCCCAGTCATGCCTTCCACCAGCCTCAGAATCAGCGTCTCCCGATAAGCCNNCCGTGCTCGCGCTCCGTGCTTTCCTCGAAGGACGTGCTGTGCCGCGCGTCACGGAAATAGTCGATCGCGCGGTTGCGGGCGATGGCCGCGAGCCATCCCCGGAAGGCCGCCGCCGTACGCAAGCCGCGAAGCTGCCGCATCGCCGAGACGAATACGTCCTGCACAAGATCCTCGGCATCGCCGGCCGGAACGCGCGCGAGCAGGATGCCGTGCACCATGCGCGCGTACCGGACGTACAACTCGCCGAAGGCGCCGCGGTCTCCCTGTGCTGCCGCGCGGATCAGCCCGTCATCTTCGTCGACTTCGGTCGCCACCAAGGTCATCATAGTCGAGAATGAGCTAAGGGAAAGACGGTCCCAGCGGCTGGAGTGTTAACCGGCCCGTGGGGCTGGCGGTCTCCGCCTGCCCAGCCAAAGATTCGGAAAGAGAGTGGTCAGGTCGGTGACCTGCCCCACGGCGTTACCAGCGAGGCAAGACGCGCTTCCAGTTTGGGTCTACGCGTTTGCGCATTTCGGCTTCGTCGTCGCGCCTGCGGTAGGGGATGCGGGCGTATCGCTCGCGGCCGCGGGCCACCTGATCGTAGTCCAGATCTACCCCCAAACCAGGACGGTCGGGAATCTGCACTGCGCCATCCACGAAGGGAATGCGGCCGCCCACCACCACCTCATCCTCCGCGGTCTGCCAGGGATAGTGCGTGTCGCAGGCATAAGTCAGGTTGGGACAGGCGGCGGCGACGTGCGTCATGGCCATCAAGCTTACGCCCAAATGGCTGTTGGAGTGCATGGAAAGGCCCATCCCGAGCACGCCCGTGAGGTGTGACAGGTACTGGACGTTGCGCATCCCTCCCCAATAGTGCGGGTCCGAGAGCACAATCTGCACCGCGTCCAGCTCTTTGGCGCGCGGCACATCCGCGAAACAGGTGACTGCCACATTGCTGGCCTGCGGCGTGTGGTTGCCTTCCGCCAGAAGCCGGCGGCGGACTTCGGCCATCCCTTCCAGGGTGGCGCAGGGGTCCTCGAGGTAGCCGCCATCGGAAAGTTCGGCCTGGAGTTCACGGCCCACGCGAACGGAGGTTTCGACGCTCCAGGCGCAGTTGGGGTCGATCCGCAGCGGGTACGCCGGTCCGAACGTGTCCCGCAGGGCACGAAGTGTCAAAATCTCCACGTCCGGGTCCAGGACGCCGCCCTTGAGCTTGATCTCCCGGAATCCGTACTGGGAGATCATCTGGCGGCACTCACGCACGCAGGACTGGGGATCCAATACTTCGCCGTATTCGTCCTCGGGGCCGGAAAATACTCCGTGTTTGTAGAAAAGGTAGGCGGAGAAGCTCACCTGGTCGCGCACACGGCCGCCGATGACGTCGCAGACCGGCTTGCCCACGGCTTTTCCGATCAGGTCGAGGCAGGCGATTTCGATGGCGGCGAAGGTGCGGGCGTGCCGGTCGAGGGGGTTCTCACCGGGAACGAGGTAAGTCTGTGTACGTCCACCAGGCGTACTGTCCATCTCTTGGGCAGCCGCGGCCGTCAAGTCCCTGGACAGGCCGGCCAGTTGGAAGGGATCCATGCCGGTGACACGTTGCCGCACCGCCTCCAGCCCGGCCAGTGGCCCATCGCCGCCATAGGTCTCGCTGATGCCCGTAAGTCCTGAATCGGTCTTGAGTTCCACGATGGTGCGCAGCGCGAAAGGCGCATGAAGCCCGTACGAACTGCGCAGGGGCGGATCGGAGATGGCAATCGGATGGAGCACCAGATCGGTTATCAGCATGGCACGTAAATTGCTCTAACAAAGAGCGAGAAAGGGTTTTAAACCATGGACGCCTTCGTGATCGCCTCAACGCTGGTTGGAAGTTTTGTGGGAGCCTTTGTCATTCAGAAAGCGGCGCTCGAAGGTCTGTTCCGCATGATGAACTCCGATCGCCGCATCCACAAGTAGCCAAGCGCCTACTTGCGGGAGCCACGCTGCGGGTTCTTGAGTTGCGACTGCCGCATCTTGATCTTCTTTCGCTTGGGTTTGCTGATCACGAAGGTGCCGCTCCCCAAATACTCGGCTTTGTAGAGTTTGTCGTCCGCCAAAAGAATTCTCCTGTCAATCGGTTGATTGGATCCCCTATTGTACCGCGCCTTGCCCCTCGATGATGGATCGCATAGTGGGGCGCCGTGCACAAAGAGTCTCGTCGAAACTGGCGATCGGTTCATCATAGCCACCCGAGGTTCCAGCGTCTCGGTCAGCGCTTCTTTGCCGATCCGCCTGCCTCTTTCACGGATTTCTTGCCGTCATGCTCATAGACCAGCGAGACGTCTGAAACCGTGTCGTTCTCCACCGTAGTCGAGCGCACTGTTATGTGCCCTGGTGCGCCTGCAGGGTCCACCTTTAATTCATAAGAACCCGGGCGGAGACCGATAACATCCAGGGTCGCGGACAAATCCCGGTGCTTCAGCTTGCATTGCTGCTTGGTTGCCAGGTCGGTCAGCGTGATATCGGCAAACTGGAACGGCGGCGGTTGACCGTCGCTGGTAGATGCATGCAGACGCATGTCAGCGCTGCCTTGCGGGTCGTTGGAGAAACACTGAAGGACGGTCGGGAGGAATCCGTTCTTGTGAATGTAGCAGCGCCTCTCTTCGCTGGGGCCGAGAATGAGCGAAAGGTTAGCTATCTGCCCGTTCGCGATTGTAGCCGTTACCTCGTTGGTCTGGCAGAAGCCCTCCGCAATTGCCATAAACGTGTACGGCCCGGAGCGCAACCCTGTGAAAAGAAAGGTACCATTGGATTTGACCGCAACCGAGAGGCGGTCCCATTGCCCAACGGCCACGACCCTCCCTGAGATGGGTGCTCCCGACTTGCCGGATATCTGGACGGTTCCGTACGCCCCTGCTGTCGATGATTGCACTGCTGTCGATGATTGCACCGATTGTGGCAATGTCGGCATGGACAGAACGACAATCAGACCCGCCAAGCGGAAGAGCAACGACATAGTTTCATTGTATGACGAGTGGCTGAACAGAGAGATATTCGACCTTTGTTACGCTGGCCGGATTGGTTTCCAGGAATCCGATGTTCCCGTAGCGGAAGGCCGAGGAGCTGTCCTCGGCAACCATTGTAGAGGATGCAGAGGCAGAGGCCTCAAAGCTGATCGCTGTGATCGTATGCTTGAACGAGAAGCCTTGCGCCCGAACGGAAACGCGATAGATCTCGCCTGGTTGGCAGCAATGTACATTAAGAACACTGCCGTCTTCGGAGAGCTCGCGCCGCGAGCCGTTGGAATCCACGGCCCAGCCGTGCAGTGCGATGCCGTCCGGCGGCTTTTGCTCGAGATCGAAAACGTAGCCCTGCATTCCGTCCTTCTGTACTCGGATCATCCAGGAGGCTTTCGTTCCCTGGAAGATGCTAATGTCGAACTGGGCCACAAAATCATAAAACACTGCGGATCCCAGATCTGGAGTTCCCACCGAACTCCCGCTAACGAGCAGAGCCCCGTCATGTGGATCGCCTCCCACTCCCGGCACCGCCTTCCAGCCCGCATCGTCGATCCAACGGCCCGGACTCTCCCAAGCCCCAGCGTCATTCAGCCGGATATCGTCGAGGAAGCTGGGATTCTTCCGGAGGTAATCTTGCGGGGCCAGGTGAAATGCCATTGCCAGATCGAGCCGGCCTTTTTCCCCGAGCCGCCACAAGACATACGGAGATGCAATTACCAGCAACGCCAGCAGCGAAGCACCCAAAATCAGGACTCGTCGCAATAATCGACCGGAACGCTCAGCGTTGCCCACGCTTGAGGAGAGTGTGTCGGCCTTTTCCTTATCGAATTGGATGCTCTGCCTCAGAAATGCCGTTTCGCGTTCGTTCAGGTCGCGGGACCGCTGGTCGAGCCAACTTCGGGCCAGATCGAGCAGCGTTCCAGACAATAGATCCGCTGATTGCCCGCTCTTCTCCCACTTATCGAGACCGATCGTTATTTGTTGGCGCCATGTCAGGAACTCTCGATCGTCGTTGATCCACTGCCGCAGCCTCGGCCAGGAGGTCGCGAGGTCTTGCTGCGGAAGTTCGACGGTCTCAATACGGGCGCCGTCATCACGCTGCTCGGTCCGCCGCGTGAGCAATGACGTTGCCGTCAGCCGGTCGAGAACGGGAGTGAGCGCATCGTGGAAGGCGGTAACCGGAATCTTGATCTTAGCATTGGGGATTCCCTTGGCCGGATCGCCGACGGCCACCAGTCGCGTGAGGACACGCTTTGCATCTTCGATTTGATCATCCCCAAGTGCGGACACGACTTCTTCGGCAGTGTTTAGCCAAAACCGGGTGGGGTCTGCATAGGCCTGGAACAGCGGGCTGTCTACCGGCGCCATTGCGGACATGGCAGCCGCAAGTCTCTCGAACGGCCCGACGAGATAGTGCGCGAGGGGATGCTCCTTGTGCCGAACTGCGATCCGCTCGGAGAATGAGTAATAGGGGATGTAGGGCACTTGCAGCTCTACGAAAGGATCGCCGTCCTTTCGCGCGGCATTCTCGGCCAAAACGGCCTCGAAGCGATGCTTGAAGTCGGCCTGAAAACCCGGCAACTGTGTGCCCTCGGTTATATCCACGCGACTGGGCACGATGAGCTGACGCAGTTTCCGGCCATGCCTGCCTTTTTCGACCAGGTCGCGCCGCCTCAGGCTTTCGGAGATGCGGCCCGAGCCCTCCAGATTCTGCTGGTTGGTGGCCACAAAGATGACGACCGCATCGGCCAGCAGATAGGTGCAGACGCCGCCCATTTCCGTCACTCCGGTCCGGCTATCGATGAGCACGACCTGGGCTCTCTTCTCGGCTTCTCTTCGAAACCACTCGAAGAACAACTCGCCGTCATCCCGCATGAAGAACTGTTCCCATTGGAAGGCCAGGACCTGGCGTGCGTACTCGTTAAACTGCTCTCCGGAACGGCGCCCGGCGGTGATCAGCGACAGCGAGCCGCCCGATGGGTGCTGAGTGTAAACGGGGACAATGAAGCGGTCCAACGGTTCCACCGGCAAGTGTGCGATGCGTTCCTCGACCGTCACTTCCGAGGACGGACCCGTGGGATCAGCCGAGTCCGCGAAGGCCCTTAGCTCACGATAGGAACGCAGAAGATCTATGAGGCCGGGGCGCTCCAGCACGGCACTGAGTCCGAACTCGGCACCAGGCTCAGCGAAGTATCGTTCAATGCCAGGCGCTTCCAGGTCGAGATCCACTACCAGAACGCTAAGCCCCCGCCGGAGAAAGACCTCGGCCACATTGGCTAGCGCCATGGATCGGCCCACGCCGCCCTTGAACGAGTAAAAAGTGTAAATCATCTCCAGTATGGTCGCGATCCCTTGGAAGGCCACGCAGTCTCGGGGGTCACAGTCCAGATCTCGTTATACACATAGGTACGAAGGTCGTACAGGTCCGGGCACTTCTTGCACCGCGGGTCCCGATCCAGTTCCACGCGGTCGGAGAACTCAAGGTCGAGCCTCTGGCTGATGCGAAACGGCAGCTCCTGCTGGAAATTCGCCAGCGATACGAGCGGGCCGACCTTCACCAGGAATGTCTTCGAATGGGCGTCCAGCAGCGAGCGGCGGTACGAAGAGTGAATCGACGGATGGAAAATGGAAAGGACATCCATGACCACGACGCAGCCCTTCTCTCTCAGGTCGCGCAGCTTCACACGGTTGCCCGGTTCCACGAGATCCTGGATGGAGACGAACTGCGCGACGAATGGTTTGGGAGGCTGGAAGTCCTTTCCTGCTTTGCTGAGTTCCTCCTGGATCAGGTTCGCGAGCGGCGTACCGGCTTGTCCATAGGGCTTCTAGCCCTCACGGGCGTCAGCGTAGCGATCCACCCAGTCGGCGAACGCGGCATCAGCTTCTACGCGTGCTCTCAGGCCGGCAAAAAAAGCTCTAAGCTCCTGGGTCTCGTTCTGGAACGCGGCCCCCGACTGGAGGTCCAGCGCTTCCTGGCGGGTCATCACCAGCAGAACGATTGGCACGGGCTCCGCAACGGGCTGGTTGGGCAGTCTTGCCTGCCACTCCCGCAATTGTTGGACGAAAAGTTCGGCGTGAGCTTGGAAGACTGAGAACCAGTGCCAACTCTGGTCCAGGTACTTGCCATCGAGAAGTCTGTCGACAAGCATCCGCGGATCGCCACCAGACTGTACATCGGCATTCATGCGAGTTATTAGATCGGCAAAGGTCCAATAGACTTCCGGTGGGATATTGAGTTTGCGCTTCTGCTCCGCGAATCGCCTGAGCTTCTCCATCAATGGGTCGAAGGCCGGGGCAAGGCCAGCCAGGTCGAGCTGCGTGAGGGTCTCAGTGACCTTGTCCCAGGCGCCGTCCAGATCGCCCAGTAGGCGAGCGAACGGGCGCCGGTTGGCACTCGTCAGGTCCAGATAGTTAATCGGTTTGATGTCTGATGGTGGTTCACAATCCTTAATCAAGATCGGCAGAAAGTGTTTCCGGAGTCGCAGGGCCTCCTGGTACTCCTTTTGCACTTCCGCAGAAATGACGGCGCCTGGCGTGAGCAGCAGGATAAAAGCCTCGGCTTTGCGAATCGCTTCCTTAATCTCGGCACTCCACTCATCGCCCGCCCGGAGACTGTCGCGGTCAACCCAGGCTCGCTTGCCAGCGGCGTTTAGGTCACCCTTCAGCCGGTCGGCCTCGTCGGTACCGTCCACCCGGGCATAAGACAAGAATGCAGCACCCATAAGCGAGACTCTATTCTCTTCTATGACGGCCATGGCGCGCAACTCTGTCTGGCTCGCCCACTCACCGCATGTTAGCGGCGATGTCCAGGGGCGAGATTCAAGGTCGGCCGAACCCCCGGCGGTTTTCGGTCGGCATTCTGCCGGTGAAGAGCGACGGGAGGGCTTCCCCACTCTTGGCCGGCGTCAAGCGCCTCGCCGGGGGTTTGTTCTATCCTGAAGTAGCAGGGATTATGGACAGAGGTTCCAGTCGCCCATCTCAAGTGGGGCCGGCCTAACCAGCGCCTTGGAGGAACGGTCACAATATGCGTTCGCTGCGCCTGTCGGCGCTTATCCTGGGATCGCTCGCCAGCGCCGCACTGGCGCCGGGGCAGACCGATCCGCGCGCCAAAGATCTCTGCGGGGAGGCTAACCGGATCGCCCAGGACCTCACCAAGATCTCCGGAATGCCCCTGCACCACGCCGTACCGTGCGATTTCATCACCAAGGAAAAGATCAACGAGTTCCTCAATAAGCGGGTGAAGGAAGTCGCCAAACCCGAGGAAATCCGCGCCGAAGAGCTGACCCTCAAGAAGTTCGGGCTGGTGCCGCAGGATTTCGACCTCGCCAAGAATACCGTGGACTTGCTCACCGAACAGGCGGCCGCCTTCTACGATTACGACAAGAAGAAGCTGTTCATCACCGAATCGACACCCGAAGACACCCAGGAGCCGGTCTTGGCGCACGAACTTTCGCACGCCCTCGCCGACCAGAATTTCAACCTGGCCCGGTTCATTCGCCAGGGCCGCAAGAGCGACGATGGAGCGACCGCCCGCCTCGCGGTGATGGAAGGCCAGGCTACCTGGATGATGTCCGAGTACCTCGCCCGCAAGAACGGCCAGACGCTCAAGGACTCTCCCGCGCTGGTCGCCATGATGAGCAACCTGAGCGACTCTGGCGGCGGCCAGTATCCCGTCTATGAGAGCGCGCCTCTCTATCTGCGCCTCACCTTGGTTTTCCCCTACACCAAGGGGATGTTGTTCCAGAACGCCGTGTTCCAAAGGGACGGCCAGTATGGGTTCGCCGAAGTCTTCCGCCGCGCGCCCCTCTCCACCCAGCAGATCATTCACCCCGAGGAGTACTTCGCGAATCGCAAACCCACCGAGCCGGACCTTCCAGATCCTCATCTGCCCCACGGATACAAAGGCTTGGTGGGGGGAACGCTGGGCGAACTGGAACATGGGGTCCTCCTGGAACAGTACGCCGGCAAAGAACGCGCCGGCGAAATCGCTCCGCACTGGCGCGGCTCGACGTTCGAGCTGCGTGAGAACAAGAAGGCCGGGGTCGTGGTGCTGCTTTATGCGGTGGAGTGGGATACCGAAGATGCGGCTCGCCAGTATTTCAAGGCGTATCGCGAGGTGCTCGGGAAGAAGTGGAAGAAACTGCAGGTGGACTCCGAAAGCGCCGACTCCGTCACTGGCAGCGGTGACGACGGCCGGTTTATATTGCGTCGCACCGGCGCCATCGTGACCAGCCAGGAAGGGCTGCCTCCTGCGATACACTGAGAACTTATGGTGAAGCGAAGACTGACTCTCCCGGCTTTGGCCATTCTCCTGGTTGCAACGGCGGTGGCGGCAAACCTGCCTCGCCAGTCTCATGAACTGGCGGTCGCCATGAACGACGGCACGAAGGTTCTGCTGAGCCAGTATAAAGGCAAGGTAGTGGCGGTCTGCTTCATCCTGACCACTTGCCCGCACTGCCAGAAGACCATCGGCTTCCTCAACAAAGCTCAGCAGGATTACGGGCCGCGCGGCTTCCAGGTGCTGGCCTCGGCGATCGAGGATGGCGCCCCGGCGCACGTGCCGGGCTTCATCAAGCAGTTCAATACGCAGTTCCCGGTGGGCTCCAACGACCCCATGATCGCGGTGGAATGGATGCAGCATCCGACCATGCTCATCCCCCACATGCCCATGCTGGCGTTTGTCGACAGGCAGAGCAATGTCCGTGCCCAATTTGAGGGCGACGACGAGAAGTTCTTCAGTGATCAGCAGGAGCAGAACCTGCGGAATCAGATTGAGTTGTTGTTGAAGGAAGGCGCGCCGGCCAAGAAGGCGACGCCCTCGCCGAAGAAGTAGGCCAGACGATCGTTTTTTGTCGTCTGTCAGCCGGCGTGAGCCGGCCACCAGTTGACAGACCACAAAATACGATGGTCTGGCCTACAGGATCTTCCCCATCACAGCATCGAGAGCTTCCGCACTCCCCACGCTTCCCTGGGCCATACGGGCAGTTCCGCCGCCGCGGCCGCCAGACTCGGCAAGGGCCGCCTTTAGCAGCTTTCCGGCGTCGATACCCGCGTCCGGCGAAACGGCCAGCAGAACTGAAGCAGGGTCGGCCAAGGCAGCTACAAAGACGGCCTTCGGCTGCGCGGTGAAACTCTGCGCGATCGCTCGCAGTTCTTCCAGGCTGCCGCGCTCGATCCGCCGCGAGACGCGCCGGATGCCGTCGGGTCCAGGCGCGGTGGTCTCGTAGAGCTCCCGGCCTTGGTAACCGGCCAGATCGAGTTCCAACTTGCGGCGGAGTTTCTCACTGGCATTCGCCGTTTCCAACTGCGCCGCCACCAGCGCGGGGACTTCGTCAAGCTGCGCGCGAAACAGTTGGGCGGTCTTGTACAGGGCTTCGTAATCGGCGCGCGCCCTTCGAATGGCGCGCCCGCCGCACAGGAATTCCACGCGCGTGGTCTGGCGCACCTTGTCCAGCTTGCGGATCAGGATCGGCCCGATTTCGCCCGTAGAGCGCACGTGGGTGCCTCCGCAGGCGCTGCGGTCGAGGTCCTGAATAGAGACGATGCGCAAAGTGCCTTCCCGCTCCGACGGCTTACGCAGATCCAGCACCTCCGTGGCGTGCTGAAAGTCCACACGGACGGGCCGATCCTCGAAAACGATCTGGTTGGCGCGGCGTTCCGCTTCCTGGGCGGTGCGAGGCTCCACGAGGCCGCCTTCCAGGTCGATGGTGGCACTTTCGGCGCCCAGGTGAAAGCTGACGGTTTTGAGCGCAAACGCCTCCTGGAAGACGGCCGAAAGCAGGTGCTGGCCGGTGTGCTGCTGCATGTGGTCGAAACGCCGGCTCCAATCGATGGCGCAATCGACTGGCCCGCCAGGGACCGGCGATGCGAGCTGGTGCGCGATGCGCTCCGCTTCGTCGACGACGTTCAGCACAGAGACACCGGCAATCGATCCGACGTCGTGCGGCTGTCCGCCCGAAGATGGGTAGAAAGCCGTGTGATCGAGGTAGACGGTGTGGCCGTCCTCAGAGCGATCGACCACGCAGGCGCGGAAATTACACAGGTAGGAATCAGAATAATAGAGACGTTCGGTCATGGCGAGCACTACTATTGTGGCAGAAGAGCCTGGTGGGGCGGACCCCCTGGTCCGCGGGCGACCCCCTGGTCGCCCATTCCGCAACTGGCGGAATCTCGACCGAAGAAAGCCGACCAGGGGGTCGGCTNNCCCCCGGCCGGCCTGTTGGAAGCACCGGATCTCCGTCCCGATGGCAGAGGCCGACCAGGGGGTCGGCTGCGGACCGGGGGGTCCGCCCCACTACGCAGGTTTGCGGGCAGGGTTAGTCCTGAATGGTACGTCTTTATTTAAGAATCTTTACGATTTTGGTACAACCCGTGCAGGGGATACCGCGTCCGATGAAGTGAGGGAAATGCCATGAAAGCACTCGTTGAAGATCGCACTAAAGGCACGGCGCACTGCCCGATCTGCACCCATAATGTCCCGGCAGACATCGAATTGAGGGGTAAGGGGAAGTTCGCGCGCGTCACTCCCGGCCAACGTTGTCCGCGTTGCCGGTCGTCGTTGGATGTAGCGGTCGTAATCCAGATTCCGGAAGCAGCCTAGTGGCCTATCCGGTGAATCACTTATAATAGTGATGACGGATGCTGGTCCGTCCCGCGGATCGAGAAAACTGGTACGTACCGTTATAAAAAGTTAATCCGGGCGAGAAGTTTAAGTTGTTTCCGGGCAACGGTTTCTGCCATAGTGAAATCAGGGCTGGGGATCATATGAGACGGAAGGCACAAGCAAAACCCGAAATAGTGGTACCTCCGGAGATTCTGGAGCAGGCAAAACGGGCATTCTCGCCCGACCGCCTGAAGAAGCCCCAGATCTGCTCGGTCTGCGGGGCGGAAACTTCGACCGTGGCCAGCGAGCCGCTATGCTGGGTGTGCCGCCGTCTGAAGATCAGCGCCTGGCGCGAGATCGAGCAGCAGATGCCTGCCCAGGAATAGAGCTCACCCTCAGGTATTAGCCTCTATCAGTTGCGCTACTTCCTCCCATTCCCCTAGCAGGGACGTCAGGTCGCTGCGGCGCTCGTCCAGCAACTCCGACAGCCGCTTGGTTTCTTCCGCGCTGACGTAGTTCCCGAGAGCAGCCTCATAGTCGGCGATCTCGGCTTCCAGCTTACTGACCTCCTCTTCGATCTCGCCCTGCCGCTCCTTCATGCGGCGCAATTTAATCGGATTGAGTCGTCCCTGGGGTTGTGGGGCAGGTTGGGAACCTGCGCGCTGGTTGCCAACCTGCGCTTCCGGGCGTGTTTCGCTTATGTCCGCAGGGGGGTTATCAACCCGCCGCAGGTTACCAACCTGCCCCACATCTGACTCGGCCGGTTGCGGACCGGCCCCGCTTTTTCGCCACAGGTAGTCTTCGTAGTTCCCGGGGAAAACTTTGACCCTGCCGTCTTCCACCTCGAAAATGCGGGTAGCCAGCTTGTCGATGAAGTACCGGTCGTGGGAGACGAAGACCACCGTGCCGCTGTACTCCTCGAGCGCCGTCAGCAGCACGTCCTTGGCACGCATGTCCAGATGGTTCGTGGGCTCGTCCAGAAGCAGGAAGTTCGAGGGCATCATCAGCATGCGGGCCAGCGCATAGCGGTTCCGCTCGCCTCCCGAAAGCACCCCGATGGTCTTGAAAACGTCGTCCTCGGAGAACAGGAAACAGCCCAGGACGCCGCGCAGTTCGGTTTGATTGGCGCGCGGCGCAACTGTCGACATATCGTCAATCATCTGGGCGTCGGGGTCCAGTTCCTTGTATTGATCCTGGGCAAAATAGTCGGGTTGGGCGTTGTGCCCGAGGGTATACGCGCCGGCGCTGACCGGCTCGGCTCCGGCGAGGATCTTGATCAGCGTCGACTTGCCGGCGCCGTTCACTCCCACCAGCGCGATCCGCTCGCCGCGCTCGATGATGAAATCCACATCGGAAAAGACCATGTGGTCGCCGTAGCTCTTGGCGACACCTTTGAATTCCGCAACCACCCGGCCGCTGGGCTTGGGCTGCGGGAATTTGAAGTGAATGGTCTTTTCCTCGGGCGGGATCTCAATCTTCTCGATCTTCTCCAGTTCCTTGATCCGGCTCTGGACCTGCTTGGCCTTGGTGGCCTGGGCGCGGAAGCGGTTGATAAACGCCTCAAGCTGGTGGATCTTGTCCTGTTGGTTGGCGTAGGCGGCCTGGAGTTGCGCCCGCCGCTCGGTCTTCTGCAGTTCGTAACGAGTGTAGCCGCCGTGGTAGAAGTGCAGGTTCTTGTTCCAAAGTTCAGCGATTTTGCGGACCGTGACGTCCAGGAAATACCGGTCGTGGGATACCAGGACGAAGGCGTTGGGATAGGAAACCAGGTATTCTTCCAGCCAGTTGCGGGCTTCCAGGTCGAGGTGGTTGGTGGGCTCGTCCAGGAGCAGCAGGTTGGGCTTTTCGAGCAGCAGTTTGGCCAGGGCGATGCGCATTTGCCAGCCACCCGAAAACTCCTCGGTCCGGCGCTTCCAGTCGCGCTGGGGGAAGCCCAGGCCGGAAAGCACGCTGCCGACCTGGGCCTCGATGGCATACCCGTCGCGCGCCCGAAACTCGCTGTCCACGTGGTGGAAGCGATCGGCCACCTGGGTGTACTCCAGGCTGGCGGGATCCAACTCGGCCATGCGGCGGGCAAGGTCCTCCTGTTCATCTTCCAGGGCGCGCAGTTCGGCAAATACGGTCATGCACTCGGCAAAGACCGTGCGGCCGGAAAGCGTCAGGCCCTCTTGCGGGAGATACCCGAGGGTAACTCCCTTCTGGGTGGTGAGGCTGCCGGAATCGAGGCCTTCGATCCCCGCCAGCACCTTGAGAAGGGACGACTTACCGGTGCCATTGGCCCCCACGATGCCGGCCCGCTCATTGGACGTGACGAGCCAGTCTACATGGTCGAAGAGGATTTTGGGGCCGTAGCGTTTGCCCGCCCCTGTGAGTTGGATCATTGGGACTTGAATTTACATTCTAACCGTATTGTGGAGCCGCATTGCGGGACAGGCTGCTGGCGCTCACGCGGGGGCTTCCCCTGACGACCGCTCCCTCACGGTCGCGGCTCGGTGACATTCGCGGCCGCGGGGAACCCAGATGCCGGACTGGCGGCGACCGGAACCGAGCCGCGACCGTGAGGGAGCGGTTGCCTATCGCCAGAATAAGAACGGACTCCGGAAGCGCGGGGCCCGACGTACCGCGCTACCGGAGTCCGAGACAGGGAGAAGGAAATCTTCTAGAAGCCTGTCGAATATTGTGACGCATGGAGGCGGTATTCGGTTATAGCCAGTATTGCCATTGGCCTGCCAAAAGGACATAGGTGGCCAAAGCAGCGTTGGTTATCGCGTGCGCGAGTATACAATCCGCAAGGTTTCGGCAGCGGACCATCCACCAGTTGTAAATAATGCCGGCGGCCAGACCAACGTCCCAGTACGGTCCATGCTCAGAGGCGAATAGTACTGCAACCACCCAGAACGCAAATGGCGCAAACTTGCCCAATGGCACTTTCTGAAAGTCCGGGTCGATGAGCCACCGCATCATCCAGCCACGCCAGAACAGTTCTTCCAGGACGGGTACCAGCGCCACGCTAGTCAGGATCCGAAGGCTCGTGAACCAGGCGCTACCTCGTATGCCGGAAGGGATAGAGCTTGCCGCTGAGCCAAGGAGGGAGTTCTCGAATAGCCAGTGGTGCCGGTAGCCGAACAGGAGATCGGGACCGATCCAGATGAGAAACACCGCGATGCCCACGGCGACGCTTGTCACAGGATAGGAAGGCCGAAGGGAAACGAACGGGCGTGAAACCGCCAGTAGGATTAGCAGAACGGCCACGAACCGGATGGGGTAGAAGACTTCGGGCGGCAGTGAAAGGGCGCGATCCAACTGCATCAGACTGATGAAGGCCACAAACGGAACAATATAAGCAATCGTGGCGTTCCAGCGGGGGTTGAAGTAAGGCGGCATGAATCGGACGCTACGGGGCGCGATCGAGATATGGTACCGCAATTAGCACGTCAATATCTGAGTATAACCAGAGTTAACTGCTGCGATCTCGCGGCCGTGGCTTGCAGATTGGGCTACTTACTGCGGGCGTCCGGACTGCGGCGGCTCGGAGACGCGGGTGGCCGGGCGTTGACCACCGGGATGAGAGAGTTATGCTCCTCGGACTCGGGGTGCCGGACGGTCCGCGCCGCCAGTTCGCGGTTGAGGGTCGAGATGAACTCCTGAATCTGTGACTGCATCTCACCCATCTTCTGGCGCATGTTCAGAATGATCTCGACTCCAGCCAGATTCACTCCCAGGTCGCGGGTGAGGTGGAGGATCACTTCCAACCGTTCCAGGTCGTCGTCGGTGTAGAGGCGGGTATTGCCTTCGCTGCGGGACGGTTTCAGCAGCCCCTCCCGCTCGTAAAGCCGGAGCGTCTGGGGATGGATCTCGTACTGTTCCGCTACCACCGAGATCATGTAAGCGGCTCGTGATTTGCCTCTTGCCATCGCGATCAATCCTTCGTGCCAGTTCCCAGTGTCAGTTCTTTTAGTGCTCGACTTTCGACCAAATATCCTGCCGTGGATCCTCGGGATGAAGTGCGCGGAGTTCCTTCAGGATCTCCCGAGTACGCTCATCGCGCGGTTCGGGCGCCTGGATGGCCACCTCGACAATCTGGTCGCCGCGCTGGTTGGTGCGCGAATTCAGGACGCCCTTCTCCCGCAGCCGGAAGCGCTGGCCGGTGTGAGTCCCCTGGGGGATCTTCAACTGGGTGCGCCCGTCGATGGTCGGCACTTCGATCTTGGAGCCAAGAGCCGCCTCCCAAACCGCGATCGGCACCTTGATTTCGATGTCATCGCCCTCGCGGTGATAGAAGGGATGTTCTTCCACCTTGGTGGTGATGTAGAGGTCGCCGGGGGGCGCGCCCATGGTCCCGGCGTTGCCTTTGCCGGCCACGCGAAGGCGCGAGCCATTGCGGGCTCCCGGCGGAATGCGGACGTCCACGGTTTCGGTGCGAGTGACGCGGCCATCGCCGCCACAGGTGGGACAGGCGTTGCGGAGTCTTCCGGAACCGCCGCAGCGGGGACAGGTGAGGTTGAACCGCATGGCTCCGGCCATCTGAGTAACATTGCCGGTGCCTTTGCATTGCGGACAAGTAACTTCTCCGGCACCCGTGGAGCCCGAGCCGTGGCAGGTTTCACAAACCTCATAACGGGTGATATTCAAACGGGTCTGGGTGCCTTGGATCGCCTGCCAGAAATCGATATCCATCACGTACTCGAGGTCGCTGCCCTTTTCCGGTTCGGCCTGTTGGGCGGCCCCGCCTTTCCCCCCGAAGAATTGGGAAAAAATATCGCGGAAGCCGCCGCCTGTTTCGGTCTTGTGCGCACCCTGCCTCGCCTCCGCGGCGAAATCCGAGAAATCGAAACCGCCGAAATCCATTCCGGGATGGGGGCTCTGGCCGGCCGGGCCACCGGGACCGGCGCCTGGAAAACCGCTCTCCGAATAGAAGCCGTACTGATCGTACATCTGACGCTTTTTCGGATCGCTCAGAATATCATACGCTTCCTGGACGTTCTTGAAGCGCTCCTCGGCGGACTTGTCACCTGGATTCAGATCGGGATGGTGCTTGCGCGCAAGTTTCCGGTAAGACTTGCGGATTTCATCCGCGGTGGCCTTCCGGGGAACGCCGAGCGTGTCGTAGTAGTCGTGCTTGGGAGCCATAAGAACTGGGGTTGGGGGCTAGGGGCTGGGGGTTGGGGCCTGAGACTGGGAGTAGGCACCTCGACTTGCTCGTAGATCGAGCCAAGAGAGCGTCCTCTCGCAAGCCCCAACCCCTAACCCCCAACCCCTATTTCTTGTCGTCTACGTCGACGAATTCGGCGTCTACGACGTCATCTTTACCCTTTTTGCCGTGATCGCCGCCCGACGGGCCGTCGCCGCCGGGGGGCGGCGAACCTGCACCGGGCTGGCCCGCGGATTTGTACATGGCCTCGGCCAGTTTGTGGCTGGCGGTGGTCAGCCGGTCGGTGGCGGAGTTGATGCGGGCCGGATCGTTGTCCGCCATGGCCTTGCGGGTCTCTTCAAGGGCGGCGTCAATCTCCTTCGCCTCGGCCTCGCCGATCTTGCTGCGGTGTTCCTTCAGCGTCTTTTCGACATTGTAAACCATGGCGTCCGCACGGTTCCGGGCCTCGATGGTATCGCGTTGCTTGCGATCGTCGGCGGAGTGCGATTCGGCGTCCTTGGCCATCTTCTCCACCTCATCCTTCGAGAGGCCGGAAGAAGACGTGATCGTAATCTTCTGCTCGTTATTGGTGCCCCGGTCTTTGGCGGTCACGTTCAGGATGCCGTTGGCGTCAATGTCGAAGGTGACTTCGATCTGAGGGACGCCTCGGGGGGCCGGCGGAATGTTGCCCAGTTGGAACACGCCCAGAAGGCGGTTGTGCTGGGCCATGGCGCGCTCGCCCTGAAAGACCTTGATCTCCACCGACGACTGGTTGTCCGCCGCCGTGGAGAAGACCTCGCTCTTGCGGGTCGGAATGGTGGTGTTCCGCTCGATCAGCTTGGTGAAGACACCGCCCATGGTTTCGATTCCGAGGGACAGCGGGGTGACGTCGAGCAGCAGAACATCCTTAACTTCGCCGCCCAGTACGCCGCCCTGGACCGCGGCGCCAACTGCCACCACTTCGTCGGGATTCACGCCTTTATGAGGCTCCCTGGCGAACAGGTCGCGGACGATGGCCTGAATGCGCGGCATGCGGGTCTGTCCGCCTACCATCACGACTTCATTGATCTGCTGCGGGGTGACACCGGCGTCCTTCATGGCCTGCTTGCAGGGGCCGACGGAACGCTGGACGATATCCTCCACCATCTGCTCGAAGCGGGCGCGGGTCAGCTTCATCTGCAGGTGCTTCGGGCCGCTGGCGTCCGCGGTGACGAACGGCAAGTTAATGTCCGATTCGAGCAGCGTGGAGAGCTCCATCTTGGCCTTTTCGGCAGCTTCCTTCAGGCGCTGGAGCGCCATCTGGTCGCGCGACAGGTCGATGCCGCTTTCCTTTTTGAACTCGGTGACGATCCAGTCGATGATCCGCTGGTCGATATTATCGCCGCCCAGGTGGGTATCGCCGTTGGTGGACTTCACCTCCACCACGCCATCGCCCACTTCGAGGATGGAGATATCGAAGGTCCCGCCGCCGAAATCATAGACCGCGATGGTCTCATTGGTCTTCTTGTCGAGACCGTAGGCCAGAGCGGCCGCAGTGGGTTCGTTGATGATGCGCATGACTTCCAGGCCCGCGATCTTGCCGGCGTCCTTAGTGGCCTGGCGTTGCGCATCGTTGAAATAGGCCGGAACGGTGATGACGGC
>PMTT01000671.1:2345-17743 GCA_003167275.1 Bryobacterales bacterium | reverse complement strand
GTGGCGTCCTCGGAGACCTGGACATGGCTGCATTCGCCGGTGTTTCGCGCCACACCGCTGGATATGAAGGCCGAGGCCGATCTGCATTTCCTGCAAGGCATCAATCAACTGGTGGGGCACGGATTCCCCTATTCGCCGCCCGAGGCCGGGGAGCCCGGATGGCGCTTCTATGCGGCGGCTGTCTTCAACGATCACAACCCATGGTGGCTGGTGATGCCCGACGTCACGGCGTACTTGCAGCGCGTCAGCTTTCTGCTGCGGCAGGGACAGCCGGCCAACGATGTGGGGCTCTATCTGCCCACCGCCGACGCATTTGCGGGCTTCGCATTGGGTCGCGATTCCGTCAACCAGGCGATGGACGGGCTGATCGGCCAGACCGTCATCCCGCAGATCCTGGACGCGGGATACAACTTCGACTTCATCGACGATGGCGCCATCGCTCACGGTGGCGTGCCGTACCCCATCCTGATTCTGCCGAACGTGGAGCGAATTCCGCTAGCGACCATGCAGAAGATCGACGAGTACGTGCGCAAGGGGGGCATCGTGGTGGCCACGCGCCGCACGCCGTCCCTGGCTCCGGGACTGATGGAGGCGGAGAGCCAGACGCCGCAGATTCGGGAATTGTCGAAGGCGCTTTTTCAGGCGGTGGGAGCGAGGGGGAAGCTGGTTACCGACGAATCGAAGCTGGGCGCAATCCTGCATGCGGCACTGGCCGCGGATGTGGCCAGCGCGCCGGAGGTCGGTTTCGTGCATCGCAAGTTGGGGTTCGCGGATGTCTATTTCGTGGCGAATACCAGCAACCATCCGGTACATGCCCAGACGGATTTTCGGGTCGAGGGGCTGGAGGCGGCCATCTGGGACCCGCTGACCGGTAAGGAGACCGGGGTGGGCGGAAAGCGGATGGACCTGACCCTGGCGCCCTACGAGTCGCGGGTCGTAGTGTTTTCGAAAGAACGTGGGAAGGAGCCTCAGGTCACGGCTGCGCCGCGTCCGAGCCCGGTCGATCTCAGCGCGGGCTGGAAAGTCACGTTCGCGGGATCGGCAGCGGCAGTCACGATGGACGCGGGACACTCCTGGACGGAAGATGAATCGCGGAAGTACTTCTCCGGGCAGGCTTCCTACGAGAAGACCGTCACCTACCACGCGGCGGATATCGCCCGGCAACAGATCTACCTTACGTTCGGAGAGGGTACGCCGGTAACCACCCAGGACCGTCGATCGGGCTCCGGCATGCGAGCGATGTACGAAGGGCCCGTGCGTGAGGCGGCGGTGGTGTACGTGAATGGCAAGCGCGCCGGCTCGGTGTGGTGCGCGCCCTACCAGGTGGACGTGAGCGGTCTGGTGAAGGATGGCGAGAATACGATTCGGGTAGTGGTGGCCAATACCGCGGTGAACTTGCTGGCAAAGGGCCCGCTGCCTGACTACAAGGCGCTGAATGCCAAGTACGGCGAGAGGTTCCAGGCGCAGGATATGAACAACCTGCAACTGGTCCCTTCCGGTCTGCTGGGTCCCGTCAAGCTGGTGACGAGGTGAGCCATTACCGCAAAAACCGCTCCCTTACGGTCGCGGCTCGGTTGCGGCCGTTGCTGATTCAGCGTCAGATACCGAGCCGCGACCGTAAGGGAGCGGTTGCCTCGCCAAAGCGCGCATTCTGCGCGGGAAGGTAGCTGATGCCAGCCCTCGCCTTGTCTCCTATCGGCCTGTTGCTGGCCTCGGCCATGTCCGTAATCAACGTGCTCACGGACGTGGCCCGCAAGCACGCCTTGAACAAACGCGAGCTCATCCCGGCCACTTTCTGGATGCGCGTCGCGGTGGCCCTGGTATTCTGCGTGGTGCTGCTGGTACAGGTCATGCGCGGATCGGTAATCACCATCCGGGACGGCGGCCCTCTGTTCGGCATCTCCCGTCTGCAACTGGCCCCCATGCCGACGTTCCTGATCTACCTGACGCTGGATGTGGGGCTGATCACCTGCGTGATGTGGCTCTACTTCCGGGCGCTGCAGATCTCGCCGCTCTCGTTGTGCGTCCCGTTCCTGTCTTTCACACCCGTCTTCCTGATTCCCTCGGGGTATGTGGTGCTGGGCGAATTGCCGCCGGCGGTGAAACTGCTCGGCGTGCTGCTGATCGTGGTCGGGTCGCTCGCGATGCACCGGCGCTTGTTCGCGGTAAGCTGGCTGGCGCCCGTCCGAGCCATCGTCGAGGAGAAAGGCAGCCGCTACATGCTGACGGTGTCGTTCCTCTTCTCCATCACCAACCCGCTCGACAAGAAACTGGTGCTGATGAGCGACGTCTTCACCGAATCGGTGGCCTACGGGCTGGGATTGGTGCTGGCGTTCTATCTGCTGGGGAAGGCTCAGCGCGCGGATTTCGGCGCGGCCATCCGGCAGAACGTCAAGTGGGTCGCGCTTGCCGGACTGTTCGACGCGGTGTCCCTGCTGTTCCAACTGGCTTCCTACGCTTACATCAGCGTCGTGATTACGGTAAGCATCAAGCGGGCGGGAATTATTCTCGCGGTGCTGGCGGGTTGGCTGTTCTTCCGGGAACGGGAGATCACCGACAAGGTGATCGCCGCTTCGGTGATGTTTTGCGGCGTGCTGATCCTGTACCTGCCGTTAAGTGTGCCCCAATCCTGGGGCTTGCTGGCGCTGACGTTGGCAGGCATGTCGCTCGCGATGTACATGACGAGGAATCAATGTCCGGAAGCGTGAACGTTTCGTTCGTTGGGTGCGGCGGGATGGCGGCGCACTATCTGGGCGTCTACCGTGACCTGGATTGGGTGCGGGTGATGTCGTGTGTCGACACCAACTTGGAAAGTGCACGCACAGCGGCGGAGATGGCGGGAGGCGTCGCCACCCTGGATTTCGCGGCGGCTCTCGACGCCGATGTCGATGCCGTAATTATCAGCACGCCCAACTCGCTGCACCGCTCGCAGGCGGTGTCGGCGATCGAGGCCGGAAAGCACGTGCTCCTGCAGAAGCCGGTGGCCGCGAATCTCGCCGATGCCGAAGCCATTGCCGCCGCGGCCGCGCAGTCCACGCGCACGGTGGGGCTCTACATGAGCTACTTCGATCAACCCCTGGTGCACGACCTCCGCGACATGGTCTCCGAAGGCTGGCTGGGCGACCTGGTCCACTGCTACGCGCGGTTGATGCACAAGGGCGGCATGATGTGGTCGGAGGAAGCGCTGAAGGGCAACCGCACGTGGCGCGGTTCGGTCGAGGAGACCGGCGGCGGATGCTTCATTCAACTGGCAGTTCACTACATCCACATCTTCGAATGGATCAGCGGCTCCAGCGTGGTTCGCGCCACGGGCTTCACGCGGAACCTGCATTGTCCTGGGCTGGAAGGCGAAGACCTGGCCGTGGCGGTGCTGCAACTGGATTCCGGCGCGATGGTGACGCTCGACACGGCCTGGTGCGCCAACGGGGAGGAACTCTCGGTGCACGGCACGCTCGGCCGGTTCAGCTACCGCAACAGCCAGCGACTGGCGCTGGCGTCGAGCGCCGGCCCGTTTGAGGGTCGCGTCGCGCGGTACTCGGGTGGCTTGACGCCGGCGTTCGGAGGACCGCAGGGCGAAGAACAGCAAATGGAGATTTGCCCTCCAGCCTTCAACGACATCTCGAACCCGTTGAACCAGCACCGCGCGTTCCTGGAAGCGGTGCGCGAGGGAAAGCCGGCGCCCGTTTCGATCGCGTCCGGGGTCGACGATATGCGGGTAGTCGCCGCAGTGTACGAATCGGCCAGAAGCGGAAGGGCGGTAGAGGTCGGATGACACCCTTCGTGGAGCCTTGTGGAGCAGCCAATCCTGGCTGCCGCCGGCTTTCAGCCGGCGCATGGAGATTGGCCATTGCTTGGGCACCCCGCTGCCGTTGCCGGCTCCTGGTGGGACAGGCGGTTTCGCCTGTCCGACGGCTTTCAGCCGGCGCGGATGGCCGCGTGTGCGGATTTGTGTCCGATCAAGGGCCGCGTGAAACGCGGCTGCAGGCAAGATTGCCTGCCCCACCAAGGGAATGCCGCTTTGTGGGGCAGGTTGTCAACCTGCGGCGGGTTGGCAACCCGCCTCCGGACCCGTGCGCCTGTCCGCGGGAGGTGCGATGAAGCTGCACCTTGGCATCGTCGCCGACGAAATCAGCCGCGACTTTCGGGAGGCCGTTCGCATCGGCANNTTGTGCGACGCCGCCGAAATCGCCGCAGTGGAAGAGACGGCGGAACGGGAAGAGGTGCGCATCACCGCGCTCTCGCCCGGCCTCTTCAAGTACACCGACGACGACGCGGCATTCGCGCGCGAGATGGCCGAAGTCTACCCGCGGGCTGTGGAATTGGCGCATCGCTGGGATCTTCCGGGGCTGATCGTTTTCGGCTTCCACAAGCCGGGTGCCACGGAGGCCAACGCGGCCTCCATTTCGAGCGAGAACCCGCCCGGCGACGTCCTGGAGTGGCTGGCGACGGCCGGGGAGCGGGCCGCCGCGGACGGGCTGGAACTGATGATCGAGCCGGAGCCGATCTGCTGGGCAGATACCGGGCGCGCCGCCGCGAGGTTGATCCGGCGTTCCGGTGTGAAGTCCGTCAAGATCAACTACGATCCGGGCAACGTAGCGTGGCTATGGAATCGCGACCCCCTGGATGAGTTTGAGGCCGTTGCGCCGTGGATCGCGAATGTGCACATCAAGGATCTGCGCCCTTTGACGCAAGGGGCCGGGAAGCCGGAGTGGGTTCCGGCGGGCCAGGGGATGATCGATTATCGCGCGCACTTTCGAGCGCTGCGCAAGATCGGGTACGAGGGGCCTGTTTCGCTAGAGCCGCATATGGATGGCAGCGAGGATACGACAAGGGCGTGCGCGGATGCAGTGTGGGGTATGCTTTAGCTTGCCAAAGTTACGAACCACCAGCTAGCTTGGGCAAGCTAAAGCATACCCCACGGAGGGCAAATGAAAATCACGAGGCGGAAAGCGATTGGAGTTTTGGCGACCACGGCGGCCGCAGCGGCAGTCGAGCAGGAGGCAGCAGCACAAACCCGGGCCAACGGGACGGCCCCGATAGTCTGGCTCGGTGGCGCGCCTCCGCCAGTCGATACCGGCATCAGTTGGGGAGTGCCCTGGCCGCGCGGCACTGTGCGCAAAGAGCAGACTTTCACCCTTACGGCCGACGGCAAATCCTTGCCGCTCCAGAGTTGGCCCCTGGCGTACTGGCCCGACGGATCCATCAAGTGGACCGGCTTCGCGACCGTGGCCGGTGCAGGCGCCGCCGGCCCCCTGAAACTCTCCCCCGGCAGTTCCGCCGCTCCCGCCGCTCCCACCGCTCCCGTGCGAGTCAACACCACCGGCACGGCGATTGACATCGACACTGGACGCCTCCAATGCCGCATCCCGCGCGAAGGTCAGTTCCTGCTCGAATCGATGACCATGGACGGCAGGGTGATCGCGGAAAAAGCGCGACTCCTTTGCCGCCTCGATAACTCCGACGGCTTCACCAGCCGCATCGCCAAGGTCACGATGGAGCAGTCCGGCCCGGTGCGCGCCGTGGTCAAGATCGAGGGTGTCCACAAGGCCGATCAAGGCACCCGCGAGTGGCTGCCGTTCATCGTGCGGCTGTACTTCTACGCGGGCTCGGCGCACGTGCGACTGGTGCACACCATCGTCTTCGACGGCGACGATCAGAAGGACTTCATCAAGGGCCTGGGTGTGGCGTTCTCCGTTCCGATGCGGGAGCAGGTGCACAACCGGCACGTCCACTTTTCAGGCGAAGGCGACGGGCTGTGGGCCGAACCTGTCCAGCCCGCCACCGGCCGGCGCGCACTCGTGGCGCCCGGAACCCAAGGCCGAGGCGGCCCAGGCCAAAACACTCTCTTCACCGACCAGCTTGCGGGCAAGCGCCTTCCCAATAAGGAGGCCTTCAGCGCCCCGGGACAGAAGCTACTGACCGACTGGGCCATCTGGGACGCCTACAAGCTGGTACAACCCACGCCGGACGGGTTCGTCATCCAGAAGCGCACCAATCCGCAGAGCTGCTGGCTGGACGCTGCCGGTGGGAAGCGCGCCTCGGGTCTGGTTTTCGCGGGCGACGTGTCGGGCGGGCTGGCGGTCGGACTGAAGAACTTCTGGCAGTCGTACCCGACCTCGCTGGAGGTCGAAGGCGCCGCATCCCCCACCGCCGATCTTTACGTCTGGATGTGGTCGCCCGATGCGCCGGCCATGGATCTGCGGCACTACGACACCAAGGCGCATGACCTGGATTCCAGCTACGAAGACGTGCAGCCGGGCTTCAGCACTCCGCACGGCGTGGGCCGCACCAGCGAGATGACCCTGTTCCCGAGCGCGGCTGTCCCGGCCAGAGAGGACGTGCCGCGCCAGGCCAGGATCGCGCAGGAGCCCCCCTTGCTGGTGGCCACGCCGGAACATCTCCACTCGGCCGGGGTGTTCGGCATCTGGAGCCTGCCCGACCGAGCCACGCCGGCCAAGCTCCCGTTCGAAGACCAGCTCGATGCCGCCTTCACGCTTTATCACAAGGAGGTGGAGCAGCGCCACTGGTATGGCTTCTGGAACTACGGCGACGTGATGCATCAACACGACGGCCCGCGACACATGTGGCGTTACGACGTGGGGGGCTTCGCCTGGGACAACAGCGAACTGGGCACCGACATGTGGCTGTGGTACAGCTTCCTGCGCAGCGGGCGGGCCGACATCTTCCGCATGGCGGAGGCCATGACGCGCCACACCGGCGAAGTCGACGTCTACCACCTGGGACGCTTCGCGGGCCTGGGCTCGCGCCACAACGTGCGTCACTGGGGCTGCGGCGCCAAGGAGGCCCGCATCAGCCAGGCAGCCTATCGGCGCTTCTACTACTACCTGTCGACCGATGAACGCGTGGGCGACCTGATGCACGAAGTCGCCGACGCGGACTACCAATCGACCAAGATCGATGCCATGCGGCTGGCGGCGCCGCTCACCGCTCCCCTGCCCTATCCTGCACGCGTGCGCGGCGGGCCGGACTGGCTGGCCTTCGCGGGCAACTGGATGACCGAGTGGGAGCGCACCGGCAACACCAAGTACCGCGACAAGATCGTCGCCGGGATGGATTCGATCGCCAAGATGCCGTTCGGATTCCTCACCGGAGGGCCCACCCAGCTCTACGGTTACGACCCGGCCACGGGTAAGCTGTACGTGCTGGAAGACCGCGTGGGAACCTACAACCTGGCGACCATCATGGGCGGCGGCGAAGTGGTGTTCGAGCTGAACACGTTGATCGACCACGCAGGCTGGAAGAAAGCCTGGGACCAATACTGCCGGCTGCACACCGCTCTGCAACCCGTGGTGGCGCAGGACAATGCTTCGGGCACCGAAGGCAGCGACGGAAAGTACTCCCGGCCCGGGCGTCTGTCGGGATATCTCTACATGCAATCCAAGAACCCGGCCTTTGCGCAGAAGGCCTGGGCGGGAGTGACCGGCGGACCGAATCGTCCGCGCGGCGGGCGATATACGACCGTCAGCTTGAAAGGTCCGGATGTGGTCACTCCGATTGACGAAGTTACCGGGATCTCGACCAACAGCGTCGCTCAGAACTGCCTGGAGCTGATCGAGGTGTTGGAGATGTGCGGCGACCGAATAACCCAGTAGCACGGGCATTCTTGCCTGTGTTGGTTTTTCTTGTCCTGGCAAACCACACAGGCAAGAATGCCCGTGCCACAATCGAAGTAATGCAAAACATTCTTCCGGTGCTCTGTTTTATTGCCGGATTCGCTCTGGCGTGGCTGGTGCTGCGCCCGCGCCGCGCGGAAGCCGAGGCGGCTTTTAAGGCTCTTTCCTCCGACGCCCTGGCTCGCAACAACCAGGCGTTCCTCTCGCTCGCCCGGTCCGCGCTGGCCGAAACCCAGCAGGCCGCGCGCGGCGACCTGGAAATGCGGCAGCAGGCCATCCTGGCCATGGTGACCCCGGTGCGCGCGTCGCTGGAGAAGGTCGACTCCAAAATCCAGGAATTGGAGAAGGCGCGCTCGGGCGCATACGCCGCGCTCCACGAACAGGTTCGGAGCCTCCTCGAAACCCAAGCCCAGCTTCGCGCCGAGACCGGCAAGCTGGTCACCGCGCTGCGCACCCCCGGCGTGCGCGGAAATTGGGGCGAAATCCAGTTGCGGCGGGTGGTGGAAATGGCGGGCATGCTGGACCATTGCGATTTCGTTACCCAGACCACCATCGCCACGGACGACGTCCGCATCCGCCCCGATCTTCTGGTCCGCTTGCCGGCGGGAAAGACCATCGTGGTGGACGCCAAGACGCCTCTCGATGCCTACCTCCGCGCCATGGAATCGGGTGACGAGCAGACCCGCAGATTGCGGTTTGCGGACCACGCCCGCCAGGTCCGAACGCACATCGCCGCCCTGGGCCGCAAATCCTATTGGGAGCAGTTCGACCACGCGCCCGAATTCGCCGTTCTCTTCCTGCCGGGCGAGTGCTTCTTCAGCGCCGCCCTGGAGAGCGACCCGTCGCTGATCGAAGCTGGCGTAGATCAGAACATCATCCTCGCGACCCCCACCACCTTGATCGCGTTATTACGCGCGGTGGCCTATGGATGGCGTCAGGAGAAGCTCGCTCAAAACGCCGCCGAGATCAGCACCCTGGGCAAAGAGCTGTTCAAACGCCTGTCCGATATGGGCGACCACTGGAACCGGATGGGGAAGAGCCTGGAGCGCGCAGTGGAAGCTTACAACGCCGCCACCGGCTCTCTGGAAGGCCGCGTGATGGTGAGTGCCCGGAAGTTCGCCGACCTGAAGACAGCGCCGCTGGGCGTGGAGATCGCGGAACTGGAACCCGTGGAAAAGAACGTGCGCGCGATGTGTGAGTAGAGTCCTCACACGCCTGCTTCCCTCACCTGCTCCGCGGGCCGAACCTCCCGCAGCACCGCGCACCATGCCGGATAGCCCCGCGCCGCGGAGTACGGATCCTCCTCCAGGGCAAATGCGATGTCCAACCGCGTGCCTGGCGCAAACTCCCCCGCCCGTACCGCGAAATTCCAGGCCTTCAACGCCAGCGTGCGGCCATTCTGACGCACCATGATCTTCAGGTGCTTCTCGCTCCAAACGGCCGGCATCCCGGCAATCTCCACGTTCCGCGCGGCGAACAGGGGAAGCGGATTGCCGTGGCCAAATGGGGCCAGCGCGAACACATCCTCGACGGTTCGTTCGTTGATATCGCGCAGTTCCAGCACCGCATCGACATCCACTACCGGCAGAAAATCCTCAGGAAGCAGCCGGGAGGTCGCGTACCGATTGAACCTCTCGCGGAATTCATCCACGCGGGACGCATCCAGCGTCACACCGGCAGCGTGCTTGTGGCCGCCGAAGCGCAGAAACAGGTCGGGCATCGATTCCAGAGCTTCCAGCAGATGAAACGCGGGGATGCTGCGCCCGGAGCCCTGCGCCAGCCCATCCTCCGAATTTCGGCTCAGCACGAATACCGGGCGATGCAACCGCTCCACCAGGCGGCTCGCCACTATGCCGAGCACGCCGCGATGCCAGTTCTCGGCATAGTAGACCAGAGCAGCCGCCGATTCGTCGAACGCCACGCGCTCGCACGTGTCGCGAATCTCGGCCTCCACCAACTGGCGTTCCGCGTTCTGCTCGTGCAGTTGCCGCGCAAGTTCGCGGGCACGCGACGAGTCGCTGGTCAGGAACAACTCCACCACCGCCTTCGCCGTGTCCATGCGCCCCGCCGCATTCATCCGCGGCGCGATCTGGAACGCCACCTGCCGCGCCGTCGGCGCGTGATCTTTGGTGAAGCCGGCCACCTCCAGGATGGCCCGCAGCCCGGGATTGCGGACATCCCGAAGACCGCCCAGCCCATGTTTCACCATGATCCGGTTCTCGCCCGTCAGCGGCACCACGTCAGCCACCGTGGCGATGGCCACCAGTTTCAGAAATGACTCGGAAATGCGCCGCACCTTCTCGGCGGGCCACTCCTCGCCCGCCAGCAGCGCCTGCACCAGCTTGAAGGCCACTCCGGCGCCGCACAGGTTCTTCTCTGGGTAAGGACAGTCAGGACGGTTGGGGTTCAGCACCGCCAACGCGGGCGGCAGTTCGGCCTCGGGCAGGTGATGGTCCGTGACGATCACGTCGATCCCGAGTTCATTGGCGCGCCGCACCACTTCCGACGCGCGGATCCCGGTATCGACGCTGATGATGAGCTTCACGCCATCCGCGGCGGCCGTTTCTACGACTTCCGGCCGCATCCCATAGCCGTCCTTCAGACGGTGCGGCACGTGATAGCTCGCGGCCCCGCCGGCCAGTTCGATGGCCTTGGTCAGGAGGACGACGGCGGTCGTGCCATCCACATCGTAGTCGCCGTAAATGAGGATCTTCTCGCCTGATGAGATCGCTTTCCGGAGCCGCTCAATGGCTCGCGGCATGTCCCGCAAGGTGAGAGGATCGTGCAGATCGTCGAGCGATGGCGAGAGGAACCGCTTCGCCGCGGTGGCGTCGCCGAACCCGCGATGAAGCAGCACCTGCGCCGCGGGCCGTCCGACCCGCAAGGCGGCGGCAAGAGCGTCGACTTCCCGGGCGTCCGGATCGGGCAGCAGCCACCGGGTGTTCGCCATCACACGCCCACTCTCTTACCGAGCCGCGCCCGCACGCAGCCGGAAGAAAAACATATGGCCACGAATGAACACGAATGCACACGAATAACAAAAACCAAAGCAGTTGTCTTATTCGTGTTCATTCGTGTTCATTCGTGGCCTAGACGTTTTGTTCCTAGTTCTTGGAAAAGTACCCACCGAGAGAATCGTCTTCCATCGGACCATCGTCGTCGGAAGCGCGCGCGGCAATTTCCTCTTCCACGCCCATGAACTCCTCGTACCAATCGGGCTGCACCTCGTAAACGTAGAGGCGCGATTGGTAGTCGAATGCCAGTTCCAGACTGCAGGTCACACCCGTAAAGATGCGCAACTCGCGCAGGCGCGACTCGTAATCGCGCCTCTCCTCGCGGGTCAGTTCGCAGTCGTCGAGTTGCGCCAGAAGGTCGTCCAGGTCGCTCGACTCGAATTCACGCACCGCAAGCAGGATTAGCTTGATCCCGCTCTGCCGGGCGACGTCCAGGAACATCTGGTAGTCGGGAAAACGCTCGGTATCCCAGAGCACGATGGGGAAGCCTTCGAGCCCTCCTGGAATGCTGTGGAAGACGGCGAATCCAGAGGCGTTCAGAAACTCCAGGATCTCTTGCTTGAGTGTGTCTAGATTCAAATCCACGTTATTGATGCCTCAGACCTGTGCTAGCACCAGAATATCAGAGGGGCCAGCCAGATCGCGGGCCGAAGGCGTGACGATCGTCCTCGGTCCGATATAGATCTTCCGATTCTCGCGAATGGCGGTGCGCACATCGGCTTCGCACACAAAGTCCACCGGTTTCGGAGGAGGCTCGGGCTTGGGCGGCGGAGCCGGGCCGATAGGGCACTGCGGAGCCAGTCAGCTATATCCACCCTTCGATCCCGAAGCGCCGCGGCGCGCCAGAAACCGGTCGACCACGTCCGCGGCCACGTTCGCGATCACGGACTGGGCCGGCGCAAGGGCCTTGGGGACCGGCGCCGCAGACCCGCAGGAGCACGACGGACCGGCCGCCTGCGCTATCGGCGCTACCGCAATCCCGCGCGATGCCAGGTACCGTTCCACGGCCGCCACCACGGCGCCGCGATCAATCGGGCCGATGGCCCCGGAAGCCGGCGCTGACGGGACCGCGTTGTAGTCCAGCGGCATCTCGAACGCCTCTTCCGGTTTGCGCACCACGTAAGCCAGCCGCTTGATGTTGAACAGGTGCTGCGGCCCCACGTTGTCCGAAGTGATGTTGCCTGCCACCGCGCCGCAACCCAGCGTCATGGAGGGAAACACATTGGTGGTGATCCCGGTCGAGCCCTGCGGCGCCGGCGTGTTCACCAGCACCCGATTGGCGGGCATCCGCATCGCGTACTCGCGAGTGCGCGCGTCGTTCTTCGAGTAGATGGCCGCAGTGTGCCCCGCCCCGCCGAATTTCAACAGCGCGAAGCACGTGTCCATCGCCGTTTTGAAGTCCGCCACGAAATAAAGCGAGAGCACGGGCGAGAGCTTTTCGGCCGACAGCGGATGCTGTTTGCCCACGCCTGTCACTTCCGCGCAGATGATCGAAGTGTCGGGCGGAACCTCGAAGCCCGCCATCTTGGCGATCTTCGTCGGCGCCTGTCCCACGCACTGCGGATTCACCGTCCAGTTCGGCATGATGAGCAGCTTACCGAGGGCGTCCTTCTGGGCGTCATTCGCGATGTAGGCCTTCTGCGCCTTCAGCAGGCTGATGATGCGGTCGCGCAGCGAGCTTTCCGCGACGATGGCCTGCTCGCTGGAGCAGACCGTGCCGTAGTCGAAAGATTTGCCCGTGACGATCTTGGGGATGGCGTCATCCAGATCGGCCGAAGTATCCACCAGCACCGGAACATTGCCCGGGCCTACGCCGAAGGCAGGTTTACCGCTCGAATAAGCCGCTTTGACGATGCCGTGCCCGCCGGTGGAGAGAATCACTCCGGTGCGCTCGTGCTTCATCAGTGCATTGGTGCCTTCCATGGTGGCGTTATCCACGCATTGGATCAACCCTTCGGGCGCGCCGGCTTCGAGGGCCGCCTGGTACAGAACGGCGGCTGTCTCGCAGGTGCACTTGTGCGCGCGCGGATGCGGGCTGATGACGATGGCGTTGCCGGCCTTGAGCGAAACCAGCGTCTTGTACATGGCCGTCGAGGTCGGGTTGGTGGTGGGCAAAATAGCCGCGACCACGCCCACCGGGACCGCCATCTCCACGATCTTTTCCTCGGGCAACTCGCGGATGATTCCGACGGTCTTCATGCCCCGCATGCGGCGAGGGAGCCAGTCGCAGCAGAGCAGGTTCTTGATGTACTTGTCTTTGGCGTTACCGTAGCCCGTCTCTTCCACGGCCAGGTCAGCCAATCGTTTAGCGTTGGCACGCGCGGCAGCAGCCATGCGCTCCACGATGGCGTCCACCTGCTCCTGCGTGAAGGTGCGGTACGTTTGCCAGGCGGTGTAGGCCTTCTCGACCTTGGTGCGGACTTCCTGGATCGAAAGAAGGTCTTTATCGGCGAGCATCTGCCGTTACTTCTTCAGACTTCCGCCGGGGAGGACCTTTTCCACCTCCTCATGCGGCCGTGGAATCACGTGGACGCTGACCAGCTCACCGACGCGCCGGGCCGCGGCCGCACCCGCATCCGTCGCTGCCTTCACCGCCCCTACGTCGCCGCGGACCATAATGCAAACCAGTCCGGCACCGACGAATTCCTTCCCTGTCAAGACCACGTTGGCAGTCTTGACCATGGCGTCAGCGGCTTCGATCGCGCCAACCAAACCTTTCGTTTCAATAAGGCCAAGGGCCTCCATGCGTCCTCCAGTCAGGGTGAAAATCCTACCGTATCACAATTCACGTGCCGAATGCGTTGCCGCGTCGTGGCCGGGTGTGTAACCGTTTGGGGGAAGACCTCACCCGGCAACCGCTCCCTGACGGTCGCGGCTCGGTAACTCACGTTGAATCAGCAACCGCCGCAACCGAGCCGCGACCGTGAGGGAGCGGTTGCTGCGGTTGAAGCGCGAAATCCCCAAAACGGTTAGGCACCCGTCGCGGCCCGGACACTGGTGTCTGCCGCCACCTTAGCGGGCCGCGGCAATTTCGGCGCGGACCTGCACAATCATCGAGGTGGTGATCGGCATGTACGTGGGATGTCCAAATTCCAGGTGCATGCCACGGCCGATATAGTCGCTCTTGATCATCGACCCACCCCAGGTGGACCCATGAATCGTCACCAAAGTCGGTTCGGGACAAAACACCGGGTGGCCGGAAATGAAGGCTCGGCCGCAGCCTTCGTAGCGGATTGTGTAGGCGCGGTTTTCAGTTTCCACTTCGAGGACGGTGCCCGGCAAAACGTCGCGAAGGTGAACCCCACCCTCGATCTCGGATTGCACGATGTTCCGATTCACCGCATCGCTGAGGTGTGGGCTCGGCTGAAAAAGCCTCGGTTGCGGAATATCCGCTGCCGTCTTCATATCCACTTACTCTAGATTAGGCCACAATTGCCGAGGGCGGGCAAGCCGAAATTGGTATACAACCGTGAACACCGCTATCCACCCTGCCGCTGAACCTGCGGTCCGTCACAATTAGGACGTTCCGGAATTGTATACGATAGCACATTTTGTACGGTATGCTTTAGCTTGCCGTGCGCTGTATGCGCTCTAAGGCTACTGCACGATCAGTTCATCCACATCCACGAAGCTCCCCGACGACTGCGGATTCTTCCGGCCCAGAACCTTGACTTCCAGCACGTGCTCGCCCGCGCTAAGGCCGCCAAACTCCGTTCGCGACTGCCAGATGCTCTCGGACGAATACAGGTCCACCTGGCCCATCGATCGGCCATCCACAAGAACCTCGGCCATCCCGCGGTTCGGCGCTTTGGTGTAGACCCACGTGACGGCCGACCCGCGAAAGGCGAACTGGAATGAGGCATCCGGCGCGTCGGAATAGCTGATCGAATGGTTCGCCGCGGAGGGGAACTGGGGATCGTGCCACCGGTGGGCTAAGAACCGAATGGTACAGAGCAACCCAAAAGCTTGCCCCAACATTCTTCCTCGCATTTTCCGGGGCAAGCTAATAAAGCATGCCCTACTCCAACCCCCTGGGCACAAGCGTCACCATCGCCCTGCCATTGGGACTGATGTCCACCTCCTGAGCTCCCGTCCGCGCTCTCCATAGCCTGGCGATCGTCTCGGGACTCTTGTCGATCCCGTCGCTGGTCGCCACAGCATAATACTTCCCCGGCGCCAGGCTCGCGGAGGACCAGGTCCCCCGCAAGTCGGTCTTGCCGGTGGTCAGGGCCGCGGCGAGAGTGGCCTCGTTGGCGGCACTGGCCGGCATCAGCACAATGGAGCATTCCGCCACCGGATTTCCGTCCTTGTCGGTGACCCGCGCGCTCGCCGTGCCTCCGTCGCGAGCCACCACAATGCGCAGTGCCGCATCCCCCATCGTGCTTCCCAGCCGCAACGGCTCGTAAAGGATGCTGCGCCCGCCATAGGTGATGTCCTTGATGTACACACTCGCGGGCACGTTCCTCACCTGGAGGCCGAAGTCGTCCATCAGCAGTCCGCCCTCCACCGAGAACGCGCCCGGGATCGTGGAATCAAAGCTCCCGAACTCGGTCCGGGTAACGGCATGCAAATCCACGGTGAGCTTCCCAGGCAGTGGCTCCTCGGGCGCCGGGCCGTCCCACACCACCTCGCCCGCCAGAGGAATCCGCGGGTGGGCCGTCACCCGGACATTCTGCAAATCCCTATCGGCGACCGTCACCAGCGTGGAACCGAAGAAGGGCGTCGAGCCCAAAGGCCCATCCGCGCCGAC
>PMTT01000671.1:0-2313 GCA_003167275.1 Bryobacterales bacterium | reverse complement strand
CCATCCCGCTGTTCCCCGGAGCGCAGCACCAGGGCCTGGGCGCCATCGATCGATCTGGAGTTCGGGTAATAGGTGGGAACCACCGCCGGCCTGCGCAACTGGGGGTCCGCCGGAGCGTCCGAAATAGCCTCCAGCCCTTTGTACCCCCTCTGGGCGAGAACCACGTACGACCGCCCAGCCAAGACCCGATTCAGGTGGTACTCACCGCGGTCGTCGGTGTTCGCCGCACCCGTGAAAACGGCTCGCAGAGCGCCCGCCACATACTCCCGGACCACCAGAAAAACGGTCGAGCCCGGAACCGGCTCCTTGTTTTGATCCACCACGCGTCCGGAAATCTGCCCCATCAGAACCAGGTGAAAGTCAAAGGATTCGAGTTCCTGCCCAGCCTGCAACTCCACCCGCCGCACAGCCGATGGACCAAAGCCCACCATCACCATCCCATTGGCCGACGGAGCGCTGGCGGAAATTCGATACTGTCCAGGCTCCAGCCCGCGCAGGACGAACCGCCCCTGCGCGTCGGTGATCACCGGCGGCGCGCCGCGATGCGCATCGATCTCCACATCCTTCAAGGGCGTGCCCGTTCCCGCTGCTGTCACCGTTCCGCTGATCGAGCCGGGCGCCGGGCCCTTCGGGGCGTTCGGGTCCTGAGCACCCGCTACCAGGACGGAAAGCACGAAGGCGAGCACGAGCTTCTGGATCATCAGGTTCTCCTACTGATTCGGCTTGGCGGGCGGCGCAGGAAGTTCCAACTCCGTGGGTCCGCCGGCTGCAATCCGGATCTCGATCATGCGCGCGCGGTCCGTAATCCAGCGCGCTCTGGAAGCCTCTCCCGCAAGCTGAGCCGCGATCCGGTAGGCTCCCGGACGCAGGCCGCCGAACCCAAACCGGCCCTCCGCGTCGGGAAACACCACCTGGACCGCCTGAGCTCCGCTGGTCGTATCGGCGGCCATCAACGCGACGGCGAAATCAGCGGGCCGGGCAGTTCCGGTCAGCTTGCCCTGGATGGAGCCGGCCGGCGCCACCAGCACCACCACCGGCCCTTCCGGCAGCGCGCCCGAAAGGTCCAGGATCGCGGCCTCCGGCTGGTAACACGACACACCCAGCTCCGTTACCACCATCTGAAACCGGGCCGGGGCGAGTTGCTCCACAATCTGTTCCTTCTGGAAATTGACTTCCGCGCTGCGATCGAGCTTGGTAGCCCAATCCTCCAGCGCCATCAACGTCAAATTGGCGTTAGCCGGACAGGCGCCCTCCGGCATCTTCGCCACAGAGGATCGAAGAACAAAGGAAACCGCGCGCCCCTTCTGCATCGAAATCGAAACGCCCTCCACATTGGCGCCGCCGACGCCCACCTGGCCGCGCCCAAAATAAGGCGCCGCTTCCAGAATCCCCTTGCCGCCATACCCCCCGATCGGCCCGGACGCGGTCAGATGGTAGTTACCCGGCGCAATCCCCTCGAATTGGAAACTGCCGCCCGTCTTGGTCTCAGCCACCGCCGCGGCAAGGGACGGCTGATCCTCGGTGGTCAGCGCCAGCCAGTATTCCGTGTTAGGGGCGGGCCTATCCACTTTCCCGCTCACGCGGTAAAGTGTGTTGGGAATGATGGCGAAATCCGCGTGGTGCTCTTCGCCTCCGGAGACCGCAAAGAACTGCGGCCGCGCATTCGTGGGGTAGAACTGCGCTCCCGACCCGAGACCCGCGCGCACCGAAGCCCCTCCCGTGGAACCGAATGTGGCTGTAGACGCGCCGTAGGTCACTGCCACGGCGTACTCCCCCGGAGCCAGTCCATGGAGGCGATACTCTCCGCGGTCGTTGACCCGGGTGTAATTGCCCTGGCTCAGTGCGTCGAAGGGCCGCAGTGGCCCGCCATCGGCCGGCTTGGGCATGGCATACACCGTGGCGCCGCGGACCGGCTGCCCCTGTGCATCCAAAACCTGGCCCGAGACGACGCCGCAACGCACCAGGCGGATCAGCAGACCGCCCTTCACTCCGCTCATTCGCAAAGTCGCGCTGACGTAGTTGGGCTTGGAGGCCTCAATGCGGTAGTCTCCGGCCGGAAGCCCTGCGGCCGTGAACCGTCCGGTTCCATCGGTCTCCAGGTCGGCCGCAAGCTGGCGAATGCCCACCCGGTAAACCCGCACCTCCGCGGAGGCCAGCGGGTTGTTGGAGTGGTCCTCAACGACGGTTCCCTGGAGGGTATCCCCTGCGGCGCTGCCCACGAGCATCGCGAGGAGAACCGCAACACGACCGAGCATGGACCCTCCAAGGCCACCGGGTTACGTCGATCCCGCACTCCGCAACCGAGCCGCGACC
>PMTT01000379.1 GCA_003167275.1 Bryobacterales bacterium | reverse complement strand
CGAACCTGCACGCGGATGCCCGGCTACCTTCTGAAAACAAAATAGTTAGATGCTGAATTTAGCGCCGGAAAGTAGCTAGCTCAGAAGACTCCATTCTCTCTTTCTTGTCTTCTCTTATGCTTTTCTTCTCCGCGTGTTTCTCCGCGTCTCCGCGTCTCCGCGGTGAAGTCCCATTTTGCCCCCGCCTCAAATCCCTGCCTTTAGTCACCGAATCCTCTACTCATGCCGCAACGCGTTCGTCGGATCCACCCGCACTGCCCGTCGCGTCGGAACCACACAGGCCAGCATCGCGATTGCCATCAGCAGCACAGCCAGCCCTGCAAACGTCCCCGCATCCGTAGTCTTCACTTCCCAAATCGTTGACGAGATGAATCGCGTCAAAGCCGATGCACCCGCAATCCCCACCACGACCCCGCCCGCGATCACCACCAGCGTCTGGCGGAAGATCACCTTCAACACGTCCCAACCGCCCGCCCCCAGCGCCATCCGGATCCCGATCTCCCGCGTGCGCTGCTCCACCGCGTACGCCATTACGCCGTAGATCCCCACCGCGGCCAGCCCCGTCGCGACCGCGGCAAACAATCCCAGGAGCATCGAGTAATAGCGCGGATACTGCGCCTGGTCGGCCAGATACGAGTCTTCGGTTCGCGGGTCGATCAACGGCTGGTTCCGATCCACCTCCTCAACCGCGCTGCGCACCGCGGGCAGGGCGTTCATCGGATCGCCGACCGTGCGCATGAGAAACGTCATTTGCAGATGCAGACCGGTGTACGGTCCGGTGCTGTGAGCCGCCGCCTGCACGAAGGGAATGAAGATCGCGGGATCCTGTTTGGTTTGCGGATGGCTGGAGGGAATATCGCGCACCACCGCAATGATCTCGCGAAGTTGGTCTTCGTCCGAGAAATCCACGCGAATCCGTTTGCCGATGGGCTCCTCGTTCGGAAAGAACCGCCGCGCCATGGTCTCGTTGACGATCGCCACCCACGGCGCATGAACCGTGTCGCGATTCGTGAAATCGCGGCCCTCGAGCACCCGGATTTTCATGGTATTGAAGAAATTCTGCGTCACGGGAAAAAAGTCTGCCGTGAGCTCATCGGCGTTGGCCACTTCCCGGCCCTGGATCGTGAACGCCATCGGATTGCTGCCGGAAAGCGGGGGATACACGGAGCCGGCTACGGAGCGTAAGCCCGGCACCGTCTGCAGGCGCTCGAACACGCGCGTGATCGTCGCGGGAGGCACGTCGCTCAACTCCCAGAGCACCTTACCATGATAGGCGCCCACCGGATTGGAAAAGCCCTTGTCCGGGAAGCGGTAGCGGAACGTGAGCAGCCCATGCGGGTCGCAGCCCAGGTCGGCGACCTGCAATTGAAGGAAGCTGCGAATCAGCAGTCCCGAGCCGATCAACAGGATCAGCGCCATCGCGAGTTGCCCCGCCACCAGCACCGCCCGCAGGCGATGTCGCGCCCCGCCCGCCGTTCCTCCGCGGGTCGCGGCCTTGAGCGATTCGACGAACGCGGCCTTCGATCCCTGAGCCGCCGGAATCACGCCGAAAATCAAACCGGTGAACAGCGAAATGCCGGCGCTGAAGAGCAGCACCTGCCCATCGATGTGGATGGCGTGCAGCATGGGCAGCCACGGGGGAGCCATCGCCACCAGCACGCGCACAATGCCCCACGCGAGCCAGACTCCCAGGACGCCGCTCAAGATCGAGAGCAGCAGGCTCTCCGTCAGAAACTGGCGGAAAATACGGCCGCGGCTTGCGCCCATCGCCGCACGGATCGCGACCTCCGTCTGCCGCGACGACGCCCGCGCCATCAACAGCGCCGCCACATTCGCGCAGGCGATCAACAACACAAATCCCACCGCGCCCTGTAACAGCATCAGCGGCCGCCCGATGAATCCGAACATCCCCTCGCGGAAGGTCTGTATACGAACGCTCCACGGCTTTCCCTGGACCGTCTCGCGAGCGGGAAACTGCCTCGCAAGCTGCGCTGAGATGGCGTCCATCTCGCTCTGGGCCTGTTTCAGAGTGACCCCTGGCTTGAGCCTGGCAACAGTCAGCAGGTAGCGGGCCGACCCGCGAAGCTGAAAATGATTCAGCGGGATGGGCGCCAGATAATCGCCGTTCTCGTCGGTGATGCGAAAATCGGGCCCCATCACGCCGATGATGGCGGTGCTCACTCCGTTCACGAGCACTGTCCGGTTCAGGATGTCCTTCGCGCCGCCGAAGCGCCGCATCCAAAGCCGATGGCTGATGAGGACCACGGGAGCCGGATGATCCACCTCATCCTCGGATTCGGTGAACCAACGCCCCATCAGAGGCTGCGTGCCGAGGGCCTGCAGGACGCCGGGAGTCACATTCTCGCCCTGCACGCGCTCCGCGGGCACGCCGTTCTCCTCCGCGCCGAAATCCACGGCGTTGTTCACCAGTGCGCCAATGGCCTCGAACGAGTGGGCCTGCTCTTTCCACGCAAACAGGTTGGGAACCGAGACGCCGTTCGGCTGATCGGGATGTCCCGGAGGGATGGTGAAGAGGGTGACCAGCCGATCCGGATCGCGGAAGGGCAGCGGTCGCAGAAGGATGGTGTTCATGAGCGTGAAAATGGCGGTGTTCAAACCGATTCCCACTGCCAATGAGAGCGCGACGACCAGGGTGAACAGCGGCTTCCTGGCGAGAACGCGGAGGCCGTAGACAAGGTCGTGCCTCAAGGTGTTCAAAGTGTTTCCCCCCTTGTGGGGGTTGGACGCAGCGGGGCGAAATTGGTCTTGATTTGGGCCCGATAGTGGGGCGGACCCCCTGGTCCGCGGGCGACCCCCTGGTCGCCCATCCCGCGCTCGGCGATCAATATTCACTGGTGAGCGCGACAAGCCGGCGTATAATTGAGCATGTTCCGGGTCGTGGCTGTGTCGCGGTGGCTTGTAGCACTGCTGCTCGTCTTATGGGGAGTTCTCGCCTTGCAAGTGGCCGCGCAAAGAGGCGGTGGCCACGAAGTGAGGAAGGATTGGCCTCAATTCGGATCGGACGTGGCCAGTTCGGGAGCCCCTCCTGCCCCGACGGGCATCTCGGCCGCAAACGTCGCTTCTTTGAATCTGCGCCAGGTCCACCTGGACGGCACGGTTGATGCCTCCGCTATTTACCTCCACGGTGTCACCGTGAACGGATCGAACCACGACGTGTTTTTCGTGACCACCAGCTACGGCAACACCATCGCCCTCGATGCGGACAGCGGCGCCATACTTTGGGAATATGTGCCGCCTGGTTCTTCCACCTGGGTAGGCACCGCGCAGATCACCAACAGCACTCCGGCGGCCGATCCTGATCGGCAGCACATCTACGCCGCCGCGCCCGATGGCGTCGTTCGGAAACTCGCGATCATGGACGGTCATCTGGTGTGGTCCACCCCGATCACGCTGCTGCCGGACCACGAGAAGATCGCGTCACCGCTGAAGGTGTTTGGCGGCTTGATCGTCGCCGTCACCGGCGGCTACATTGGCGATGCGCCCCCCTACCAGGGGCACGTCGCCGTGCTCGACGCGCAGACCGGCGTGCTCCTGCATGTGTGGAATTCACTATGCAGCGATCGCGCCGGTCTGATCCAACCCGCGTCCTGCCCGTCCACGCGATCCGCGATCTGGGGACGCGCCGGTGCGATAATCGACCCCGCCACCGGCAACATCTTCGTCGCTACCGGGAATGGACCTTACAACGGCACGACCGATTGGGGCGATTCCCTCATCGAGTTGGACCCGGACGCCACCCAGGTGCTCGCGAACTACACTCCAGCGGACAACACCATGCTGAACGGGAGCGATCTCGACTTGGGCTCCACGTCACCCGTGCTGCTTGGCTCGGACGCTCTGGCGCAGGGCGGCAAGGACGCGCTGATCCGGCTCCTGGGCATCGGCGCCATAGCCGGTGCCGCTCCACACACGGGCAACGAGTTGCAGACCGTGTCGACGCCTGGGCGCAGCATGATGTTCACGGCGCCCGCGGTCTGGCGGGATCGGGCGGAGACCTGGATGTTCGCCGCCGATAGCGGCGGCACCGCCGCCTGGACCGTCGCCAACGGAAAGCTCACACCGGCCTGGAGTAACTCGACCGCTGGAACGAGCCCAGTCGTCGCCGGCCGTCTGCTCTATGTATACAATCCGAACGGCGGCCTACAGGTCTACGATCCCACGAGCGGGAAGCAGATCGCCAATCTGACCTGCGGCAGTGGCCACTGGAACAGCCCGATTGTCGTCGATGGGAGAATCGCGCTTCCGGAGGGAAACGCCAATCAGCATGCCACCGCCGGCGTGCTCGACATCTGGACCGTCACCATTCCGCAGTGACGGGGTGGGAATGTCTTGACCCCAAGGCGGCGCGCCAGTCCTTCCTGCGTCATTCCCGCTGCTATGTGTGCGCGGATCAAGCCCGCGGAATCCTGCCAGCATCCGGGGCAGCGATAGGCCTTGCTTCCGTCGCGGGCGCTGAGCGACAATCTGGATGTGATCGCCGTCGTTGACGAAATTCCGTTGGCCAGAGACGCCCAGGGTGTATACCGCGTGGGCGGTACACGCGTCACGCTTGACCTTGTCGTGCGGGCATTCAACCGCGGGGCAACCGCTGAGGAGATCGTGCAGAAGTTCGACAGACTGAAGTTGCCGGACGTGTACCAGGTCATCGGATATTACCTGAAGCATGCGGATGAACTGGCCGAGTACTTCGAAACCCGGGCGCGCGAGGAGCAAGCGTTAATCTCCTCTCACCCGGGGTGGTCGCCAAAGGGTCTTCGCGATCGGCTGATCGCCCGCCTGAAGCCGCAGTGAAGTGGCTTCCAGACGAGTGTTTCGATAACGACATCATCCGCGGGCTATTGCGCCGCTCGCCTGCCCTTGATCTACTCCGTGCTCAGGACGTTTCTGAGATCGCCGGCCGTGACGACGAGAAGTTGCTGGCATGGGCAACCGCGAATCAGCGCGTAATCCTCACGCATGATCTGGCAACCATGATTCCGGCGCTCCTGCTTCAACACCAGGATGCGTCCGGCTGCACGCAGATCGTCCTTGTGCCTGATTCGCTCCCGATTGGTCGGTAATCGACGAAGTCCTGCTCATCGACGACTGTTCGCAGGAGTCAGATTGGGCCGGTGTGATTTATCTGCCGCTCCACTGAATTAAAGGGCAATTGAAAGGAGGGCACAAGGCCCGTTACTCAACTTCCTCAGCATATTCATCAAGTACGCTATCTGAGAGATGTGCGAGATGCTTTTGCGATGCGAGTTCGCGGAGATTGTCGTAGGAAAGATACGTGCAACTTTCCGCTAGCGGCCCCTTCTCCAACAGAGAAAACACGGGGCGACGGATCTCAGAGAATACCTCGTCACGCCTGGAAAGGGGCGCCACGATATAGAGCTTTATGTCCATGTTCGGTTGAAGCCCGACAGCAAGGAACAGAATCAGCGATACGCTCGGAACGATGGCGAACACGAACGATCGTGATGCTGTCAGGACCTACCGCCAGGATGACCCGGTACTCCCCAATTCGAAGTCGGATGTGTCCTTGCCACCGGCCAGCGAGTGCCTTGACATCGCCTTTGCCGGTCCCCCCATACTCGGTCAGGCCGTGGAGGACCCGAATGGCCATTTCCCGGTCGATGGCCCGAATCTCGTATCGGGCCGAGTCCGGCCAGACAAATCTCACCTCAAGCCGAATTCCCGCAGAATCTCTTCATGAGAACTGACCTTCCCGGCGCGGACTTCGTCCTGGGCCTGCGCGATGGCGGCAATATCGGCTTCAGTCAGCGGCTCGTCATCCGGCGGTGCGGACAACGCCGCGCGATAGGCCGGACTCACCGCCAGGGATTCCAACAAACGCTCGGCGGCCGCGAGTTCGTCTTCCGGAATCCGGTCAACCAGATCGTGAAGTGTCTCGCGGCTCATGGAAACTCCTGCCTCTAGCCTACTGCATCCCCGACGCTCACGCCAACGCTGGGACTCACGGTCAGAGGCGCATGGTGCACAGCCCTCTAGTTGACTCTCTACCCAACCTCTAGTAGACTGTCTCCTAATGTCGGACGCCGACCGCCTTCAACTCCTCCCGGGCACCCTCGAAATGCTCGTCCTCCAAACCCTGATCTACGGCCCTCGCCACGGGCACGGCATCGCCACTACCATACAGCGCACGTCCGAACAGGCGCTCCTGGTGGATCACGGGTCGCTCTATCCCGCCCTGCAACGGCTGGAACGCGCCGGGTGGATCGACTCGGAGTGGGGCGTATCGGATCACAACCGTCGCGCGCGCTTCTACCATCTCACGCGCACCGGGCGCAAGAAGTGGACCGCCGAGACCGACAAGTGGGAAAAACTCGTGCGCGCCGTCAGCGGCGTTCTCGCGATGCCCAAGGAGCAGGAGGGATGATGCGCTGGCTGGGCCGCCCCGATCGTGAGTACCGCGAAGAGATCGAGGAGCACATCCACCTCGAAACCCAGGAAAACATCGAGCGCGGAATGTCGCCCGAAGAAGCCCGACTGGCCGCCCGGCGAACCTTCGGCAACCCCGGCGTGGTGCGGGAAAGGCTCCTCGAAGCCCGCCCCTGGTACCGCGTGGATACCCTGCTCCACGACGTACGCTACGGACTCCGCTCGATCCGGCGCAACCCATGGCTGGCCGTGATGATCGTGTTGACCCTGTCCGCCGGAATCGGCCTGAACGCCGCCGCATTCACCATGATCGACGCCTTGCTCCTTCGCGCGCAGGTGGACAAGGACCCGTCGCAGTTCTTCAGCGTGCTGCCCACTTACTCGGATCCGCACACCCGCCTCGGAATCGGACAGTCCTCTTACGTCGATTTCCTGGCCTACCAGAAAGGTACGCAAAGTCTCGGCGACCTGGCGGCCTCCTCGGAGCAACTGGTGACCCTGGAAGGCAAGGAGGTCATTCCCGCCGAGGCCATGCTGGTTTCCCGTAACTTCTTTCAGGTTTACGGACCGGACCGCCCGCTGCTCGGCCGTCTGTTCCTCCCCGAGGAATGCGGCCATCCCGGCGGCGAGCCCGTGGCGGTGGTCAGTGAGAAGTTCTGGGCCAGCCCGTTAGGGTCGGACCCGGACATCGTCGGGCGCACACTGACTCTGAACCGGCACACGATCACGGTGGTTGGGGTGGCTTCTAGCCGAACCTTCTCTACCGGCAACGGCGTGATTTGGATTCCGTTGACGATGGCCTCGGAGCTCAGCGGCCCCAAGAACGCCTTTCAGGCGGTGAGTGCCTACTGGCTGAGGGTCGAAGGCCGCCTCAAACCCGGCCATTCGCGCGCCGAAGTGGCCTCGGCGTTGCGTGTGATTGCCGGGCAACAGGAAGCCCTTCGGCCGGGACGAAGAACCACCATTCAGGTAACCAACGGCGCCGCCATTCACCTGGCCGGGGACGATGAGGACCTGCTGGGTCTTGGGCTGATAGAGACCCTGCTCGCTTTGGTGCTGCTGATTGCCTGCGTCAATGTTTCTACGGTCTTGCTGGCCCGCGCCGCCTCCCGCCAGCGCGAGATGGCGGTCCGCATCTCGCTGGGCGCCGGCCGAATGCGCCAGGCGCGCATGCTCCTCACCGAGAGTCTGGTGCTGGCGGCGGGGGCGGCCGCCATCAGCGTCTGGATGGCTTACCGGCTTCCTCCGGCGATCATGCGGGCTTTCCACGAAGACCCCGCAGCCTCGTCGCTTGAACCGCACTGGACTGTCTTCGCTTACCTGGCCGGGATCACGCTGGCAGCGGGATCGTTGGCGGGCCTTACGCCGATCGTCGAGTCGCTGAGGGTGAATCTGTCGGTGTCGCTCAAGGGACAACAGACGGCCACGGGCGCGGCGGGCAGCCGGCGGACGCGCAGCTTTCTCATCGCCGCCCAAGTGGCCATGAGCCTCCTCCTGATGGCCGCTGCCGGACTGGTGGCGCGGACCGAATCCGGAAAGCTAAGCGCTGGCCCGGACTTTGAGACCCGTAAAGTGCTGGTGGTCCGGCTGCTGGCGCCTCGCGGCACCAGACCCGAATCCATCCTCAGTTTCTTCCGTGCGATCGAGGAAAAACTGCGGGCCGCTCCCACCGTGGAATCCGCGGCATTTGACCGGTGGTGGGGAGCGCCCTCGCTCGAAGGCGAGGAAACTGTCGATGTCACGGTGGGCGGAACGCGCCAGATGGTCTCGTCGTTGAGCGTCTCGCCCGATTTCTTCCAGGTCTTGGGTATCTCCATTCTCAGCGGCCGCACCTTCACCGCCGTCGAGGATGCGGAGCGCGCTCCGGCCGCCGCCATCGTTACGGAGCGGATGTCGCGCCTCTTCTGGCCCGGCGAGAACCCGCTGGGCAAACGGTTTCCCGTGGCCCGTCAACAGGTTTTCGAAGTGGTGGGCGTGGCCCGCGATAACACCGCTGGCCTCTCACGAGACGCGCAGGCGCAATACTACATCCCTCGAGGCCAAACCCGTGCCGGTCTGGAAACGGCGCTCCTGCGGTTCGGCGGCGACCCACGGCCGCTGGAACAGGCGGTTATGCGCATGCTGGTGGACGCCCACTACCAGAACGTCGGCCGCCCCCAAACCCTTCACGACTGGCTGGAGGAAGAAGCCCACCAATACCTGGCCCTCACCCGCCTCGTGCTGTCGCTCGGTGGGCTCGCCATGCTTCTGGCGGTAGTGGGCATCTATGGTGTGGCGGCCTTCGCCGCCGGCCAGCGCACGCGGGAGCTGGGCATTCGGGCAGCCCTGGGCGCCACCCGCAGCGAGATGATCCGGCTGATCCTTCTGGATGGTCTGAAACCGGTGCTCGCGGGGTTGGCCGCCGGCATGGTGATGGCCGCGGGGTTAGCCCACGGTCTGGCGCAGGCAACCAGGGACGACAGCTTCCCATTGAATGCCCGCGATCCGGTCCCCTATATCGCGGTCACGCTCGTTCTGACGCTGGCCGCCTTGGCCGCCATGCTCGTTCCGGCCATGCGCGCGGCGAAGTCCGACCCGTTGTGGGCGCTCCGGCAAGACTGAAAGAAGGGTGCGGGTTCACGGATGCGACACGGTAGGCCTGGATGCCGTCCACGGAGCGCGCGGCACGAGGCTCGACCGAGTCGTCGCGATCAAGACCGCACGATGTCGCGGCTACCGGAAAAGATCTTCCAGAGTGGGAGCGGCCGATGCTCCGGCGATCAGATCCTTGATCTCCTGCTGGCTGGACTTGTCGATCCGGGCGGACGCCCATCGGGGCAGGCTGCCAAACCGGCTCTTGACCAGCACCTTGAGCGCTTGCCGCATCCCCTTCTCGATCCCCTGCTCGATTCCTTCCCGCCGACCCTGCTCGATCCCCTGCCGGATCGCCGGGCCAAGCACCTTATTCTCCATGATGTCGATCATGTCCGTCTTCAGCCTCCGCCCGATCTCTTCTTCAATCCCCAGTATGCCCGAAATCAGCACGAACGTGCGAGCCGCCTCCTGCTGCTCTTCGCCGTCCAGCCGCCTGAGCCTGGCCTCCACCACTTGGATCACCCGCTCCCGGTCCGCCTTGGTGAGCAAGGCCAGCGCGTTGTCTCCCCAGTCGTCGCTTTCGAGGAGGTCCTCGCCATCCATCTGGCGAACGTCGAGAATCCGGAACTTATGGTGTGTGCTTGGGCTTTCGAACACCGGCATCATACTGAGCGCCTCGCGGCCGGCGTATAGTACGATCTGCTCGACGTGCTCCTTCAGCAGGCGATGGAAGCCCACGTAATAATCCAGCTCGCGAAAACCAATTTCCGGATCGTTCCTGGTCTGCAGCTCGACATGTCGCAGCTTGCCGTCGGGCCCTCTTGCCAGGAGGTCCGCCCGTAGGTTCCGCACATCGGGTTGTTCGATATTGAGCCACTCGGCCACTGGCCCGCCAAACAGAATGCGGCTCATCACGCCGCGGGAGTGTCTGAATAGGGCCTTCAACGATACGTCGAATTGCTGAGCCATCCAATTCATTCTAGGCCGGAAGGTTGGGTCGGGACCGTCGGCATAACCGGAGGATATCCACTTCAAAAGGCAACTCCGAACGTGGGCTCTTCTTCGCGCGGCCTTCTACCGACGAATCTACCGCTGTTTCGGGCCTCCTCCATCTCCAGTCTGAACCGGAACAATCGGGCCGTCGTGATCCAACGGCGTGTAAAAGCTTCGGCATGTGGGTGCCCATCGAAGATGGCGCGGCAGGCAATGTAGTTGTTGATGATGCCGTCGGCCAGGCCGTCCAGCTTGTCGCATCATTCGCGCAAGCATTTGGCAACCCGGTCCAGCAGGCACGCTGCGAAAGGTCTGGGAATTCCGCACGCCTGCCAATCCGGGATCTGAGACTTTTGGCAGCCGCCGCGGCTACCCTGTCCGGGCTACCTCCTGATTGTGGACCCGCTCTTTATTGCTGATATGATGTATCGCAACTCCTGTGATTAGGATTGGCAGTATCGTTTCGCACTTCGAGATCCTCGAAAAGCTCGGCGAAGGCGGCATGGGTGTCGTCTGGAAAGCTCGTGATATGCACTTGGACCGGCTGGTCGCCTTGAAGGTTCTGCAGGCCGGCAAGGTTGCCGATCCCGACCGCAGGCGTCGGTTTATGCAGGAGGCTAAAGCGGCCTCGGCTCTGAACCACCCGAACATCATCACGATTCACGACATCTCGCACGAAGAAGGCTTCGACTTCATCGTGATGGAGTACGTCCGCGGCAAGCCGCTGGATCAGTTGATTCCGCGCGCGGGACTGCGGACAGTGGAAACGCTGAAGTACGCGATCCGTATCGCCGATGCCCTGGCCAAAGCGCATGCTGCCGGCATCGTTCACCGCGATCTCAAGCCTGCCAACATCATGGTGAGCGAGGAAGGCCTGGTAAAGGTGCTCGATTTTGGCCTGGCCAAACTCACAGAGGCGACCGGCACGGGCGCGGATGAATCCACGCAGACGATGTTCGACAAGACCGCGGAAGGCACAATTGTTGGAACGGTCTTTTACATGTCGCCCGAACAGGCCGAAGGGAAGAACGTGGATGCGCGCTCGGACATCTTCACTTTCGGCGCCGTGATGTACGAAATGGCGACTGGCAGGCGTGCATTTCAGGGCGATTCGAGGATGTCCATCCTGGCGGCGATCCTCGACAAAGAGCCGCAGCCGGTGAGCGCGATCTCCGAGGGTGTGCCGCGGGATCTGGAGAAGATCATCACCCGCTGTCTGCGGAAGGATTCTCGCCGCCGCTTCCAGCATATGGACGACCTCAAGGTAGCGCTTGAGGAGTTGGAGGAGGAGGTGGACTCGGGCCGCTCGCCGCTCCAGCCTATGCCGCGGCGGCCTCGCGTCAATCCCTGGATCGCCATCCTCGGGCTGGCTCTCGCGGCCGGCGTGTCCGCGGCCTGGTGGTTTGCATCCCATAGCGGGCGCCAGGCCTCGGTCTATGGAACGGTGAGACCTCTGACGACCTACGCCGGCAACGAGTCCGAGCCCGCGCTGTCGCCGGACGGCAAGCAGATCGCCTTCGCCTGGGACGGCCCGCACCAGGACAACTATGACATTTACGTGCGCCTGGTGAATGGCGGTTCGGCGCTGCGGCTCACCACCGACCCCGCCCCGGACCACGCGCCCGCCTGGTCGCCCGACGGGGAGCACCTGGCTTTCCTCAGCGACAGCGCCATCTATCTCATTCCCGCACTGGGCGGCATGCCGCGCAAGCTGCTGCAGATGCCGCAGGGCAGCCTGTTTCCGAACCTGGCCTCGCCGACGTCCATTTCCTGGTCGCCTGACGGACGGTTCCTGGCCTTTAACAGTGCGGAGGGCGGCGCGCCGGTCATATGGATTGCCTCGACGGATTCCGGCGAGTTTCATCGCGCCAGCACCGCGCCGCAGGGTGATTACATGGAGCTCTCGCCAGCATTCTCGCCGGACGGCCGCACGCTGGCATACATTCGCGCCCGCGACTCATACAGCCGCACGGTGGTTCTCCAGGACATGAATCGCGACGGGACCACTCAAGGGCACGAGCGGGAGATCGTCCCCTATGATCGAAGAATCGACCACCTGGCGTGGCAGCCGGATGGACGCGGACTGATCCTGGCAATTCGCTACATGGGCGAACGAAGCGGGTTGTTCCGGCTGAAACCGGGCGGAACGCCCGAGCCGATGGGCATCGACAGCGGCATCCTGATTTGGCCCACCCTCTCGCGCGGTGGGGACCGCCTGGCATACCAGAAGCGGACGGTGGACACCAACATCTATCGCATGGATGGCCCCGGCCCCGATGGCGGGCCGAGGCCCTACGAGCAGTGCCACGTGACGGAAGTCGTCGATTCCACGGCCAACGACCGCGAGCCGACGATCTCGCCCGACGGACGGCGCCTGGTGTTCAACTCCGACCGGCTGGGGTATTACGAGATCCACGTGGCCGGCGCCGACGGGTCGAACCAGGTTGCGGTAACCGGCATGGGGCCCACGGCGATGGACAGCCCGCGATGGGCGCCGGACAGCCAGACGATCGCGTTCGACCGCTATGAAAACGGGCACAGTACCATCTATACGGTCAGCGCCGACGGGGGCAAGCCGCACCGCATCACCGACGAACGGTTCCGCGACATTCGACCCAGCTTCTCGCACGACGGAAAGTGGATCTACTTCGCCTCGAATCGCAGCGGCCCCGTCGAGATCTGGAAGGTCCCGGCGGCGGGAGGCGAGCCCCAGAAGATCACCAGCAATTCCGGAATCGAGCCCTTCGAATCGCCTGATGGCAAGCTGTTGTACTACGTCAGCGGACAGGGGCTTTGGGCCGTGCCAACGGCGGGCGGCGAGCCCAGGCAAGTGCTGGAAGAACCGATTTTCCTGCTGTACGCCGTGGCCGGGCGCAGCATCTATTACGGCGTACGGAATCCGCCCGGCCTCTGGGTGTTGCGCACGGATACCGGCCGGAAGTTCGAATATGTGCGCTTCCCGAAGTTGACGTTCGGCTTCGACGGCGGTACCGTCTTCTCGGTATCGGCCGACGAACGCACTATTTTTTTCAGCCAGACGGATCGGATGGAGAGCGATCTCATGCTGGTGGAGAATTTCCGGTAATTTGAAGCGACATTGCTCCGGTGTCGGGACGACGGAGGTCACCTCGCGCTGGTGTCGGTGGGTATCGATCGGTTTGGGCTCTCCACATCCATATCAACGCGAGTAGCGCCTCAAGCTTCCGGCGGTCCGCGGATCGCCCCACCCGATTGTCCGGCTCAAGCGGATCCCGCCGGAGGTTGTACATCTGCGTTGGGCGTAAATCCGGCCCCACAACCAGCTTGTCAAAGCCGAGAACGATCATGCGCCACTCGTCAGGCGTCCCAAGCCCGCCCTCCGCGTAAATCGGCCTCGGCTTGCGCGTCTGGGAAGCATCTGTCAGGACGGCGGCGAGGTTTGTGCCGTGCATTCCTCCCGGCAGGCGCGCCCCGCAGAGCGACAGCAGCGTCGGAGCGTAATCCACGTTCGAGACCGGCAAGCTGTATTCCCTGCCTGGCTTGATTCGCCGCGCATATCGGATGATCAGGGGAATTCTCGAAGACTCCTCAAAGGGCAAATCGATCCCGCTGAGTCCGTGCGATCCGAGCATCTGGCCGTGGTCCGAAGTAAAAACCACGATGGTGTCATTGGTAAGGCCCCGTTGATCGAGTGCCTCCCAAATCCGCCCGAGATTTGTGTCCACTGCCGAACAGAGTCCGTAGTAGCCGGCGAGATCTCCCCGTGTTGCCGCCCCGATCCGATCTGGAACGTTCGCCCGCAATCGTAGTTCGCCAGGCTTGTACCCGGAGTACTTAGCCGGAGGCGTGAACGGGGCGTGCGGCGGAACCAGCGAGAGATAGAGGAAAAACGGCCCGGGACTGGGCTGGCGAAGAAACTCGATCGCCAGATCGGTCTGATAGTCGGCCTCGAAGCCGCTCGTGCGGATCGGCGTTGGCGTATCGCGGAAGTAGACGCCGTCAAAGTGCTGGTGGGCCAGGTTGTAGGCAGCCCAGTAGTCGAATCCACGCCGCCGCTCGGGCGGAACAAATCCTGGATTCTCGTTTCCATCAAGGTGCCACTTGCCGATGTAACCCGTCCGATAGCCTTCGTCCTTGAGTACGGAGGACATCGTGGTATGTTCCAGCGGCAGGCGCGTATGATTCTGGCTCACGCCGACCGTGTGGGGGAACTTGCCGGTGATCATCGCGGCGCGAGACGGACAGCAAACCGGATAGCTTGTGTAGGCTCGGCTGCAATAGATACCTTCCTGCGCGAGCCGCGACAGATTCGGAGCGTGGAGATTGGTATCGCCGGCAAATGGCAATGCCTGGCCCCGCCAGCCATCCGTCACCACAAACACAAGATTCGGACGAGGCGATCGCTGGGATATCTGCGTTGCCATTGCGGAAGAAATGAAGGTCCTTCTCGTCATTTCACTCCTCCGCATTCACGCGCCTTTGGCAATTTAGCACTGCGGAAGCGCCTGAGTCAAAGTCGCGTTCAGTCACGTGGGGCACTCGAACCCAAACTGAACAGTGTGGGGTCTAGCCTGCTGCTTCCCCGACGCTCACCTTCACGCTCGCCATCCTGCGCACGCGCGCGCGGGGAGCACTTGCCTTACGGCACCGGCGTGCTACCTCGCGATACATTTTGACGGCAGCGTGGAGTTGAGCATTGTCTTCATGGAGTCGCTCGATTTCATGGGTCATAGTCGTCACCAGCTTAACCAGCCGCTGGTGTTCATGGAAGGAACGCAGTACCTCTTGAAAACTTGCAGGTGGGAGCTTTTCAGTTGGAGCGTGAGCAATCCGCATTTGTTTCCCTCTCTGTGAAGATTCACTCTCTTCTTAGTGAATCGGGCCTCCCATGAGCAATTGTGTTACCACCCACATTTCGTCTTCCAAATAGCTGAAAACACAAGAGGTAGAAGTAATCAGAGCATTCGCTCAGGCTATCCGGCATTTTCCCAACCTATTTTCCGAGTAAATATGACCGTATATCGGCAGAATGACCGATAAGAGGTGCGAACATTCTATTCTTTATTCCCGCGGTCGATTCCCAATTAGGGGTAAATCCCGAAAGATTTCTGGAATTAAGCCGCGTCAGCGGTTTTCGAACGCGTAGAGATTCCGTACCGTGCGGACATAAATCGACTTCCGCACGATCGCCGGAGTCGCCACAATATCCTCGCCCAGTTCATTACGGGTGAGGACCTCCAGATGGTCTTGGGCCGCCGAGATCACCGTCACCATCCCTTCCGACGACGCCAGATACACGCGCCCGTTGGCCGCCACCGGCGACGCATAGTAGGCTCCCGGTGCGCCGGCGCGCGCGCGATATGCCACCTTGCCGGTCACTGCATCCAGGCACGTGACGATGCCGCCATTCCGCACCAGGAACAGGCGTCCCTGATACAGCAGCGGCGAAGGCACTTCGGGAATCGAGCTATTCTCGCGCCACACTACCGCCGCGGTGTCGCCCTCCGGCCTTATCGCGAGTAAGCCATGATCTTGCGCCGTGGTGGTAATTCGCGTCCGAAAGGCCTCCCACTCCGTTTCCTGAAGGATCCCGTCGTTGTTTCGATCCAGCCCCTTGAAGGGCACGTAGTTCTGCGAGTGGGGGATGCTCTCCAGTTCCGGCCGCGCAGTGTAGCGCAGGTCCTCGGGGAACTCCGCCGCGCTGATCTTCCCGTCGCCGTCTTTGTCGTACAGCTTGAGCAGGGTACGGAAGTCCGGCAGGGGCGAACGCTGATCCTCCTCGCCCAGGACGTTCCAGGTGGCGACATAAATGACATCCCCCGCTACCGCAACCGTGCTGGCGCCCGAGGTATTGGCTGCCAGCGACCAGAGTTTCTTGCCGCTTGACGCCTGGTAGGCTTCCACCACGCCGGCGCGGTGAAGCACCAGTTGATCGTGCCACATCACCGGCGTCGAGTAGCTCTCCACACGGCCGCGCACCGCCGGGTACGCTTGCCGCCACGCTTCCTTACCCGTGCGGCGGTCCAGAGCCAGCAGGTATCCTCCCTGCATCGCGTCGTGGTTCAAGATCAAAAGATCGCCCGCAAGCACCGGCGACGCGCCGCTGCCGTGATGCGTCTTCGGCATGGGCAATGGCAAGGTCCATTCGGCCTTACCGGAATGGTCGAACGCCATCACGCCATAGGATGAAAAATAGGCGTAGACGCGATCGCCGTCCAACGCAGGCGACGCCGTTGCCGGATTGCTGACCACGTGCGTTTCCTCGATCTCTGGGGCAGGCGCGACCCGCCGCCAGAGGATTGCGCCCGTCTTGCCGTCCACCGAGATCAGTTCCAGCTTCTTGGATGCCGCGTCGAACGAGGTGAGGAAGATGCGATCGCCCCACACCACCGGCGACGAATGTCCCAGCGGCATCGCCTGTTTCCAGAGCAGGCGCTTCGATGGTCCGAACTCCAGCGGAGGTGTAGCGTCAGGCGCCGCGACGCCGCTGGCGTTAGGTCCGCGGAACTGCGGCCATTCCGTCGTGGCACGGGCATTCTTGCCTGTGTTGGTTTGGGCAGTCCCCAAGCCCTGCCAAACGACGAAAAGCACCAGCGCTCGCATGGCAGGATTATACCCCACGGCCAGACGGCGCCAGAATTCCCTCCTGCCCTTCACGGGACAAACAGGATATTTTGGGTCCATTTTATCTCAGGAAAGCTGGTCGCAAGTAGCTGATTCTAAAGGATCGTACTTTCGAGACACGGCCGAATTGTCATGTTTCACGTGAAACAACGCTGTTTCACGTGAAACAAGGCCCTGTTTCACGTGAAACAGGAAGCCAAAACCAACACAGGCGAGAACGCCCGTGTTACAGGACTGCGAAGAAGATGAGAGCGTTGTAGGAGGCGTGCATGAGGGTGGACGACTGGGTGGAGCCCGTGCGGTGACGCATCCAGCCGAAGGCCGCGCCGGCTAGCCCGATCAGGACCGCATGGCGCCAGGAGTTGCCGTACTCGTGGTAATGCAGCACGCCGAACGGGATCGCGGCCAGGAGAATGCCAGGCACCGCTCCCAGGCTTCGCACCAGCAGTGGCTGCACAAAACCCCGAAACACGAGTTCTTCGGTGAGCGGCGCAATCGTGACTCCGAAGAACGCCATCAGGATCGCGGAGGTACGGTCTTTCATCAGTTCCACCATGGGGTTCGTGGTGGTGGGGATGTGGATCAGAGTACCCAGCAGGGCGACACTCAAGGCGCATACCATCCCGGAGATCACCACCCAGAGGACTGGGAGGCGCGCCGGCAGCCATCCCAGTGACCGCCAGAGCGGGCGATCGTATTGCAGTCGAAGGATCAGTGCCAGCACTCCAAACAGGATGGCGTCGCCGCCCAATTGCTCGGCCAGCGGTTCCATGGCCGGAATCCGTGCCGAAAAGTGAAAGACCCCAGCGGTGGCTCGTACCATCGTCAACGCGAGCAAGGCCCCCGCGTACATGCACGGAATGGCGAGTGCGACAAACAGGGCCAGGTCGAAGTATCCCCAGCAAGGATCGCGTTCCGGCGGCCCCGCGGCTGGGCAGGGCGGAGGACACTCGGCGGGGGCGGCGCTCCAGGCGGCATCGCCCGGCTCCCCGGCAACCGGCGGTTCCTGGGAAACCGGGGCAGGCCAGTCGGCCGGCACCTCAGGTGTTGGAGCGCTCTCGGCTGGCGTGACAGACGACGAAAAGCGATCGTCTGTCCCACCGTTCAGCGGCGGTGGCTGGTCGCTCATGTATCCTTCTCGATGAGCGCGGCGGCCAGCAGCGGAATCATCAGCTCGTGGTGGCCGGTGATGGCGTAGCCGGCGCCTCCGGACAACGCATGCGGGCGTTCGACCACGTTGACGCGCGGGCGGTAATGCTGCAGGAAGTCGAAGTTGGCGGTGGTGAAGTTGGCCAGCGGATGCCCCAAGTTGCGCACCGCGGACACGGCTTTCAGAAAGACTTCCGGCAGCACCACGGCAGAGCCCACGTTGAGGTAGACGCCACCTTCGTTCAGGTCGGCGGCATAGGCGCACAGGAGTCGGAAATCGCGGTGCGAGGCGCTTCCGATGGCGGCCCCATCCGCGGCCGGATGGGTGTGCGGCGTGTCGGTGCCAATGGCGACGTGAACGGTCACCGGCGTCGCGTGGCGGTAGGCCTGGAGCAGCAGGCTTGCGGAGGCATGCTCGGCCGCCGCCAGCAGTTCAAGCGAACGTCCCAAGGCCTCGCCCATGCCCAATCCGTCGCGGTCTCCGGCGGCGATGGCCAGGTTCATTTCGCGCCCGGTTTCTTCGGCCGACCCGAAGCGGCCGTCGGGGAGGACCGCTTCGACATCCTCGCTGGTGTGGCCGGCGAGTGCGATCTCATAATCGTGGATGGTGGCGGAGCCATTCAATGCGAACGCGGTGGCGAAGCCCCGGCGCATGAGGTCGAGCAGGACCGGCGCGAGTCCGCACTTGATGACGTGTCCGCCCATGCCCCAGATGATGGCGCGCCGCCGGTCGCGCGCCGCCAGCAACGCATCGACCACCGACCGAAGCGAATCGCCCGCCAGGATGTGGGGCAGGGAATCGAGCCAGCCACCGATTCCAGAACCCTTTTGATAGACCCGGGCAAAATCCGCGGCGCGCACCTTGCCGCCTCGCTCTTGGAGAGAGACCGTGTTCAGGTGCGTGAAATCGATGGGCGACTTGGAGTACTTCGTCATCGAGCGGCCCCGGGAACAGCGGACGCCAAAGGGGTACCCCGGTCCGTCTTATGGCCTAACACCTTGCGAAGGGCTTCGGCGGTATAGCTCTTCTTCGAGCGGCTCACCTGCTCGGGAGTCCCGCAGGCTACCAGGCGGCCGCCGTACTCGCCGCCATCGGGGCCCAGGTCGATGAGCCAGTCGGCGGTCTTCATAACGTCCACGTTATGCTCGATCACCACCACGGTATTGCCCAAGCCGACCAGGCGTTGGAGCACGTCGAGCAACTTGCGGACGTCGTCGAAATGCAGGCCGGTGGTGGGCTCATCCAGCAGGTAGAAGGTGCGGCCGGTCTGGCGCTTGCTCAGTTCCTTGGCCAGTTTGATGCGTTGGGCCTCGCCTCCGGACAGCGTCGTGGACGACTGGCCCAGGTGTACGTAGCCAAGGCCCACATCCAGCAGCGTCTGGAGCTTAGCGCGAATCTGGGGCAGGTTCTCCATGAGGGGCAGGGATTCCTCCACGGTGGCATCCAGCAGGTCGGCGATGGAGTAGCCTTTGAACTTCACCTGGAGGGTTTCGCGGTTGTAGCGGCGCCCGCGACAAACGTCGCAGGTGACGTAGACGTCGGGGAGGAAATTCATCTCGATGCGCTTCAAACCATCGCCCTGGCAGGCCTCGCAGCGGCCGCCCTTCACGTTGAAGCTGAAGCGGCCAGGCTTGTAACCGCGCTCGCGCGATTCCGGCAGCATAGCATAGAGGTCGCGGATCGGGGTGAAGAGGCCCGTGTAGGTGGCCGGGTTGGAGCGCGGTGTACGGCCGATCGGCGCCTGGTCGATGCGGATCACCTTGTCGAGGAGTTCTATGCCCTCGATGGCGTCGTGGGCGCCGGGTTCGTCATGCGAACCGTAGATCTCGCGTGCCAGGGACCGATAGAGGATTTCGTTCACCAGGGTGGACTTGCCGCTGCCCGACACGCCGGTGACCACCGTCAGGACGCCAAGCGGAATCTCGACGTCGATGTCCTTGAGGTTATGGGCGCGCGCGCCTCGGATCACCAGCTTCTTTTCGCCCGGCTCGCGGCGTTCGGTGGGAATGGGGATTTCGAGTGCGCCGGAAAGGTATCGGCCGGTGAGCGAAGCCGGGTTGGCGGCGATGGCGGCGGGCACGCCTTGCGCGACCAACTCGCCTCCCAGGCGACCGGCGCCGGGGCCGAGATCGATCACATAATCGGCGCGCTCGATGGTCTCGGCGTCGTGCTCCACCACCAGAACGGTGTTGCCCATGTCGCGGAGTTGGGTGAGGGTTTCGAGCAGGCGTCCGTTGTCGCGGGGGTGCAGGCCGATCGAGGGTTCATCCAGCACATAGAGAACACCGCGAAGCTTGGACCCGATCTGCGTGGCCAGGCGGATGCGTTGCGCCTCGCCGCCGGAGAGGGTAGCGGCCGAGCGCTCCAGGCTCAGGTAGTCCAAACCCACGGCGGAGAGAAATTCCAGGCGTCGGCGGATCTCGTCGAGCACCCGGCCGGCGATCTGCTGTTCGCGGTCGTTGAGTTCCCAGTTGCGGACCGTAACCAGAGCGCGCGCGATGGGAAGCGTAGTGAACTCGGCGATGGAGAAGTTCTTTACCCGCACGGACAAGCTGGCGGGCCGCAGGCGTAGGCCGTGGCAGGCGGGACATTCGGCCGGGGACATGTACTCGGTAAGCCACTCGCGGTAGGCTTCCGACGACGAGGTGTAGGTGGAGTCGAGAATTCCGAGGATGCCGGGGATGCCGGCGGCGCCTTCCAGGAGTGTGGTGCGCGCCTTCGCGGGCAGCTCTTCGAACGGCTTTTTCAGGTTGATGCGGTTCTTCTTCGCCAGGTCTTCGAGCTGCTGCTGCATATACCAGGAGCCGGCGCCGGGACCGAGGCCGCCATCCAGCAGCGGCTTGGCGGGGTCCGCGATCACTTTGGCAGGGTCGAAGGTCCACTTGCTGCCCAGGCCGTGGCATTCCTCGCAGGCGCCGAACGGGCTGTTGAAGGAAAACGAGCGGGGCTCGAGCTGCGGTATGCTGGCGCCGCATTCCATGCATGCCAGCTTTTGGGAATAGAGGCGCTCCTCGCCGTTCACCACCACAATCAAGACCAGTCCATTGGCCAGTTTGGTGGCGGTTTCGATGGAGGCCTCCAGGCGCGTCTCGATGCCGGGCTTCACGAGCAGGCGGTCCACCACCACTTCGATGGTGTGGTTCTTGCGCTTGTCGAGCGTGATTTCCTCATCCAGGGAGCGGAGCACACCATCGATGCGGGCTCGTACGAATCCCTGGCGCGCCAGCTTTTCGATATCCTTCTTATACTCCCCCTTGCGGCCGCGAACCACCGGCGCCATCACCATGATGCGGTCCTCGGGCTTGAGGGCCAGGACGTGCTGCAGGATCTGTTCGGTGGTCTGGCGCGAGATCTCGTTGCCGCAGATCGGGCAGTGGGGGATGCCGATGGAGGAGTAGAGCAGGCGCAGGTAGTCGTAAATCTCGGTGATGGTGCCGACGGTAGAGCGGGGGCTGCGGCTGGTGGTCTTCTGTTCGATGGAGATGGCGGGGCTGAGGCCGTCGATGGAATCGACATCGGGGCGTTCCATCTGGTCGAGAAACTGGCGCGCGTAGGTAGACAGGGTCTCCACGTAGCGGCGCTGGCCTTCGGCGTAGATGGTGTCGAAAGCCAGGGACGATTTGCCCGAACCGCTGAGGCCGGTGATGACCGTCAGGCTGTTGCGGGGAATCTCGACATCAATATTCTTGAGGTTGTGCTGGCGCGCGCCATGTACGGTGATTCGGTCCAGCATAGGGTGATCTAGAAAGCGGAAGATGTATCTTTTATTGTCACCCGGTTGTGCAGTTTGCGCAATTGCGATATAAGTAGAGCGTTCATGCGCAAGTGCAAGCAGTGCAACGGCAAGTTGCAGCGGGTCCATCGCACCTTCCTGGAGCGCTTCACCTACATGGCGATTTACGGGTGCTCCAAGTGCGACACGGAGGAGTTCGTCCCGCGCCGTTACACCTACCACTTCGGAGAACACGCCCGTTGCCCGCGATGCGGAAGCTACCGCCCCTCGAAACTGCGGGAGCGCGACAAGATCGACAAGATGAATTTCGGCGTCCTGAATCTGGCGGAGCAGTTGGCAGGTGGGCGGCTGTACCATTGCTGCTTTTGCCGGCTGCAGTTTTACGATCGCCGCCCGCTGGCGGAGAAGATCAAAGTGGAGACGGCTGTGGAGCGCGAGCCAGTCCCGAGTCCACCGGACACGGCTAAATCGGGTGCTTGAGCGTGGGCCCGGTTGGTGTATATTGAAAGAGGTCCCCGGGCCGGGATTATTCGTTACTCGGAACGGCGACGACGCCGTTCAACGCGGATCGTTACCGTGATCGTAACAGCTATTACGATCGTAACGGTGATTCCAATGGTCATCAGGACCATAGGTCACCTCCTTTCCGCCCAGTAAAAGCCGGGTCTGGCCGCTAACCAGGCCCGGTCTGGTTCTGGACGCCGAAACGTCCCGAGTCCAATACCAGCGGAAACCAGATACTAACACGGTGCGAGCAGCAGAGCGCTTTACTGCCGAGATCGCCGATGCCGGCAAACGGCTCGACCAGATGCTGCATGAGCGGCTCCCGGAATTCAGCCGTTCGCGGATTCAGCGGTGGATCGAAGACGGGCGCGTCCTCGTCAACAACCGGCGGGAACGGGCGTCCCACCTGGTGCGTGTGGGTGAGGCCATTGACGTAGAACCCGCCGAGCCGCCTCCCTTACATGCCACACCGGAAGCTATCCCTTTAACTGTTCTGTACGAGGACGACGACGTCGTAGCCATCGACAAGCCGGCCGGCATGGTGGTCCACGCGGGCGCGGGAGTGCACGATGGCACCCTGGTGAACGCGCTGCTCCACCGTTTCGGCGCGCTCTCGGGAGTGGGGGGCGCGCTTCGGCCGGGAATCGTCCACCGCCTGGACCGTTTCACCAGCGGAGTACTGCTGGTTGCCAAGAACGACGCCGCGCATCAGCGACTGGCGGCACAGTTCTCCGGGCGCCTGGTGGAGAAGATTTACCTGGCGCTGGTGCACGGGAAGGTGAAGCTGGAGAGCGGGCGCATCGAGCGGCCGATCGCGCGCGACCCGGTGCGGCGCGTCCGGATGACGGCACGATTAGCGGAAGGAAGGGCGGCCTGGTCGGAATACCGGGTCTTGCGGCGCTTCGACCCGCAGACAGCGCGGGCGTCTGGCTTCACTCTGCTTGAAGTCCGAATCGGCACGGGGCGCACCCATCAGATCCGGGTCCACCTTTCGAGCCTGGGCCACCCGGTAGCCGGCGATACTCTGTACGGGGCACCCGAGAAGGTGGAAGGCCAGCCGCCTTTGGGGCGGTACTTCCTGCACGCACACCGCATCCGCTTCCAGTTACCGTCCACGGGCGCGGAGATTTCCGTGGTCTCGCCCCTGCCGGCCGAGTTGGAGTCCTGGATGCAAGGGTTGGGCTGGGCGGTATAATTGGACCTATGAGAATCTGGGTTGCATTGGCGGCCACCAGTGTCCTTGGCTTGGCCGTATGGGCCGCGCAGCAGCAGGAGCCTCCCCCTGCCAAGCGGCCAGGCACGCAGCAGCCCAAGCCCACGCCTACGCCGGCCGCGCAGGCCGACGAGCCCACGCGTATCACGGTCGACGTAACCCGAGTCGACATGCTATTTACCGTGACCGACAAGAAGGGCCGCTTCGTCACCGACCTGACGAAGGACGATTTCGAGGTGTTCGAGGGCAAAAAGCCACAGACCATCCAGGAGTTCAGCGCGGAGAGCGATCTGCCGCTGCGGCTGGCAGTCCTGATCGATACGAGCAACAGTATTCGGGAGCGGTTCAAGTTCGAGCAGGAAGCGGCCAGCGAGTTCCTCAAGAGCGTGGTGAAACAGAACCAGGACAAGGCGATGGTGGTGAGTTTCGACACTTCTCCGGAGCTTAGGGCGGACCTGATAGACAACACCGACAAGCTGGACGAGGCGATCCGCGATCTCCGTCCGGGCGGGGGCACCGCGCTCTACGACGCCATTTATTTCGCCTGCCGGGACAAGTTGCAGCAGGACCAGCCGAGACACAAATTCCGCCGGGCCATGGTGGTCCTGAGCGACGGCGAGGACAACCAGAGCCGCTACACCCGCGACCAGGCTCTGGAGATGGCGCAGAAGGCCGAGGTGGTGGTGTACGCCATATCGACCAATATCACCCGCATCGATACGGATGGCGACAAGATTCTGAAATATTTCACTTCGGAGACCGGTGGGAGCTCGTTTTTCCCGTTCAAAGTGGAAGACATGGCGCAGGACTTCTCGAACATCCACAACGAGTTGCGGCACCAGTACAACATCTCCTACCGGCCCGAACCGCTCCTCACGGATGGGCTATTTCATAACATCGAAATGCGCGTGAAGGGCCGCAAAGACTTCATCGTACACGCGAGAAAGGGTTATTACGCCCGCAAAATGTAGAAGGAACCCGCAGTCACCGGAGGCAAGACCTCGGGCGCTCGAAGGCGCGCAAATAACTGGTCGCTCCGCTTGACATTCTGGGGTACAGAGGAGCATATTGTGAGTGGAGGCAGCAGTTACTGAACTCCAGGCCTCTTTCTCCGAAAGGGCCTTTAACGCGATCCCCTCACTGGGGAAGTCACTTAAAGGAGGAAGTACATAGAACCAGTCCACTACAGGGGTGGCTTCCGGCTTTCCTCGCTGACCGGTTGCGAGTCTTGACGCGCCGTAGAGTTTCTCAAGGAATACTCATCAGGCGTCGCGGTTTTAGACCGCCGTCTTTCTGGCCCGCACCTTCGACGTTTTAACAGGAGGGGTCGGCGGCCACCCTTTAATTTTTGGCCTCCTTATCAGAATCTGTGGGGTGATTCTGGCTTAGGCAGCTTGCCAGGNNTTACCCCAACTTCACAGAAGGCCGTTTGCGGGCCGTTTACGAGTGCCGACTTTCCGAGCAGCGGCGCCCGGCGGCCTGACGCTGCCCAAAACGTTTGGGCACTTTCCGATAACCCACTTTAGTCCAAGTACGCGCTTTGGTTGAGGTCCGGAACTTCTGCAACAGCGTTGGCATCCGAGCGTTGACGGTTGAGGTGGGTCACAACAACGGCCCAACGCAGGCTGTATATCGTCGAGGCGGTTTCGCTGAAAGTGCTGATCGTCAGCTATTAGCCTTGGCGCTTGCGGCCGCTACGCATATCCTGTAGCCGTTCATCGAACCGGCGCGCCCTCGGTAATCGAGTTGGGTGCCGGAAAGGAGGCCATGGGTCTCGCGATCCTGTTTCATCTTGGCGAGAAGCCAATCCGTAAACTCAAGGCAACAACTTCACCATGCGCCCAGCCAAGCGTGGTTTTCGATAGGCTGGTTCTGCGCGGCTTTCCCCGGGAACCCTGTCCTGCGCGCGATTCATGCTGCCCGTTCCAACGTGGTGTAGACTCTGTGATATGTGTAAATTCTCGCGCCTCCTGGCGCTCGCCTTTGTCGCGTTGGGGGCCGTCTCGGCCCAAACTACCGTGCTCCGCGCCCAGCGGATGGTTGACGTCAAAGCTGGACGTGTCATCTCACCGGCCTCGATCGTCGTCACGAACGGTTACATCACCGGAGTGAATCCAGCCACCGCGCCCGCCGGCGCATCGGTCATCGACCTTGGCGACACGACCCTCGTTCCCGGCTTCATTGACATGCACGTTCATGTGCTGGCCGACGCGGCGAGTCTTCGCGCGGACATCTTCGGGGAAGAACCCGCCGAGGCGGCGTTGCGCTCTTCGATCAGCGCCCGTAAAATGCTGATGGCCGGCTTCACCAGCGTCCGGGACATGGGGCAAAATCACTATACCAAGGACCTGCTGGCGGTCGCGCTCTCTAAAGCGAGCGACGCCGGCTGGATTGATGCCCCGCGCATTGTTGCCGCCGGCCACCTGATCACCATTTCCGGCGGCCATGGCGATCCCGAGATGTTCACCAGAATCGCCACCTCTCTGGTTGATCCCGGCCCCGAGTACGGAGTCATCAACAGCCCTGACGATGCCGTGAAGGCGGCCAGATTCAACCTCAAGCATGGCGCCAAAGTGATCAAGATCGTGGCCACTGCGGGCGTGCTCTCGACCGAAGATTCCGTCGGTGCGCAGCAAATGTCGGATGCGGAGATGAAGGCGGTGGTTGAGGAAGCGACGCGGCACGGCGTCAAAGTCGCCGCGCACGCCCACGGCACCGAAGGCATCCTTGCCGCGATCAAAGCGGGCGTCGCCTCCATTGAACACGGTTCGATGATCGACGAGGCGGGGATTCGTCTGATGAAGGAGCGCGGCACGTATCTGGTTCCGACGCTCGCGCTGGGCGCCACCATCGACTTCAATTCCCTGCCGCCGATCGTCCGCCGAAAGGCCGATTACGTCTTGCCTTTGGCGCGCGCAAATGTACGCAAAGCAGCGCTGGCCGGAGTGAGAATCGCGCTCGGAACCGACGCGCCGCTGGTGCCATTCGGCGAGAACGCCAAGGAATTTGCGGCCATGGTGGAGATCGCCGGACTGACGCCGCTCGAATCGCTGCGAGCCGGGACCGTGAATGCGGCCGACCTGCTGGGAACGACCGACCGCGGCGAACTGGCAGCCGGCAAGTTCGCCGACATAGTGGCAGTGGCCGGCAATCCTCTCGAAGACATCCGTGCGACGGAAAAAGTGGTGTTCGTCATGAAAAGCGGAAAGATCTACCGCCGCCCATGAGTCCAACTCGCGCCCGCATGCGGACGAACTGTCCAATTACGCCTGCCGGAGACTCCGCGCCGTTTCCCCGGTCGGGATCAATGGAAGGAAACCCCACATATCATTCCTCGGCAGTCTGCTATTAGCGATTGCGAGCGAATGACTGCTCACTTTTGCGCCTACAGATTCGCAGTTGAAAATAGTCTACTGCTGCGGCGTCTTCGAGTCCCGCTTGGCCTTGACCTGCGAGATCCGGCTGTTAATCGTATATGTCGTCGGGACGCCACCGGCTTCATTCAAGGGAACCGCCTTTACCGTCCATCCCGGTCGAAGCCGCCTCAAACCGAGCCGCCACCGTGCCGACTTTCCGAGCAGCCGCCGCCTGACGCTGCCCAAAACGTTTTGGGCACTTTCCGATAACCACATTGAGGGCAGACGACCAGGGAATTGTTTCCGGATTGCGCGTTATGCGGAGGGAATCCCTCGAGGGGTGTCCTAATGGCGGGACGGGTGTGGACAATTTAGCCTTGAATGCACCCGCGGCCGAATGAGCGGACAATCGACGCAGTATACTGAACGTAAATGGAGCAGGCATCGGATCGCTTCAGGCTCCGGATCGCACGATTAGCCGTCCTGTGGGCGCTTCCAGCCATCGCCGCGGCGGCCAGCCCGAGCAGCACCCTCGCACACTTACCCAACGTGCAGATTAACGCCGCCAAGGTGGATGCTTCGGGCAACATCTATCTGGCGGGCCAGACCACCACGAGTGCCGGTTCGGGCGCGGCTTACATCGCCAGGCTGAGTCCGAATGGCACCACCGTCTACGCGGTCACTATCGGCGGCAGCGGCTCCAGCACCAGCGCCGCCACCGCTCTGGATATCGATTCGGCCGGAGCTGTGTACGTCGCTGGAACAACCACGGCCGGTGATTTTCCTGTCAGCGCCGGAGCCGCTCCATCCCCCGGAGCCACAGCCTTCGCGGCCAAACTGGACCAAAAGGGGAACACCCTTTACTCCGCGCTGATCGGCGGAAATGCGAAGACGCAACCAGGCTCGGTCGTGGTGAATACCAAGGGCGAGCTGGTGGTCTCCGGGCGGTTAACGCCGGGCTCTCCTCCGTCAGCGGTTGTGGCTCTCTTCCTGCTGAAACTGAACGCGGACGGGACCCAGGTGGTCGCGGGGCCGCAAGGTATAGGCGGGCTGGTGGCGGCCGACGCTCAGGACAACATCTATGTCGCCGGAGTCCCGCCCGGCGGATCGGAGCCTACGCCCACACCTGGAGCGTTCCAAGGAATGCCCGCCGTTTCTTACTGTGGCTGCCCGTTTTTTGGCTTTCCCTGCGGGGCCGACCAATTCGTGGCAAGCCTCACACCAGACTTGAGTGGGATCCGCTTCCTGACGTACCTCACCGCGAGATACGGCGCCGTGCCTGCGTATGTTGCTGTCGACGCCCAGGGCAACATCTTGATCGCCGGCACAACCAGTGCCCCCGGTTACCCAACCACTTCCGGTTCCTACCAGCCAAACTATACGGCGGCAAACGGGATTGTGGATACCTGTGGGCCGCCGATCCCCTTGGAGTTCACCTCTCCGAGTGGCTATGTGACCTCGGTAAAGGCGGACGGTTCGGGCCTGATCTTTTCGACCTTTTTCAGCGGGACCAAGAGCGATACCGTCAATTTCGCCGCCTTGACGAGCACGGGGATATATCTTGCCGGGTATGCTGGTTCCGTGGATTTGCCTGGCTTCGACGGCGCAGTACCGTCTCTATGCACCCCAGTCGGCTTCGTAACTCGTATGACGCTGGATGGCTCGGCCATATCTCGAAGTGGCACGCCGCCCGGGACTCCCTTGGCGTACGATTCCACCAGCGGAACGCTGCTGCTCGCCTCCGGCAATGATCTGATTCGGTTCGATCCTTCGCAGCCAACCCCGATCGCCTGTATGCTTGACGCCGCCGATCTCAGTCCCGTAACGGCGATCGCGCCTGGAGAAATTCTGTCCATGTTTGGGCGTTTTCTGTATTTCGAGACCAGCCCGTTCGCGTCCGCGATAAACCCGGTAAATGGGTTGTTTCCTGTAAAGACCCAAAGCCTTGGCATCGTGGCCAACCAGGTTCCCGCCCCGTTACTCTACGTCTCCAGGCAGCAAATCAACTTCCAGGCGCCCTATGAAATTGCAGCCAGTCCTCAAGCCAACCTAACCGTGACGTACTCCGATGTCAACGGGGACAGTGTCTCCGACGCCAGATCAATCCCAGTGGCCGCAAGCAATCCGGTCGCGTTTCTCTCCCAGCCGTCATTCGTGAATCAGACTTTTCCTTTAACGCTCAACGCGGACGGAACCGTCAATTCCCAAACCCATCCGGCGGCCGCCGGGTCTGTCGTCACCATCTTCCTCGACGGCCTGGGTCTCACCAGTCCTCCGCCTGTCACCGGCCTGGTCAATACGAATCCTTCGACTCCGCTGAACTTACCGCTGGTGGTCACGCCTGATTGCGTCGGCACATTCTGTAACCCCGCGCCTGCCTTTGTCTCCGCGGGCTCGCTGGCCGGCTCGATTTCCGGCGTGACACAGGTTCAATTGCGTGCCCCGTCCAACCCGAATCCCGGGGGCCCACTCCAGGCCATATTCTCGCTTTCGGCGGGGCCTGCTACCGTACGGGATCTGAATCTGTCGTTCTGGGTAAAATGACTCTCCGGGCCGAATCACTTCCGGCCGGCCAGTTGGAGCTTTTTCTCCGATATATGGCCGCCGTGTAATGCGGGATGAGCGCAAGATCTGGGAGCCTAACGGCAGATCCTGCACGTCGGGTCGCAGCCAAGCCTCGGCGACAGCACGTGGAAAAGTCGCGAAACGCCGCCACGGTACTGTCTGCCCAGGACTTGTGATCAAAGTGAAGTCTGGCGCCCCGCGTGCTCAGGATGTGGCAAAGCCTCGACCTCTTTGAGCTTGGCCTGAGTCGGGCTTCCAAGGAAAATGAACCATGTCAAGCGACGCAGCAAAGACAATGCCTGAAAGGGGCTCCGGAAGTGAATCCGTGAGAGCCGCCGCAACCGCCAGCCCAACTGAAAGCGAAATTGCCGCGGTTGCCTATCGATTGTGGCAAGACAACGGCTGTCCCGTTGGATCGGATCGGGAAGACTGGTTCCGGGCGAAGGCGATGCTCAAGAACGCAGTCGTCGCGAAATGCGAATATAGGTCGAAACGTCCATCGATCCCCGGCCGCGATACTCGCGCAGAGTCCGAAACGTTAGAGTTCGCTTCCAAAGGATGGCAGGGACATTGGGAGGTATGGGAACGTGAATGTGTCGGCGCCCGATGGGTCTGGAATCCTCCCGGCAAGGCTGTGTATGCGCGAATCTTCGCGAGCGCCGATGGGTATTCACCCTCAGGAGAATCTCATTATGGAGTTAGCGGCATTTATCCGATCGAATGAGGAGGTCATCGTCGCGGAATGGGAAGCATTCGCGCAGACCAATGTACCCTCCGCCGCGCATATGGACCGGTCCGCGCTACGCGATCACATTATAGGCCTGCTTCGCTTCATTGCAGACGATCTTGAGACCTCCGAAACCGAACGGGAGCGGAGCGAGAAAGCCAAGGGACGGGGCCCGAAAGAGGGTGGCGCGCATGACAGCGCCGCCGAAACCCATGCCTCCCTTCGGTTTACGGGAGGCTTCGATACGATCGAGATGATCTCCGAATTTCGCGCCCTGCGTGCAAGTGTGATCAAGCTGTGGAGAGCTGAGTGGGCTAAAGCCGACGCCGCGGACATTCTTCCGGACCTGCTTAGGTTTAACGAAGCCATCGACCAAGTCATGACTGAATCCCTTGGCCGTTTCACCCAAAAACTCTCTCGTTCCGGAAGCCGGTTCGTCGGGACTCTTGTTCACGATTTCCGCAGTCCGCTCGCGGCGGTCCACGACTCCGCCCAGGCGTTATTAGCGACCCGCAACCTTGACGACGAGCAGGTCAACCTGGTGTCCCAGATCGAAACCAGCGCCTCCCTTGTAAACCGGCTTGTTTCCGACCTGATCGATGCCGTCCGCGCCCTTCTCCACGAGGATAGGCCGATTGCGCCCGCTCGGATGGATGTATGAACCGCCGTCCAATCTTTGACCCGCTGCCAAGTCCTCCTTTCTGGCGGTCTGTGGACGTTGAACTTGCGAATCGAAAATGAATTCTTTCACAAGAGACTTTCCTGTCGTTTGC
>PMTT01000548.1 GCA_003167275.1 Bryobacterales bacterium | reverse complement strand
GTTCAGAGACTCGTCTCGACGCAGTTGCCCGAGTTCGTCTCTCACGCCGTTAGCCGTGATCAGACGCCTTTGCTCTTCGTGTAGACTCGAACAGGTCCGAAACTGCTTCGAGATGAGTCTCGACGCGGAAAACACGAGTGTCCGCGCCACGAGAATTCCTATATACTGCCGATCATGGCCTGGGAAGGGGATTCCAAGTCGGAGCGCCGAAAACAGATCGAAGAGATCGTTATCTCCGCGCTCGATCTCTCAGGGACCCGTCGCACAGCTTATCTGGATTCTGCTTGTGGCGACGATCGGGAACTCCGCCGCGAAGTCGAGTCGCTATTGGCACACGAGAGTCGCGCCGACGCGTTTCTGGAAACGCCAGCGCTCGAAGCTGCCGCGAAGGCCCTCGCTGCCGGCCATACGGCGACGCTCGCAGGCCGCACGGTAGGCCCCTATCGCATCGATGCCCTGCTGGGAGCTGGGGGTATGGGCGAAGTCTACGGCGGGTCGGATACGCGACTGAGGCGCGCCGTGGCCCTCAAGTTTCTGGCCAGGGAATTCTTGAGCGACCCGGTTGCGGTGGAACGGTTCGAGCGGGAGGCCCGCGCTGCCTCCGCTCTCAGTCATCCCAATGTCTGCACAGTCTACGACGTCGGCGAGATGGACGGCCGTCCTTTCATCGCCATGGAGTATCTGGAGGGTCAGAACCTGCGGGCGCGGCTGGGCGGCACGGCGCTACCGCGGCGTGAGGCTCTCGAATGCGCCGTACAAATCGCCCACGGGCTCGTCGCAGCGCATCAGAAGGGCATCGTGCATCGCGATTTGAAGCCCGAGAACCTGTGGGTCACGGGCGAAGGCCGGATCAAGATTCTGGATTTCGGCCTGGCCAAGCTCTCGGAACCGGCAACCAATCCGGAAGCCGGCGAGGTATCGATGACAACCGAGCGGGGCCGCATGATGGGGACGGCGGGGTACATGTCGCCCGAACAGGTGCGCGGCCAGCGGCTCGATCATCGCACCGATATCTTTTCGTTCGGCGTCATCCTGCACGAGATGATGAGCGGCAACCGCACCTTCCAGGGTCCGTCGGCCATCGACACGCTCATTGCGATTCTGAATACGGAGCCGCCGAAGCTGGCGGATCCCGACATCGACCGGCTGGTCCGCCGCTGCCTGGAAAAAGACCCGGAGCAACGCTTTCAATCTGCTGGCGATCTGCTCCTCAACCTCGAAGCAGTTCTGGATGCGCGGCCTTCGGCGGCCCAGAGAGAGCGAGAGCTGCTGCCTCGACGCCGGATCCTCCAAGCCGGCGGCAGCGTGGCCGCGCTAGGGGCGATGGTGGCACTTTGGAAATTGCTGCCCGCCAGGTGGCGTAATGCGCTGTCCGGCTCCAGCGGCCCGCACATTATCAGGCTGGCCGTGCTACCGCTGGAGAACTTGTCGGGCGACGCCGACCAGGAGTACATTGCCGACGGGATGACGGAACAACTGATCACCGACCTTGGCCAGATCGGCACGCTAAGGATCATCTCGCGTCCGTCGGTCATGCAGTTTAAAGGGACCAAGAAGCCGCTGGCCGAAATCGCCAAACAGTTGGGAGTGGAAGCCGTAATCGTGGGTAGTGTGCAGTCGTCCAGCAGCCGGGTGCGAATCAACGCGCAATTAGTGGACCCGGCCACGAATCAGCAGACATGGGCCCGGTCCTACGAAGGCGACCTGACCGACGTGCTCACTTTACAGGGCGAAGTGGCGCGCGCCATTGCTGGTGAGATTCAGGTTCGGGTGACCACTGAGGAGGCAGGACGCCTGGCGCGCACCCGCAAGGTCGACCCTGCTGCCTATGACGCGTACCTTTTGGGCCGTTACTACTGGGACCAGTTCACCTCGGAATCGATAGTGAAGGCCACCGACTATTTCGAGCAGGCCATTCAATTGGACCCGGCTTATGCCGAAGCCTATGGGGGACTCGCCGAGTGCTGGACCGGCTTCCTGTTTACCGACTCCAGACCGTGGGCCGAAACCATTGCCAAGGCTCGAGAGGCGGCCGCCAAGGCCCTGGCTCTCGACGACAGGCTGGCCGAAGCTCATCAGGCGATGGCTGTGGTCCACTACCAGGAATGGGATTGGAAAGGGTGTGAGGACGAGATCAAAAAGGCGATCGCGCTCAACCCGGGTTTCTCCACCGCCCACATGCTCTACGGTAATATGTTGCGCCATCTGGGCCGCGCGGACGATAGCATTTCGGAAGCCAGGCTCGCACTGGAGGCGGACCCGCTCGCCATGCTGACCAACCAGATGGTGGGAGACACCTATGTCAGCGCGCGGCGCTGGAACCTGGCGATCGCACAATTCCAGAAGAGCCTCGATCTTCACCCCAATGACTCGTCCGTGCAGTATCAACTAGGTTGGGCCTACGTGTACAGCGGGGCGCACGACAAAGGCATCGAAGCCATCCGGAGCAGCCAGGCTGCGGACGGCGTGGATCTGAGTCTGTCGCCCGAGTTGGCATACCTCGCCGCCATAACAGGCAGACAGGACGAGGCCCGGCAAATCCTGAACCGCCTGCTGACGCTGGCCAGGAGACACCCGGTGTCGCCGGGCATGATTGCGCTCGTCTATTGCGGATTGGAGGAGCGCGCACAGGCCCTGACCTGGCTGGAGAAGGCGTACCAACAGCACTCATCTATGATGACGTGGCTGAAGGTGGATCCGCGTTTTGACGGAATTCGAGTGGAGCCAGGGTTTCAGGAGTTGATGCGGCGCGTCGGTCTGATATAGTGTCACTTAGTCTTCGCGCAAGTGCAGACCATCGCCTTATTGGCTTCCGGAAGAGCCGCCAAAACCGACGCCTTTTCGGAGGCCGTGGTGAAGGCCTTCGTGAAGCCCACCGTGGTCACCACGTAGCGTAGGTGACCATTGGTTCCGTAAAACGAGTGGCTTACCGAGACGAAGAAGTTTGTGGACTTGTTGACCAGATATGAGACTGAGCCACCGGCGTCCAGTAACTTGGACTGGGCGATACGGTCGTGATTCAGGTACTGTTCGTTGGTGAGGTTAGTGGGAAACAGGTTAATATCGTAGTCAAGGCCGTTATGCGACCAGGTCAGGGCGGATGAGCCTTGAAACGAGATACGGCGGCTGAGCAGATAGCCGAGCTGGAGTTCGCCGTAACTCCGCCTGGGCGCGATTCCTGCCGCCACATACGGCGTGAACCCGAAGGCATATTGCCCCTGCACGAATGCCTTCGGAAGGATCGGATTCAGGCGTCGCCCGACGCTTACGCCCATGCGATATTCGTGCTCATTCAATCCGATCGCGGCATGGCCAAAGCTGGAATAAGCGTGGCTTGGTAAGATGGCCTCCACAAAAGGCGTTATCTTGAGGGCGCGCCGGCTCAAGGCGTAACGCACATTGAAGCGGAAGTCCTGGAAGCCGCCATGATAGTTTCCATTGTCTATTGCAACTTCTGTACTGGCGTCTCCGCGAACCAGAAGGTGCGGTTTGGGACCGACGTACCTGGCTTCAACGAAGGGCAGGCCGATTTGTATGGCAAGCCTGTCGGTGAGGGAAAAGTCGGTATTGACAATCATCGCGTCGAAGTAGGTATGACCCCTATCGTTTGTTCGTCCATCCTCGTACGAATGGAGGCGCGAGATATCGTACTGATAAAGGATGGAAACGCTCCCGTCGCCCTGTGCGGGTAGCCAGGCCTGCGCCATCAAGCCAGGCGGAAGGGCAAGCAAAAGCGGGAGTAGTCTGGCGGCGCGCATCTTGTTCCTGGCGTTGCCGCGGCTACCGGGTTTTCCCTTGGAGCTTCCACTCCATCGCCTGGTCGATAGCGTCCAGATAATTGTCGGTGTTGCCTGGGGCTTTCAGAAGGCAGTGGTACTTCTTTTGCGCCGCCGACTGCTCCTCTTTGGACGCCCGGAAAGCGACCGGCAACAGGACTGGCTTGGATGCCGCCGAGGACACCTCCTGGCTCAGTTCGCCGGCATTCGAAACATCGGCCATGACCACGTCGTATTTGCCGGCCTTCAGCGCATTGTCAAGTCCCGCTGAGTCCTCGACGAGCTGGAGCCGGTGGCCCGCTTTCTTAAATGCGGACTGTGACGCGAGGCCCCGAATCAGCGTGGAACTGGCGGATTGGCCAGGAAATACAAGGATGGCGGCCGGATGCGGAGGTTTGACCAGCGACGACCGTGAGCCCATGACCAGCGCGAGCTTATCCCCACATCCCCATGCAATGGCCCCAACCAGAAGCAAACCCACAAGAATCAGCAGCCTGCGCATTTGCGCCTCCCTCTTCTGCACCAATCTAAGACAACCGGCCAACATTAGTCAAGGATGGACGTACTCCCAGCCGGCACGGGGTACAAGTTTACCTCCCACATCCGGATAAAGACAGGCATGCCTGTACTGCTCGTACTACTCACTGTACCTTCGCGCCGCCCAGCGAGGCCGTCCCCATCAAGCCGCCCAGGCCCATCGTTTCCACCGCCGACGACGGCACAATCACCATCGAGCCCTTCTCCTTGATGGCCTCGTACAGCATGTTCATCGCGCGCAGATGCAGCGCCGTGGGGTTGTTTGCATAGATCAGCGAGGCCTGGTTGAAGCTCTCGGCGATCTCCTTTTCCGCCTGCCCCAGAATGATGCGGGCCTGCCGCTCGCGCTCCGCCTGCGCCTGGCGCGACATGGCATCCTGCAGCGCCGGCGGGATCTGCACATCGCGGATCTCGACCGATTGCACCGTGATGCCCCACGGCGTGGTCTTCGCGTCCAGGATCTTCGCCAGTTCCTGTCCGAGCAACTCGCGCTCCGCCACCATCTGGTGCAGCTCGTGGCGGCCGATCGATTCCCGCAGCGCCGTCTGGGCGCTCAGCATGATCGCCTGCGTAAAGTCCTGCACCTCCAGAATCGACTTCTCCGCGTTCCAGATCAGCCAGAACACGATGGCGTCTACGTTCACCGGTACCGTGTCGCGCGTCAGCGTCGATTCCGCCGAAACGTTGGCCACCCGGACACGNNTCCCATTGATCCGCCATCCGAATGGCGAACAGGAAATACAGGCCGAGCAGAGCCGCGACGATCGCCACCACAGGCTGCCCGGTCAAGGCCGCGATACCGCCTCCGGCAGCCAGGCAGCCGACGAACAGCGCCACCCCCACACTGCTCATCCGCAACTGCATCTGATCTCTCATGGCGTCATCTCCTGTTCTTTTCAGTATCGTTTTGACGATCATTTAATTGCTCCAGCAGGTCTTTGACGGTGAATCCGGCCGA
>PMTT01000553.1:1493-6412 GCA_003167275.1 Bryobacterales bacterium | reverse complement strand
GGGGCTCGTGTCTGCCGCGTCGAGACTCGGCTCGACGCATTTCCGCGTTGCACGTCATCTGCCGTTGGTTTTCGACGCCGCATCGTCACGCCGCCCTCTGCCACCTGCCGGAATTCCAGACAAATCAATCGGAATATCCGGCACTTCCCCTTCCCTGCCCCGCCTAACTCCTTTCCTTTGTGCATGGCCCCCTCCGTGCAATAAGTCCTACCGAAGGAGAAGTCTCCGTGAGCGATCCATCCACTTACTGGTTGAACGTCACCAACATCGCGCTGGGCCTCATCACCCTGATCTGCTGCATCGCCGTAGGGATCGGCATTATTCAGGAACTGGCCGCAAAGCGTAAGAAAAGCGCATCTCTGTCCAAGCTCGATCACGAGGTGACCGACCTGGTCGCTTCGTTCGGCGACGGACACGCGTTTCACCTCCCCACCCTCGGCGTCACCATGGCCGATGGCGGCGAAGAGCTGAAGAACAAAGAGGAGCGGTAAGTCGATGACCTGCCCCTTCCTCAAAGAAGCCCAGGTCCGGTATTGCCGGTGCTCCACGGTCCGGAAGTTGATCCCCCTGTCGCCGGCGGGCCATTCCGACGAGAAGTGCTCCTCCGAGAGCCATGCTTCCTGTCCGGTCTATCAGTCGCAACCTGAGGAAGAGACGGCCTTCGGACCGTGCCCCTACCTGCGCGAATCCCTGATGCAGTACTGCGGCGCGGCATCCGTCGCCAAGTTCGTACCGTACAGCGAATCCTTACTTTCGCGGTGCGGTAACGATGGCTACCGTTATTGTGAACTGTACCTCGCCATGGCCCATCCGGGCATGCCCACCGAAGACGTGGATGGCATTCCGCTGCCGGGCTGGCTGCAGTATTCGGCCAATCACATGTGGCTCGATGTCACCGATGACGGTTCGTGTCACGCCGGCATCGACGGCTTCCTGAGCCGCGCCTTGGGCACTATCGACCGCATCACCTACGTCTGGCTGGCGGGGCAGCACCGGCCCACGGCCGTCATCACCGTCGCGGGAACCGATCTGGAAGTGGTCTTTCCGAATTCGTTCCTGCTGACGAAATGCAACCTGTATCTCCGCGCCGATCCTTCCAAGATCACCACCGAGCCCTACACCGGCGGTTGGCTCTTCGAAGGCGTCCCGGCGCCGGAAACCACCGACAATCTGGTCCGCGGCTCTGAGGCCCGCCACTGGATGGAAGAAGAGCAGCGGCACATGAACGAGTTCCTGCAGCAGAGCGGCAGCCACTCCCAGGAACTGGGCCCGAGCTATTGCGATGGCGGCCTGTTCGCCAGCGGCGTGGCGCGGCATCTCGACCGCGACCGCCTACTGGCTCTGTCGCATGAGTTTTTCTCGCCCTACGCGAGTCGAAAGGGAAAATCGAAATGAGAGGAATCATCCCGTTTGTGGCCGGGGCGGCGATCGCCCTGAGTGCGGGCTGGGCCGGCTTTCCGTACGCCATTTACAAGAGCCGTCCTCAACCGGTGGACTTCAGCCACAGAGTCCACGCGGAGAAGGCCGGCGCGAAATGCGAAGACTGCCATGCGTTCCGCAACGACGGAACCTTCGCAGGCATCCCGTCGCTAGATAAGTGCACGGGCTGCCACGCCGCGGCCATGGGCACCACCGCCGCGGAGAAGAACTTCATCGACCAATATGTGACGCCGCAGCGTGAGCCCCAGTGGGCCGCCTACGCGCGCCAACCGGAGAATGTCTTCTTCTCCCATATTGCGCACGTCAAGCTGGGCCAGGTGAAGTGCGAAACCTGCCACGGCGATCAAGGTTCGACCGACAAATTGCCGCGCTATCAAGAGGACCGCATCAGCGGCTATTCCCGCGATATCTGGGGAACCGCCGGACGGCCCGGAATGACCATGGATAACTGTGTCGACTGCCACCGAAAACAGAAACTCGAACGCGAACACAGTTGCCTGGAATGTCATAAGTGAGTCAGTCATGACTACCACACGCAGAGGTTTACTCCAATTTCTGGGCGGCTCAGCCGTGGGCGCCCTCTTCACACCGGCTCCGTGGCGTCTGATCACGGATACCGCCCTGTGGTCCGAAAACTGGCCCGGAATCCCGCGGCCCGCGCGAGGTGAGATTCGCGCCAAGTTCACCAATTGCTCGCTGTGTACCGCCGGTTGCGCCGTGCGCGCGCGCTCGGTCGGCGATCAGCCGGTCGCCCTGGCGGGAGTCGCCGGCGGCCTGTGCCCTTTCGGATTGACGGCGCACCACCTTCCCTACCATCCGGCGCGCCTGAAGCAGGGGCCCGTGAAGGAAGCCGCTGCCGCGGTGGCGGATGCGATCGCCCAGTGTGGACCCAGCGAGCACGTTGCGGTGCTCGACCTGAGGCCGGGACGTACGGCCTCCTGGACGTACCGTCGCGCGATGGCCTCGGTGCATAACGGACTCTACCTCGCGCCGCCCGAGCCAACGGTTGCCGTGAACCTGCGAAATGCGAAGACCGTCCTCAGTTTAGGCGCCCCGCTGCTGGATGGCTGGGGCACGCCCGCCGACGTCTTCGCCGCCCGCGATGGCTTCCGCTTGATTCAGGCCGAGCCCATAGAATCGCGAACCGCCGCCCTGGCCGATCAGTGGATCGTGTGGGACAGGCCTCCTGGCCTGTCTGCAGACGCAACCAGCCTGTCGGCGCTGGCGCAAGCAATCGCCGGCGAGATGACCGTGTCGGAAGCCGCCACAATCACGGGCCTCCCAGCCGACCAGATCCAGTCTCTAGTGAAGGAGTTGAAAGACAACGGCCCCGCGCTCGTAGTGGACAGCGAGATGTCGCCCGCAGTCGTCGCCCTGAACGTGCGCCTCGGCAGTTGGGGCCGGACGATCGGTCCGCGGCAGGAAGCCCCCGTTCCCGAGAGTTGGAAGAAGGCCGCACCGCGCACCGACCTGGCCGCGGTCCCCGACCGGTCGATTCGCGTGCTGCTGATTGACGAATCGACGCCGGGCGAATACTTGCCGTGGGAGTCCATCGAAAAGAAGTTGGCCGCAAATGCGGTGGTAGGCGCATTCGCTCCGTGGACCCAAGGCTACGGACGCCACGCGCAGTATGTTCTGCCAACCGCCGTTTACCCAGAGGCCTTGGACGACATTCCGCCGGCCATCGATTCAGTCGCCGCCGCTTTCCGGATCGCCGCTCCCCTGGTGGCTCCGCCCGCGGGAATGGTCAGCCCCGTAGAGTTCATCGCCGGTGCGGCGGGACTCCCCGCGTCGGATGCATTGCGTGAGCGCGCCGACGCGATCCATAAAGCAGGCCGTGGCACCTTGGTCACCTATGCCGATGGCAAGTCAATCCCGGTGAAGGATGTGAAACCCGAAGATTTCTGGAAGTCTCTAAACGCCGGCGCCCGGTGGGTAGATGGTGCTCTTGGTGCTGCTGTTGCTGCTGCTGGTGTTGCATCTGGTCTTGGTGGGGCGGACCCCCTGGTCCGCAGCCGACCCCCTGGTCGGCTTTCCGCCCCGGCCCAACAAGCCGACGAGGGCGTCGGCAGCGGACCAGGGGGTCCGCCCCACTACCCCCTCACCATCGTTACGGAATCCCGTGCCGCGTTCCTCTCGTCCCCACTGCTTTCCCAGATCTATCAGGAATCCAACCTGCGCCTCGCCCCCAACCGCATCGCGCTCCATCCCACCGACGCCGCCTCATCCGGCATCGCCGATGGCGCCCACGCCTTCCTTGAAACGCGAGATGGGAAGCGGGAGGTCCAAGTCACAGTCGATTCCAGCGTCCGGCCCGGTGTCGTCCTGGTCGTGGGACAAACAGACACCGCGTCTTCGGGCGCAAAGGTGGTGCGCATATGAGCGCCAAAAAATACGGCATGTCGATCGACGTCGATCGCTGCAACGGCTGCGGTGCCTGCATGGTGGCCTGCGCCGTGGAGAACAACATCCCCCCCGCCCACGCGGGCATCAACGAGCGCAAGGGCATCACATGGATCCGCGTATACAAGGTGGACAATGGCGAGGATTATCCCGGCAAGCGGTCAGCCTTCGTGCCCGTGCTTTGCCAGCACTGCGGTGAGCATACCCCGTGTGCCAGCGTTTGCCCGCAGCAGGCCGTGGATGTCGATCCCCAGACCGGCATCGTGGGCCAGATGCCCGAGCGTTGTCTCGGCTGCCGCTACTGCATGGCGGCCTGCCCGTACCACGCGCGCTACTTCAACTGGTTCGATCCGGTGTGGCCGGCCGGCATGGAGAAGACGCTGAATCCCGACGTCGCGCCCCGCATGCGCGGCGTTGTCGAGAAGTGCAACTTCTGCCACGGCCGCTTGCACGCCGCCAAACAGCGCGCCGCGGCGGCCGGTACGGAAGAGATCCAACCCGGCGATTACGTCCCGGCCTGCGTGGAAGCCTGCCCCACCGGCGCCATCCGCTTCGGCGATCTGAACGATGCCGCCAGCGAAACCGCAAAGGCCGCGAAGGACGCCAACAGCTTCCGCCTGCTCGAAAAGTTAGGTACCGACCCCAAGATCTACTACCGCTCCAAAAAGGACTGGGTCCGCCAGATTGCCAGTGCCCCGAAGGTGGGACAGCCACATGAAAACAATGTGGGGCGGACCCCCCGGTCCGCGCGCGACCCCCTGGTCGCGCTCTTGGCCCCCGCTCGCAGTTCCGCCCCGTCGTCCGCCCCGCTCCCCACGCGAAAGGAGACCCTCCATGGATAAGGATTTCATCACCCGCGGCCTGAAGCGCTGCTCCACCCCCAAGTTCCTGCTATGGATCGCCCCATGGGCCGCGCTCCTGCTCTTCGGTCTCTACTCCGCCGGCCTCTGCCTCGTCAAAGGCCTGAACCAAACCAACATGGATAACCGCTTCGCCTTCGGCCTGTGGATCTTCCTCGACCTTACCGTGATCGCGCTTGGCGCGGGCGCCTTCTTCACCGGCTTCCTGCTCTACAT
>PMTT01000553.1:262-1465 GCA_003167275.1 Bryobacterales bacterium | reverse complement strand
TTCACTCGATGCTGACCGAGGTCACCTTCTGCATCACCTGCTACCTCACCGTGCTGCTGATCGAGTATCTGCCCATCGTGCTCAAGAATCGCAAGCTGCGCCAAGTGCCCTCGTTCCTGGTATTCGAGTTCGAACTGCACAAACTGATCTATGTGCTGGCCGGTGTGGGAACGTTCCTCTCGTTCTTCCACCAGGGCTCGCTCGGCGGCCTCTACGGCGTGCTGCGCGGCCACCCCTTCGCCTTCCGCGAAGGCCTGGCGGTGTGGCCTACCACGTTTTTCCTGTTCATCATCTCCGCCGCCGCGGTGGGTCCCAGCTTCGTCCTGCTCACTACCTGGCTGGTCGAGAAGATTTCGAGGAAGCGGCTGGTGCGGCCTGAAGTGCTTCGCCTGCTGGGCCGCATCTCCGGACTGCTGCTCGCGGTTTACGTGCTCCTGAAGACGGTCGACACGCTCGTCTGGATCAACCGCACGTCGCCCGGCAGCGGCTTCCCGGCCGCGGAGTATTACAGTTGGCGCCCCTTCGGAACCTGGATTCTGTTCGCCGAGATCGTGCTGTTCGGCCTGGTGCCGGCCTTGATCCTGCTGGCCCCCAAACTGCGAGCCCGCACCGGCTGGCTGGTCTCCGCCGCCGCCATGGCCTGTTTCGGCGTGGCCCTGAACCGCTACGTGCAAACCGTACAGACGCTGGCGCTGCCCACGCTCTCGTTCGACAAGTTCCTCTCCTACTACCCAAGCTGGCAGGAGACCGGGACGTTCCTGGCGGTGGTGGCCTACGGCGTATTGGTCTACTCCTTCTCGTTCCGCTACTTCCAGTTGTTCCCCGAAGAGCGCGAACTGAAGGCCGAAGTGAAGCAGCCGGAAGAGCTGCCCGAACTGGTTGGGAGGTATTGACTATGTTTCCCTGGAACTATGGTTTTCATTGGAGCGCCGCCAGCTACATTTTTCTCGGCGCGTTTTATACCGTCCTGGTGGTGGTGGCGTCCACGTTGCTGGCCGCCGCCCTGCGCTCCCGTAGCGCGCTGCGGGCGCAGATGGTCGACCGGATCCGCTGGCACTCCGACTTCCATGACCTGCCGGAGCATGACCGCATGTGCCGCCACGTGCTGACCGGCGAATTCAAGAGCCGCGAGTGCCCTCACGCCTTCGATTGCCGTGAGTGCGAGACGCATCCCAAGCTTCTGGCCAAACACCCGCTGCCCGC
>PMTT01000553.1:0-173 GCA_003167275.1 Bryobacterales bacterium | reverse complement strand
TTCCGCAAACGCGACGCCGATGTAAGAGTCCTCTCGCCGGTGGATGGCCGCGTCCTCGAGACCGGCGGTCCGGACCGAGGCTGGTATTTGCGGGTCAAGCCCGAGCCCCTCGACGTGCGTCATCTGCTGCGCGGGGCGGAGGTAAAGCCTTGGCTGATGCGCGAGATGGAACG
>PMTT01000215.1 GCA_003167275.1 Bryobacterales bacterium | reverse complement strand
TGCTCGACAGACATGGGCCCCTGAAGAGGCGTGCCCTCGATGTATTCCATCACCAGGTAATTCGGCCCGACATCGTGCAGAGTGCAGATGTTGGAGTGATTCAGCGACGCGACGGCGCGGGCTTCGCGTTCGAAACGTTCGCTGAANNNATCCCAGTGTACCTGAGCAAAGCTGAAGAATGAACCCGAAGTGGCCTCCTCTGGCCTCCTCTCGGTTTGGGCCATCGACAGCGGCCCCGCCGGCCCAATGGAAGGAAACCCGGTTTCACGGCCCCGATCCCGCTGGCGGACCCCGCTGACGATTGTAGGTAAACCCTTGGCGACTTTACGGTCCTTATGATTCCAGTGGCTTCCGTGCCTTGATGATGAACGTGGTCGGCATCACGCTTGCCCGAGGAACAGAGTACCAGCGCGCGGGATCGGCGTGACTTTCGTTCGCGGCCGCAGAATTCAGTGGTGTCTCCACGAACGCTTCGACCCGTAGCCCCGCTTCGATGATCTGTCCGACGAAAGTACCAAGAGTACGGCGTTGGATAACAATCGGTACACCCTTCCACGACTTGTGTTCGCGGGGCCCCTCCGTGAAGTAGGGCACTGAGACCGCGTACTGTGCTCCGTTCCACTCAAGGCAGCTGTAGACCGGATGCTCGCCGCTGACCACCAGGCAGCCACCCGGTCGCAGATAGGAGTTGACGAGGGCCAAAGTGGCCCGTAAGTCTGTCGTCCACCCCAGCCCATAGATGGAGAGCACGAGATCAAAGTGATTCTGCGGGACTCCGGGATTCACTTCCATGGGAGACTCGATCAACCGCACGCTGGGCGCGAACGGCCGGAGAGTCTCTTCTGCGAAGGCAATCTGCACTGGCGACAGATCGACACCCCAAAGTTCCTGTGCGCCGCGCTCGGCGAGGTAACGAAGCGAGTGCCCGCTTCCACAACCCAATTCCAGTACGCGCGAGCCGGGCAGCTCGTCGAGCAGCGTCAGCGTGTCTTCGGTTGGGGCAAGCGGCCCATACTCTGGCAGCGCTGTCCCCCCGTGGAAGAGCGGTGCGACCTTGTTCCAGCCCAAACGGTTCGTTGCAAGAGCAACCTCTGGTTCGATCATCTTTCCGGACCCTCTCGCCTAATGCTGACTGCCCACAATCCCGCCATCGTAGCAGAAGGCCCGTCAGTCGAGACGAAAAGCTACCTCGTTGATGCTTACACCAATTGCGGGTCGCGAGGATGAATGCGCTCACTGGCCGAACACCCAAATCATTGATCTGAAAGGGTGTTTTAGCTATTCTGCGGGCCGTACCCGCAAAACGGTGATGTCATTCCGAATTGGCGTGGGTGGTGCGACCGCTGAGTACGGCGGCGGGCCGCGTCCCAGTTTCCTGCCGACGTCGGGTTTTCGTGAGAAGGGTCTCCGACTTCTACTCTTCGGAATCGGGCGGGGTATTCTGGACCGATGAAGGTTGCCGCTTACCAGGCGCCGCTCCTTACCGCAGGGTCGGCGGAGGTCATTGACCTCATCCAAGAGCGCGTTGTTTGGTGCGAATCGGAGCAAGTATCAATACTATGCTGCCCGGAAGCGATTCTCGGTGGCCTCGCCGACTACAGCGAGAATCCTGCCCGGTTCGCGATCAGGACGGATGGCGGTCACCTCTCCAGAGTCCTAGCGCCACTTGCGAGCGACACCGTCACGTCGATCGTTGGCTTCACCGAACTCGCCGACGGCCAACTCTACAACGCGGCGGCAGTGTTTCATCGAGGTCGGGTCGCCGGTGTATACCGCAAACTCCATCCTGCGATCCGGCGGTCGGTGTACTCGGCCGGCTCGCTGTCGCCCGTCTTCCGAGTGGGTGAAGTCACGTTTGGCATTGTCATCTGCAATGACTCCAACTACTTCGAACCTTCCAGGGCGATGGCCACGCAGGGCGCGAGAGCGATCTTTGTACCGACGAACAACGGCCTGCCCAACAAACGCGCTTACACGAAACTGGTGCAGGAGGCAAGAGCCGCAGACATTGCCAGAGCCGTCGAGAACCGTGTTTGGGTGATCCGCGCGGACGTTGCAGGAGAAAACGGTGAGCTGATGTCGTATGGCTCTTCAGGGATTGTTGATCCCGATGGCAAAGTCGTTCAGCAGGCGAGTCTCCGAAGCACGGATCTTCGTGTTGTGGATATTGAAACGGCTCCTCAATCGGGCTTCTCGACGAGCGTCGTTGTGTGATAGATCGCCGAAAACGCCGCAGCGCTTACCAGTTCTTGGCCCACTTGGCGTGAAGTGGCTTTCCTTCCATTGGGCAGGCGATGGCGTACCCGCGGGCCCACTCTCCGAGATGGCGGTATATCGTCCACGATACTGTTTTTCGGGGTGGAATCCGTGCACTTCTCACCAACGGCGACTTCTCGCTCATGTGGATTGCGTCCGAGTTGCCGATCAATCGCCACTGGCTACCGCGTATAGTAAAGTGGTCCAGAAGCTAAAAGAGCGATTGGTCAACCTTCGGAGACGATCAGTGTGATCGCATGTCCTGCTTGCTCGCGGACTCTGCCCGATGACGCTGCACACTGCACGTCGTGCGGCGCGGTGGTCGATCTTTCGGCGACTCCTACCGGTACGTTTGCCCAAAAGCCGACCCCACTCAGCATTGACGATTCTTCGCCATACATTGCCCATGCGCTTGCGCCTGGCGTGATCATCGCGGGCCGCTATCGTGTCGTGAACCTGCTCGGGAAAGGCGGCATGGGCGAGGTCTATCGAGCCGACGATCTCACGCTGAATCAGCCAGTTGCGATGAAATTCCTGCCGCGCAAACTGGCTTCCGACCAGGACGCCCTGGCGCGATTCCACAGCGAAGTCCGGGTAGCGCGCAATGTTGCGCATCCGAGTGTATGCCGGGTTTTCGACATCGGGGAATCGGAAGGACGAATCTTCCTCACTATGGAGTACATCGATGGCGAGGACCTTTCGGTGCTGTTGCGTCGCATCGGGCGTTTACCTCCCGACAAAGCCACGGAATTGGCGCTCCAGATTTGCGCTGGCGTCGGCGCGGCGCACGAAGCGGGCGTTCTGCATCGCGATCTGAAGCCGGCCAACATCATGGTGGATGGACGCGGCCGCGCGCACGTCACGGACTTCGGCGTGGCCGGCCTCGCGGAGGACCTCAAAAAAGATGCCTCCCTCGCGGGCACACCTGCTTACATGGCGCCCGAGCAACTGGCGGGCAAGGGCGTCAGCTTTCAGAGCGATGTGTTTGCCCTTGGCCTGATCCTGTACGAGATGTTCACAGGCATGCGCGCCTACAAAGAATCGACCATCGCGGACCTGATGCGCGCGCATCGAGATTCGACGCCATCCCGTCCCACCACCTTGATTGGCGACATCGATCCAGGAGTGGAGCGCGTCATCCTCCAATGCCTGGAGCGCGATCCCGCTGCGCGTCCGCGCACGGCGCTGGATGTTGCGCGCGCCTTGCCGGGCGGCGATCCGGTTGCGGCTGCACTGGCGGCGGGAGAAACACCTTCGCCCAAGATGGTCGCCGCATCGGGTGGTATAGGCTCCCTGGCGGTTGGCAAAGCTTGGGCGATGCTCGCAGGAAACCTGGTTCTTCTAGCCGCCTGCCTGGCGTTAGCGCCGTGGTGCACCGAACTGGGACTTGCGCCGCTTGAGAGCTCGCCGGACGTGATGGTCCATCGCGCCCAGGATCTGGCTGGCAAATTCGGATACAAGGACGCTCGCAAGGATACGGCTTTCTGGTTTCGGGAAAACCTTCGGTTTCTACTCGAACGGGCCAGTAAGCTGCCCCGATCAGAGGCATTCGGCGACCTCAAGTCCGCCCAACAGGGACACACAAAGTTCTACTTCCGCCAGAGTCCGCTGGATATGTTGGGGTGGAACACCGACTGGACCGTGATGTTCGATTCTCCGCCACAGACGGTAACCGGAATGGTCACCGTGGTTCTCGAGCCGGACGGGTCACTGGACCATTTTCTCGCGGTGCCGCCGCAAGTCGCGCCAATTGCAGGAGAAACTCGATCTACGCCAGATTGGAATGCTTTGTTTGCCGAGTCCGGACTCGACCCCAAGCGCTTCGAGCCGGAAGTACCCGTCTGGATCTCTCCCGTGCCATTCGATGCCAGCATGGGGTGGAAGGGCAGTTACGCACAAGATCCCACAGCCGCAGTCCATGTGTCTGCCGCGGCGTTTCGCGGCTGGCCCGTCTACTTCCAAGTGATCGCTCCGTGGGACCCCGCTCCTGCGAGGGAGCCTGGAATTGGCCGGCCAAATTACTTCGCGAAAATCGTCGAAGTAGTCCTCACATTCGTGTTGTTGACCGTGGGCGTTTTCATGGCCTGGCGAAATCTAAGTCAGGGACGCGGTGATCAAAAAGGGGCCGTGCGGCTGGCAATCTTTGTGCTGGCAGGCCAAATGCTCACTTGGCTTTTTCAGGCCCATCATCAATCGGCGCCCGCCTCGGAGTGGTCCCTGTTCACTCTGGGCGCGGCTTTTGCGCTGTGGTCCGCCGCACTGGCTTTTGGTGCGTATCTCGCGATGGAACCCTATGTCCGGCGGCGCATGCCGGAACTCCTCACCTCCTGGACCCGTTTGATTGATGGCAAATGGCGAGATCCGCTGGTGGGTCGTGATGTGCTCATCGGTGTTCTGGCAGCAGCCGGGTACATAGCGGTACTCAGCGCCGGCACGACCGTGTTGGTATTGCTCAACTCTCGCGTTCAGCTCCCCAGGGCATCCTTCCCGTGGGCCATGGCTTCCTTCCCGTCCGCGGTCGTCACCATTCCATGGAACGCGTCTCGTTTCACGGTCTGGGACCTGGGAGCGATCTTCCTCCTGTTCCTGGTCCGCGCCCTGAGCAAACGCAGATGGGTCGCGGAAATCGTTGTGACCATCGTCTTTGCGGCGACGGCTCTGCGGACGGGAGACCATCCAGCGTTCGCGATCATTTGGGCAGCCAGTCTGGTGCTCTTGTGCCGCGTGGGATTGCTGGCGGCGTGGGCGTTCGATACGACACGGTACACGATGCAGTTCTTCCCGCTGACGTTTCATCCCTCGCAGTGGTACTTCAGCCAGTCGGTGGCCGTATTAGTGTTTTGCGTCGGGCTTGCGGTCTATGGTTTTTATACCAGCCTTGGAGGCAAACCTGTGTTTGGCGGCGGGCGCGGTATTTTTTCGTTTTCGGAGGAGTAGGGACTCAGGCGGTAGTCCGCAGCGTCAACAATTCAACCTTGCCTGCAAAGAACCGGTCCTCGGAATCTAGCGCCTTTCCACTGGCCGCGTAATCGCCCTGTCGTCCAAGCCGCCGTACGGGAGCCGAAGAACCAAGTTCCTATCGGCTTTCGCAAGCAAGTTGACGAGAAACGCGCTACTCGTTGAATGGCCAGCGGCGTTCTGCCGAGGATCGGGAACGATATGTGGATCTAAACCGGCCAATGTCCTGCGGGGGCTCGCAACGGCCATTGAAAAGCAGTATTCTTTTTTCGTTCGAAACTATTATGCCGGAGGGTGAAGGCCCGGCCAGCAGATCGAAACTTAGCAGGGAACGGTCAGCGGCGGGCCTTCACGCCAGCCGTGATTCTTTTTATCGCACTGCCCGAAGCGGAGGACAAGACCCCCGCCGGGGTGACGGAGGTCCCACTCGCGCTACTGCCCCGGCTATGCCCGTTCTGCGGCAATCGGACGATCATTGGCCACGGACGCCGGCTTAAGCAAGCGCATGATGAATGGCACGAACAGATCTGGATTCGACGAGGACGTTGTCGCCAGTGCCAAAAGACATTCACGGTGCTGCCCGATTGGTCGCCGCCGTCTGGGACCTACAGCCTCCACTGCCGGCAAAAAGCCTGGGAGCTGTTGCGGCAATCGGACAGTAACTGGGAGCGATCTGTTCCGGACGTCGCAGACGCGTCACGGTCGCCAGACCCGTCGACGGTGCGACGGTGGGCCGGGCGCTTGCTGCAGTTGGGAACCCTGCTGGCGGCGATGCTCTGGCAAGCTACTGGCTGGAGCACCTCCGCGTCGCCCACCATCCTTGCCTGGGATTGGACTAGCATCCGCCGTATTCTGCCCCTGGAGGTAAGAAGTCCATGATTTGCCAGGCCATCGCCAGGTTGAAACAGCAGATTCCTCTGCTGGACTATCTGCAAGCTCATGATTGGCAGCCGACCGGACAACTGAGCCGCGGTCGATTAATGGGGCTGTGTCCGTTGCACGACGATCACAAGCCAAGCTTTCTGGTGGATTCCCACAAGAGCCTGTTCTACTGTTACGGCTGCGGTCGCGGCGGTGACGTGATCCGCTTTGCCGAACTCTATCACCAGGTGAAGTTTCCACAAGCGCTGTCGCTTCTCCACCAATGGCGCGGCTTGCCGCCGCTATTGCACGAAGCGGCAGGTTTCTATCGCATGCAGTTGCACCGCCACAGCGAGGCGGTTGCCTATCTGTATCACCGCGGAATCCGTTCCGCGGAACTGATCGAGCATATGCAGATCGGCTACGCGCCTGGCAGGTGCCTGCGAGGCTGGTTGACACAGTTGGGCTATCCGCTTCAGGCGTTACAGCAAGCCGGTTTGGTCACTGCCGTTGGCTACGATGCCTACACGCATCGCGTGGTGTTTCCGCTGCAAGGTAACCTCTATGGCCGTAGCCTGTCGGCTTCGGCGATCCCTCATCGTTTTTTGCCGGGCGCCAAAGGCGGTTTGTACGCATGGCAGCAAGCCAGCCGGCATCCGGCAGTGATTCTCGTCGAGGGCTTGTTCGACTATGCCGTGTTGTGGCAGGCCGGTTTTCACAACGTCACCTGCTCGCTGGGAACCCATCTGAATGCGCGCCAGTTCCGGCAACTGTGCGACGGTCCCCGAACGGTCTATCTGGCCTTTGATGCCGATGCCAACGGCAGCGGCCAGCAGGCGGCGCAGTGTCTCTCACAACGCCTCCGGGAACGTGGCATCACTGCTTGCCACGTCACTCTGCCCGAGGGTCACGATCCCAACAGCTTCTTCATCGAAGGCGGCGACGCACGCCAGTTCCAGTCCCTGATGGAGGCCGCCCGCCCATGAAATTCCGTGTCGTTCACCAACCCACCGCTAATCACGCACGTAGCCCGTTCCGCGTCGTCGAGCAAACTACCGGCCGCGAGGTCGAATGGGTCAATCGCTATCTGGATCTCGAATGCCTCCGCCGCGTCGCCGACCTCACACTCCGAAGCTATGCACAGCACTTGCTGCACTTTATCCGTTGGTGGGAAAGTGTTCATCACACCGATGCGATTGCCGCAGATGCGCTCACCGAGTCCACCTTGCTGGATTACGTGCGATTCCAGTCTGGCCAACAACCCGAGTTCTCCGGCTCCACCATCAACCAACGCGTGGCCGTGGCCGATCGCGCCTTGCGCGCCACCTTCCCCGGCGCTCCCAGTCAGATTGCTCCGGGGCTGCAGGTGAGCTACTGGCGGCGTGCGCCCATGGGTCTCGGCAGACCGGCCCCCGCGGTGAGCCGCCTCCGGGTGAGAGAGCCCAAACGGACCATCGTGCCACTGTCCGTAGACGAGGTGGCGCGATTCTGGTCCAGCTTCCATACGTCACGCGACCTGGCCATCGTGGGCTTGATGCTCTTGCAGGGCCTCAGGTCGCAAGAAGTGAGAGATCTCAACCGGGATGACCTGCTCTTGCCGGAGGCGCAGATCCGCGTGCCCGGCAAGGGCAATAAGCCTCGCCTTCTCCCCCTGGCCCCCGAAGCCGTCCAACTGCTGGATCACTATCTGCGACTGGAACGGCCGGATGCCCCAACAGCCCCTCTGTTTGTCTCTCTCAACCTAAAAAAGGCAGTTAGGCCTTAGCGTCGGCCTATTTGCCGGTGCTGCCAATCACCTTGCCGTGGTGGAATTGCTGAAAGGCG
>PMTT01000150.1:3717-5671 GCA_003167275.1 Bryobacterales bacterium | reverse complement strand
GGAGTTCTGCAAGACGGTCACGGCCTGAGCGTTTTTATTTGACTCCTGTTTCCTATCACTTGCAGACAGCATCGTCCGGCGGCCGCATACCCGTGGGTTAATCTGTGATCAAGAGTAACAGGATGTCTTTATCTGAAAAACGAGTAATCCTCGCATACAAGAATTTCGCTGCAAATCGAAATATCAGCCACATCGGTTTGGGTGTGGCGGCCATGAATACCGCGAAGGTCCTGCGCAGCCGGGGCATAGCAGCGGAGGTCGTCCCGGTCGTCAATGCCGCCGACCTAAGTGCCAGTCTCGACACTTCCGTCTCCCACGCCGTGGTCTCCGCACCCTGGATTCCAACGGCCGACTGGCAGCGCATGGTGACCCACTATCCCAACATTAAATTCGCCGTCAACTGCCATTCCAACGTCGGCTTCCTGCAGGCCGACGCAAATGGCGTCAAGTTGGTGCGCGAAGCCATGGAGATCGAGAGAGGAACCTGGAACTTTCACGTGGCCGGCAACAGTTCGAAATTCTGCAACTGGCTCAGCAGTGCCTACCAGGCGCCCTGCACCTATCTCCCAAACCTGTACCACCTCGACCAGGCCGCACCCATCTCGCGCCCGCTATTCGGCGGCGGGACCCTGCGGATCGGTGCGTTCGGAGCGACCAGGCCGCTGAAGAATTTCATGAGCGCCGCCGGAGCCGCCATCGACATCGCGACCCAATTGAAGGCCGACCTGGAACTTTGGCTCTCGGCCGGCCGCACGGAAGGCGGCGGCTGCATCCTGGATGCCGTGCGCGCCATGACCGCGGGACTCCCCCATGTCAAGCTGGTGCAAAGCGGTTGGCAGAGCTGGCCGTCCTTCCGCACCACAGTCCGCCACATGCACCTGCTCATGCAACCCAGCTACACCGAGTCGTTCAATATGGTGACTGCTGACGGTGTGGCCGAAGGCGTGCCATCCGTCGTGTCGTCGGCAATCGACTGGGCGCCCGATCACTGGAAGGCCTCCGTCGACGATGTCCGCGATATCGCCCGCGTCGGGCGTTACCTGTTGGCCGATCCCCACGCCCCGGCGGACGGCCTCCGCGCCCTCACTCAGCACAATCGCGAGGGCCTGGACGCATGGATGAGCCATCTGTCATCGTAAGCGGGCCCGAGCGCCCATACTGCTTTCAGACCGGTTCTTTTCTTGGTGTTCTTGGCGGTACTTGTTCTTGCTTGGCGAGAAAAAGGCTCTGAATCTCTCCCGCCAGACGAATTTGGATCGAGGGCCTAGCGAATGTTGACCAGAGTGGCGCCCCATCCACCAGCTTCGGCGGGGGCATCACGGAAGTCCGTCACGAATTCGGTCCGGGAGAGAATCGAGCGGACCATTTCCCGTTGCACGCCAATGCCGCGTCCGTGGATGATTCGCAGGGCTTTGAACCCCAGGCGGTGCGCCTCGTACAGGTACTCTTCCACGACGGCCTTCACATCGCGCGGGGGAACGCTGTGGAGGTCGAAGACGTCGCCGATCGGGATGCGGATGGGGTCCGGTTCCGGTTCCATGCTCTCAGAAAATCAAAAGCCCGGTCAGCCTCAGGCCGACCGGGCACGTGACTACCACAACTGCGCGCACCTGACGTTAAGCGACCTGTTGAGACCGGTATTGGCTCATGATCGCTTCCATCTGATCCTTCAACCGAAGCTTCAACTTCTTCAACCGCGTCTCCTCCAACTGTTCATCTTCTGTCAAATGGAGAAGCGACTCCAGGGCGTCCAGCTTCTTCGCAAATTCGGTGTGCCGGCTGGCAAGCCCACGAAACTCCTCGTTTGTTGCCATCAGATGCGCTCTCAATTCTTCCAGTGCGTTCCGTTCCATATTGGGCAATTCCTCCCAGTGAGGTTGCCGCGCCGAGTCGGTTGGTTCGGAAACAAGGCTCGGTGGGTAATCTCGATTCATCTGTCTTAAACAGACGGCAT
>PMTT01000150.1:0-3664 GCA_003167275.1 Bryobacterales bacterium | reverse complement strand
TCCCATTCGTCCTCCGCCACGGGTCGGGAAACCAGGAATCCTGCAATGCGGCAGCCGCGGAGCGCGACCCGGAAGTGGTACTGTGGGTACTCGGAAACGCTCCACCGGGCAGCCTCCGGAGCGGCTTCCTGGATGGCCGCTACCTCTTTCAAGTCGGATGGCTCGCCGCGGCGGATTCCTGTCATATTGGTCATTATGCACGTGCTGCTTCCCTTGTTTTTTCTCTTCGCCCAACCGTTTTGGGAGACTAAGCCTCCGGAAAAGTGGTCGAACCAGGAGATTTCGATACTGCGCAACAACAGCCCCTGGGCCCAGGCAATCGGACCGGAGCCGGGTGTTCTGGTGTATTTGGCCACGGCGGCGCCCATAGAGGAGGCCGAGGGGGAACTGCGTCTGCGCACCAAGAACGCGCTGCGGGAACCCGATCCGGACTACCTGACCTATTTGAGCGAGAATCGCGATAAGCACTTTGTCCTGGCGATCCCTTACGAAAAAGTCAGGGGCATGGAGAAGGTGGAAGAGTCGCGGAAAATGGAGGAGGGGACGGTGATGCTGATCGGCCGAAAGAGCTACAAAATCATGGGGTATTTCCCCCCGACGCCCTCCGATCCGGTGCTCCGGCTGGTGTTCCCGAGGGAAGTACTGCCAACCGACAAGAAGGTGGTGTTCCGGCTCTATGTCCCGAACGTGGACTTCCCCGAGCGGGAAGCGCAGTTCGAGGTCAAGGACCTGCTCTATCACGGGAAGTTGGAAATGTAACGAGGTGGCACAGGCATTCTTGCCTGTGTTGCTTTTTCTTGCCCTGGAAACCCCACACAGGCAAGAATGCCTGTGCCACGTGTTTTCACGAACCGCACCACACCGGGAATATCGTGATGGTATGGAAACGGTCGCGAACCTTCAGGTCCGGGCCGGTGCGGCAGCCCCGCTGAATGATCATCTCTTCCGGCAGGGTCTTTGGTTCCCAGGCGGAGCTGTACCCAACCCAAAAGTGCGCGCCCTGCGCTTCAGAGATCGGTACGTTGCTTTTCACCTCGATCCTGGCAGCTTCCTTGGCCAGCGCTGGCAGATCGGCGTCCCGGATGGGGACCGCGAATCCGGTCTTGCGGCCTGCTTTCAGCGTCTCCAGAAAGAACCAGATCGGATAGTGCAGGTACTTGTCCACGGAAAAGAACTGGATCTGGCCCGAGCTCGCCTTCTCCTGATCGAGTAACTGAATGACCAGTATGTCGAAGGGGGTCTTCTTATCGTCGCCCTTGATGTGGTGCTGGACTGCGAGGCACGCCCAGGCAGCGCAAAGCACCGCGCCGGCCACGCGAACGGCGCGCGCCCGCATTCGGCAGTACGCGCAGGCGACCATCATCAGGAACGGAATCGCCAGGTACAGCATATGCCGATGGCCCCACACTGAGCTCCGCATGATGCGGGAGGCGAGAAATGCGATGCCGACGGAGCCCAGCAGGAAGAACGACAGATACCGCGTCATGTACGCGAAATGTCGGCTGTGAAGGCGGTTCCGGTTCACCCAAGCGGTCCAAGCCGTAGCCATGACGAGCACGGAAAGGCATACCACGCCGCGAGCGCCAATTTCCGGAAACTCACTAAAACCCGCCAGGTCCACGAAGAACCATATCAGGTCACCCACCCTGGGCTTCTGGATCCACTCCAGATTCGATGCCAGGCCACCCTTGGCATAAGCGTATTTCGCCGCGACGTACAACCACGGGCAAAAGGCGATGAAAGTGACGGTCGCCGCCAACGCGGCCCGCTTCCAATGCGCGCGCTTCCAGAAAAGCACATACACACACTCCAGGCCGACCACCAGCCAGCCGTAATAGTGCGCATGCACCATCACGATATTTGCGAGCGTCAACGCCATATAAGGAAAGGCCGTTGCCGGACGCGAGCCGTTTCGGATCGCCCGGTGGAACAGCCACAATGACGTCAAGGCGCACAGCATCAGCAGGCTGTACATCCGGACATGNNGGGCGAAGTCGAAACCCGCGCGCCAGGAGCACCGTAGGCAGGATGGCAATCACCGAGAAGAGGGTGGGCAATAACCGCACCCAGAAGAGTGAGTCATTGCCAAGTGACATCCATAGTTTCAGAAGATAATAGAACAGCGGAGGGTGGATCGAGTCGGCTCCGGCAGCGGCTGTCAAGCCACTCCAGCTCTGCTGGGAAGTACCGACGCTGAAGATCTCGTCTCCGTCCAGGCAGACCGCGGCGAGGCGATAGAGCCGGGCGGCGATGTAGATTGCGACGACGGCGGCGAATATCCACTTGTCCCATCCGGTCCAGGCTCCCAGGCGCGGCCGGTTCACCGGAACAGACCTGGGCTCTGGCAAGTCCGTGATTTCCTTTCCCACAGGCGCCAAAAGAGAGGTACCTCCGTTACGCGGCTCGGCGAAGATCTCATTGTCGCGCAGATAGCGGCGGTTTGTGAATCTGCGGCAGTCGGGGCCCGGCCACCGGTCGCGGGGGAGCTAGGGCCGGTCCTCGACCGGCCTTGGCAAAATTGGAGCCGCAGCTCCCATGGAGACAGATAAACCGTTTGTTTGCAACAAATTATCGGGAGCCGTAGCTCCCAAACTCCGTCCCCGGGCTGAACTGGGCAGGTCGAGGACCAGAGTGGGGCCAGCCGTGAAGACGGCGCCGCTCCGCGCGGGCGGCGGGAGCCCAATCGGCGCAATCGTTGGACTCCCTTGACACGGGATCCGCGACCCGTTAAACCGGTGGGCATGGTAGTTCCGGACTACGCGCAATTTGGCGGAAAGCACTGCGAAACAGGATCGCTCAAGAACGTGCTGGCGTACTTGGGCGTGGCGGCACCGCATACCGGGAGGCCGTTCAGCGAAGAGATGTTGCTCGGGATCGGCGGCGGAATCGGAATGTCCTATTGGCTGTTCCGCTTCGGCGAGATGGCGTTTTTCTTCATCGGCACGCGCTACGCGGAGAAAGGGCCCGGCGCACTTTTTCTGCAACAGGTCGCCAAACGGCTGGGGATCGCGACGAAGGTCTATGAGACCTCCAGCGCCAAGCGGGGAGCGGCAGACCTGGAGGCCGTGTTGAGTGCTGGCCGCCCGGCGGTGGCTTGGGTGGACATGCCGATGCTCCCGTACCTCGGCATCCCGGAGACGGCGCACTTCGGGGGGCACGCGATTGTGGTCTATGGACTCGACGACGGGCGGGCGCTGATCGCGGATCGCGCGGGACGTGCCGTCGGCGTGAAGGACTCGGAACTGGCGGCGGCGCGCGCGTCGAAGTTCAAGCCGTTCCCGCCGAAGCACAAGTTGATGGACGTGGACCCGCCGGCTAACCCCATCTCCAGCCAGACCCTGGAGCGCGCGGTGGTCCGCGGCATCAGCGACTGCTGCCGGCAACTACTGCACGGGCCCATACAGAATATCGGACTGCAGGCGCTGCCCAAGTGGGCGGACCTTCTGTGCAACGAGAAGAACCCGAAGGGCTGGCCGAATGTGTTCCGCAAGCCGGTGAGCCTCTACGGCGCTCTCATGACCACCTTTATCTTCATCGAAATTGGCGGGACGGGCGGGAGCGCGTTCCGATCGATGTATGCCCGATTCCTCTCGGAGGCGGCAGCCTTGCTGAAGGAACCACGGCTGGAGAAGGTCTCGTGTCAGTACTGGGAGTGCGCGCGCTT
>PMTT01000081.1 GCA_003167275.1 Bryobacterales bacterium | reverse complement strand
GAGCACAAGAAACTCTACCGCGAACCCTACAACCGCTCGCCCCATCCTGGCGAGGGCTACACCATTCCGTTCGGCAAGGCCAAAGTTGTGAAGCCCGGCAAGAACCTGACGGTGGTCACGTACGGCGCGCTGGTGCAGAAGGCGCTGCTCGCGGCCACCCAGTTGGAGCGCCGGAAACCCGACACGAGCATCGAGATCCTGGATCTGCGGACGCTCGCGCCGTACGACTGGGAGGCCGTCCGGACGTCCGTGGAAAAGACCAGCCGCGTGATCGTGGCGCACGAAGACTGCGTCTCGTGGGGGTATGGTGCGGAGATCGCCGCCCGCATCGCCGACGAGCTGTTCGACCGCCTGGACGCTCCCGTCCGCCGCGTGGGCGCGCTGGACACGTGGGTAGGCTATCACCCGCACCTGGAGTCGGCCATTCTTCCACAAGTCGAGACATTGGTCACGGAAATGGATCGGCTGTTGGGGTATTAGAGTTCAGTGCCTGCTCCGACTGGTCTGGCACACGCGGATTGCGCAACGCACGCGTTGTGCATGCTAACCTATCGGCAGGGCTCGTAAGGTCCGGATTGGATTCAGATCATGCAATTGGAAATACATGGCAGAGCTCAAATCCAGTTCCGCTACCTGGCCAAGTCGGACCAGAAGCGCGTTCACAGTGCGCTGGCTGAATTGACCGCGGCGGAACCGGGTCTGCTGTTTCAAAACGGGAATCTTGAAAGCCTGAGGGCAGGGCTCACCACAAAGAAGATGTATGCATACCGAGTCAGCTCCGAGCTGGGCCTCATTCTCTCGCTGGAGGGTGATAAATGCACTGTCGAAGACATCCTTAACTACGATCGCATACTCCGCGCCGTTTCCTGATGGCCCTGCCGGGAGCCACCAGTGAAGAATATGCAGCCCCACACGCTCGATCCCAAACAGTGTAGGGCTGAGTGGAGAGAGTTCGGCGCATTACTCTCCTTGAACTCCACTCTGTCAGAGACCGGGCACGTCCTCCCCTTTTTCAAGCAGCGGCACAATCTATCTCTTCTGATCTGCAATTACCTCCCGAGGATCAAAGCGCCAGACCGATTGGCACATGAATAAGAAATCTATGGCGACTTTGTGGCCGACTTAATCGTCGGCGACTCATCCGTTCATCAATATCTTCTCGTCGAGCTTGAGAACGGGGCGGCCGATAGCGTCTTCAAACAGAAAGGGAAGAAGTCAACGCCCGACTGGGCTCCGAGATTCGAAAGCGCGTATTCACAGCTCGTCGATTGGCTGTGGAAACTTGAGGATATGCGGAGTACAGCCGACTTCGTGAACACGTTTGGAAGCCGGCGGGCGACTTTCCAGGGGTTGATCGTGATTGGAAAAGATATGAATCTCGCGCAGCAGGAACAGGATCGACTGAAGTGGCGCATGGACAGGACAATGATCGACTCGAATGCGGTGTCGAGCGTCTCCTTCAACACCTTATGCGACGATCTTGACCACTGGCTCAGGGTAGGTCATGGCGTTTGAGCCAGCTACCCGACCCCAATCCGCTCGAAGACGATCTCGCCGTCTTCTTTTCGGACGCGGGCCATGTATAGCTCGACTTTGGGGTGCGCGCCGTAGCGCTGCGAGATCTGCCGGATGAGGCCGGCTGCGAACTCCAGATCCTCCATCTGTTTTGCGTTTACGTCGCTGGTGAGAACGTGCTGGAGTTTCGCTACCATCGCGCCGTACGACCGGCATCCTTCGTGATTGATCAGGATGATCCTCTCGGTCGCATAGTGCTTCAGGAGCAGCTCGATCTGCTCCCGCATGATCTTCAGATTCTTCGGAAGAAATGTCCCCACGCACAGCGAAGCAACGCTGCCGGGCACAATCAGCGGGATGTACTGGCCTTCCTCCAGGCCCAGTTTCTCGCTCTTGAACTCGCGGAATGCTTTCTGGAATCTCGGGTCGCCGCAGTGAATGATGAGCGCCTTGGGCGGCTCCAGGTTCAGTTGCGCCATGTGGGTTACTCGAAGCTCAAGCGCCCGCTCCCGGCTTGGGATGTCCGTCGGTGAGGTCCAGTTCCTTCAGCAGGGCAGGCGTGAGTCCCACCTTTTCGAGCAGCGGCCCGAAGCCCAGGGCCTGCGCCTGCGCGACGAAGTCGAAGACCACCTTGGGCCCGATGCCGGTCAGCTTGGCGAGGGGATTGGCCCCGTTGCCGGAGGCGCCGCCGAGATCGAGGATTCGGATGCTGTCGACATTCCCCAGCGGCGCCGCGATCTGGCCGAACACGTTGGCCAGGCCTTGCGGGCCAAGCGCCTTGGCAAGCGCCTCGCCGAACGCCTCGGCTACCCTGGGCGCGGCGTCCAGAATCTGCAGCAGGCGGCCCGTGGAATCGAGCTTCGCCAAGGCCTCCGCCAACTCGCGCTTACCGCGGGCCTCCGCAAGCAGGGCGGCTTCCTGGCCGGCTGCTCCAGCCAACAGCCTGGCTTTTTCGCCCTCCGCCGCGGCCAGCAGCTTGGCTCTTTGGCCATCGGCCTCAGCCAGCAGCTTGGACTTGGTTGCATCGGCTTCGCCCTGGCCCCTCTTGGCGATGGCGGTGGCTTCGGCCTCCGCCTTGATGCGAACGGCGTCAGCGTTCTTTTCGGCGGTGGCGAACGCCGCTTCGGCCTGAATGATCGCCGTCTGCTTGCCAGCCTCGGCCTGTATGATCGCGGTCTGCTTGGTGGCTTGGGCGGCAATGATGTTGGCTTCCCGCTCTGCCTCGGCCGGCCGGATCTTCTC
>PMTT01000869.1 GCA_003167275.1 Bryobacterales bacterium | reverse complement strand
GAGCGGCGCGTCCAGTCGCGCTCCTGGACCGAGGTCGAGACGCCTTATGGCAAAGTGCGGGTGAAGGTTTCCGGAGAAGGGAACTACGCCCCCGAATACGAGGACTGCCGCCGGTTGGCCATGGAATCCGGTGTAGCATTGAAACACATCATCGCCGAAGCCAACTACGCGTACCTGAAAACATCAAGATGAAATACTATCTCACCACTCCGATTTACTACGTCAACGGCGCGCCGCACATCGGCCACGCCTACACCACCATGGTTGCGGACGCGATCAAGCGCTTCAAGCGCATGCAGGGATTCGATGCCGTGCTGACCACGGGTTCCGACGAGCACGGCGTGAATGTGGAGCGCGCCGCCGAGCGCGCGGGCAAGACGCCCAAGGAATTCTGCGACGTGATCGCCGCCGAGTTCGCGCGGCAATGGCAGATGCTCGGCCTGGAGATCGACTACTTCCAGCGCACCACCAGCCCGCAACACGCGCGCGTGGTCCAGGACCTGTTCGACCGGTGCCGCGCCAACGGCTACATCTACAAAGGCTCGTACAGCGGGCAGTATTGCATCTTCGACAATCTCTACGTCAATGAGGCCAAGCCCGGCGATCCCTGCCCCGATTGCGGGCGGCCCACCGAGACCGTCACCGAAGAGAACTTCTTCTTCAAGCTGTCCGCGTTCACCGACTGGCTGCTGGAACTCTACGAGACGCAGCCCGATTTCATCCAGCCGGAGACGCGGCGCAATGAAGTCCTCGGCTTCGTGCGCCAGGGGTTGAATGACCTCTCGATCACCCGCACGAACCTCAAGTGGGGCATTCCGGTAGCCGGGGAAGCGCCGCACGTTTTCTACGTCTGGTTCGATGCGCTGACCACCTACATGAGCGCGGTGGATGGCAAAGGGCTGTGGCCCGCCGACCTGCACCTGATCGGCAAGGAGATCGTGCGGTTCCACGCGGTCTTCTGGCCGTGTTTCCTGAAGGCGGCGGGGCTCGAACTGCCCAAGCGCATCTTCGCCCATGGGTGGCTGCTGTTCGAAGAGAGCAAGATGAGCAAGTCGCGCGGCAATATCGTGCGCGCGGAGCCCATCCAGAAGGTAATGGGCGCGGATGCCTTGCGCTACTTCCTGATGCGCGAGGTGGTATTCGGTCAGGATGGCAGCTTCAGCTACGACGCCCTGGTGGGCCGCTATAATTCCGACCTGGCCAATGGGCTGGGCAATCTTGCCAGCCGCACGCTGACCATGATCCATCAGTATCGGAAGGGCGTAATTCCAGAGTGCGCGGAGTCGCATATCGCGAATGCGGCGACCGTCGCCATTCAGAGGGTCCAGGAGCTGTTCGAGGGTTTTGAGTTCTCCAAGGGCCTGGAGACCGTGTGGGAAGTGATTTCTGCGGTCGACAAGCACATCGTGCAGACGGCGCCGTGGAAACTGGCTCGACAAACGGACGAAGGGTCGCAGAAGCAGTTGAATGACACGCTCTACACCGCTGCCGAAGCGCTGCGCATCATCACCGCGCTGGTCTACCCCATACTGCCGGAATCCGCCGCGAAGATCTGGAAGCAACTCGGCATGACTGAACCCATCGCATCGGTACGGTTCGAGACCCTGAAATGGGGCGGCCTACAGCCCGGCCAGCAGATCGGCGAAGTCTCCCCCGTGTTCCCGCGAATCGAACTGAAAGACGCCGAAGCCAAGATGCGCGCCCTCGAGGTAGAAGTAACTGCCGCACAGCAGGCGATGCTCGGAAAGAAGCCGGAAGCCCCCGCCGCCGCTACCGAAGGGCCGACCAAAATCCCCGTCGAAGACTTCGCCAAGGTCGATCTCCGCGTCGGCCGGGTCCTGACCGCCGAGCCCGTCAAGGGCTCCGACAAACTGCTTCACCTGACCGTCGATATCGGCGAACCCCAGCCCCGCACCATCGTGGCCGGCATCGCCGAAGCCTACATGCCCGAGCAAATGCTGAACCGCAAAGTGGTGATCGTGGCCAACCTGCAGCCGCGCAAGCTGAAGGGCATCCTGTCGAACGGCATGATCGTCGCCGCGTCCGTGGAAGGCGGCAAGCCCGTCCTGGCGGGATTCCACGAGGATATCCCAGTGGGGGCGCGGCTCAAGTGACGGGCCTGGTGGATTCGCATTGCCACCTGGACGACTCCAAGTTCGATACCGACCGCGAACAGGTGATCGAGCGCGCGCTGGCCGCAGGCGTGGAGCGGATGATGGCGATCGGGACGGGCGATGGACCGCCCGATCTGCGCACCGCGATCCGGCAGGCGGAACGGTATCCATTCCTCTTCGCCACCATCGGCGTCCATCCGCACGACGCTTCGAAGGCCACGGCAGAGACCTTCGCGGAGTTGCGCGACCTGGCCACGCATCCCAAAGTCCTGGCGGTGGGCGAGATCGGTCTGGACTACCACTACGACTTTTCGCCCCGCGAGGTGCAGCGCGCGGTGTTCGAGAAGCAACTGGAGATCGCTGCCGAAACCGGGAAACCGATCGTGATCCACACCCGCGAAGCCTGGCCCGACACCATGGCGATCCTGCGGGAGCGCTGGCGGGGCGCGGGCATCATGCACTGCTTCACCGGCGATGAAGAGCAGGCGCGCGAAGCCCTGGCGCTGGGGTTTCACCTGAGTTTCGGCGGAGTGCTGACCTTTCCGAAGGCCGAGACGGTCCGCCAGGCCGCGCGGATCACGCCGGACGACCGGCTGTTGGTCGAGACCGACTGCCCCTACCTGGCCCCCGTGCCTCATCGTGGAAAGCGCAACGAGCCGTCATTTGTGGTGGAAACCGTGAAGCGCCTGGCGGAAGTGCGCGGCAGCACTGCGGAGGCAATCGCCGGCCTCACCACCGCCAACTTCGACCGCCTGTTCTGTAGGACAGGCCTCCCGGCCTGTCGACCTCCGACCAGGGAAAATGTGTAACCTCTAGGTCCCAAGTTTGCGGCGTGGGTCGCGTAATGGGTAAACTGGTTAACTTACATGAATTTAGGCAAGCTGAGGCAGGCCCTCACCGCGCGGGAGCTTTTCAACCTGATCCAGGATGAGCTGGATCATGTCGAAAAGAAGCTCACGGCCGAGTCGGTAGCGCCACTGGATACGGTCACTGCGATCGGGCAATATCTGCATTCGAGCGGCGGGAAACGGCTGCGCCCGGCGTTGCTTCTGCTTTCCGCCAAGTTCGCGGGCGCCTCGTTCGGGCCGGACTCGACCGCCATCCAACTGGGCGCGGTAGTCGAACTGATTCACGCCGCCACACTGGTGCATGACGATGTGATCGATGCCGCGGAGACCCGCCGCGGGCGTCCCTCCACCAACGTGAAATGGGGCAATCACACCTGCGTGCTGGCGGGCGACTGGCTCTACATGCAGGCCTTCCAGATCGCCTTGCGCGAGCGCAACTTTCAGATTCTGGACCTGCTGATCGGCCTCACCCAGATGATGGTGGAGGGCGAACTGTTGCAGCTCGAACGGATCGGTTGCATCGACGTGAGCGAGGCCGATTGCATGGAACTGGTGCACCGCAAGACGGCTGGCCTGTTTTCCGTATGCGCGCGGTTGGGCGCGCTGTCGGCTCAGAGCGATACGCAATTGCGGGAGAAGTTGGGGGAATACGCCTGGAATCTGGGCATGGCCTTCCAGTTGATCGACGACATGTTGGATTTCACGGCGCGGGAAAAGACGCTGGGCAAGCCGGTCGGCGGCGATCTGCGGGAGGGCAAGGTGACGCTCCCGCTGGTCTACGCGCTGGAGTGCGCCTCGCCCGCCGAGCGGCGCCTGGTGGAGACGATTCTGGAGCAGCGTAATTACGACGAGGTCCCCTTCTCCAGGATTCTGGCGTTGCTGGAGAAGCATCACGGCATCGAGCGCGTGAAAGACCGCGCCCAGGCATTCACCGATAAAGCGCGGCAGATCATCGGCGAGTTCCCCGAGACTCCCTATCAGCGGGCGCTGATGACGGTGACCGACCTGGTAACAGATCGGGACCACTAACCGTGGCACAGGCATTCTGCCTTGTAGCACGCAGCGCCACCATCGGGTCCACGCACGCGGCGCGGCGGACGGGAATCGACGCAGCCAGGATCGAAGTTCCCAAGATCACGATCGCGACGGCACTGAGCGTCGAGGGATCGAACGGGGGCAGGCCGAACAGCAAGCTGTGTATCGCCCGCGCGGCGAGGATCGTCAGTGGCAGTCCGATCGCGATGCCGCTGAGGACCAGGGCCAATACCTGGCGGAGAATGGCCCACATCACGACACTCCGGGCCGCACCCAAGGCGAGCCGGATGCCGATCTCCCGCGTGCGCTCCACCACCGCATAGGCGAGTCTCCCATAAAGGCCGATAGCCGCCAGCAGCAGGGCGAATCCGCCAAATCACGCCGAGAGGGCCGATAAGGCGGACGGGTCCTGGTGGGACAGGCGGTTTAGCCTGTCAGCCGGCGAAGCCGGTTAAAGCGGCTTGGACAGGCGAAACCGCCTGTCCCACCAGGGGAGCAGCAGCACCGGGGTAATTGGGCTGCCACCATAATTACCCTTCGGAGGCTGCTTCTGCTTCGGCTGCGGCTTCTGGGCCGGCGGCTTTCGCTTCGGCTATCAACCGTTCGGCCTCTTCGAAACGGATGCGGGGCACTTGCACCTCGAATCCGAGCGGTGAAAGTCCGGTGGCCCGGACCACCATCGAGGGGACCCCGTTCGATTCCAAAATCCCGTGGATTACGTCCGCTTCCATCTCCGCATCGACGCCCTGCGAACTGAACAGCGTGGCCATGTCGAAATCGTGCGACGGATCGATCGAACTCTCGTCCTGCGGTGCTTCATCGTCCTCGGGATCTTGCGCCATGCCTCAAGGATATCGCAGAATGTGAAGGGAGCAGCAGAAAGCAGCGTTCCCGCGGAGGCACTAGTAATGTCCGATACTCACGATGAAGATACAGACGCACAGGAATCCGGATCGAATAGCCTTGCATGGTTGCTGACTGGCGCGATCATCGGCGCGACCGTGGCCATTCTCTACGCTCCTAAGAGCGGCAAAGACACGCGCCAGTTCATTTCCGACAAGACCCAGCAGGGCCGCGAAGCCGTCACCGAGACCAGCAAGGACATCGCGGAAGCCGGGAAGGAGATGTTCGAGCGCGGCCGTAAGCTGGTGGAAGACGCCGCCGAGCTGTTCGAGCGCGGCCGCAAGCTGGTCAAAGGCTGACCTCGAAGCGCATGCCCTCGCCGTCCGCCAGTCTGCTACTGGGTGATGTTGAAGTTTTCCACATTCGATACGCCACCTACCGGTGGGACGGCGGGGCATTGTTCGGCGTGGTGCCGAAGACCCTGTGGAGCCGGAAGACCGCTGCCGACGACCTGAATCGCATCGAGCTCGCCTTCAACTGCTATCTGGTGCGCACAGGCAAGCACACTATCCTGATCGAGACTGGCTGCGGCGACAAAATGGACGCACGGGCGCAGGCTCGCATGGCCCTGCCTGCGGATGCCGGGACTCTGAGCTCCGTCATCGCGAGCCATGGGTTTGACCCCGAATCCATCGACATCGTCATCAACAGCCATCTGCACTGGGACCATTGCGGCGGCAACACCATCCTGGCCAGTGGAGCGCCCCCTCGTCCCGCCTTTCAGCGGGCCCGGTACTTTGCCTCACGCGCCGAATGGGAGCACGCCCACGAGCGTCTGGCCCGCGACAGCATCAGCTACATCGACGCCAACTACGACCCCCTGGTGGAGTCCGGCCAAATGACGCTGGTGGAGAACGATTCCGAAGTGGCGCCCGGCATCTGGATGCGCCGCGCCCCCGGCCACAACCGCGACATGATGGTGATCACGGCATCGGGCGGTGGTGAGACTTTCTGTTTCCTGTCCGACCTGGTCCCCACCGTGGCGCACCTCCAACCGACCTGGGTGGCCGCCTTCGATCTTTACCCCCTGGAAACGATCGAGAACAAGACCCGCTGGCTCACCGCCGCGGCCGAAGGGAACTGGCGCTGCGGCTTCGGCCACGATGTCGAAATGCCCTTCGCCCGGATATTGCCCGACCCGAAGACGGGCTTCAGAGCGGCGGAGGTGTAGTGCGAGAGAGAATCTCGACGCGGAGACGCGAAGACACGGAGATTGGAGCGCGGAGAAAACCTCCACCGAGTCGTTCTCTTTGCCTTTCTTCTCCGCGTTCCGATCTNNCGGAGACGCGGAGTCGCGGAGAAGAATAAAGAGGTTTTGGTGTTCTCCGCGTTCCGATCTCCGTGTCTTCGCGTCTCCGCGTCCTAACGTTTCTCCCGCCCCTCCGCCCTCTCCCCGCTCTCTGTAAGATGGAAGAGATGGCAACTGCAACCTTAACGCAATTTCGCAACGAGCCTACAGCCGACTTCTCCCTGTCCGCGAATCGGCAAGCTATGGAAGACGCCCTGGCGAAGGTCCGTTCCGAATTCGGACGCGAGTATCCACTGCGCATTTCCGGCGAATGGATCTCCACCGGAGATAAACTGGTCTCGGTCAACCCCTCCAACACCCAGGAAGTGGTCGGCGTACACCACAAAGCGACGCCCGAACTGGCCAACCGCGCAGTCGAAAGCGCCTACGCCGCGTTCGCCCAATGGAGCCGCACGCCTGCCGGAGAGCGCGTCCGCCTGCTTCTCGAAACCTCCCGGATCCTGCGTAAGCGCAAGTTCGAATTCGACGCCTGGCTGGTCTATGAAGCCGGAAAGACCTGGCCCGAGGCCGACGCCGACGTCTCCGAAGCCATCGATTTCTGCGAATACTACGCGCGCGAAATGGAGCGCCTGTCGGGTCCGCAGCCGGTGGTGCAACTTCCCGGCGAACACGACGAGATGATCTACATTCCGCTCGGCGTGGGCGTGGTGATTCCACCCTGGAACTTTCCCCTGGCGATCCTGGTAGGGATGGCGGCAGCCACACTCGTGACCGGCAATACGGCCATCCTCAAACCTTCGAGCGAGACCCCCACGATCGCCGCCAAATTCGCCGAGGTGTTGCTGGAGGCGGGCTTCCCCGAATCCTGCTTCACGCTGCTCACCGGTAGCGGCGCGGCGGTGGGCGACGTGTTGGTGCAGCATCCCAAGACGCGCTTCATCGCCTTCACGGGCTCGCGCGATGTGGGCTTGCATATCAACGAACTGGCCGCGAAACATCAGCCCGGGCAGATCTGGATCAAGCGCGTGATCGCTGAAATGGGCGGCAAGGATGCCATCGTTGTGGATGGCGACTCGGACATCGACAAGGCTGTCGACGGGGTGCTCGCCTCGGCGTTCGGCTACCAAGGGCAGAAGTGCTCGGCCTGTTCGCGCGCCATTGTGGACACCGCCGTCTACGATCAGTTCCTGGAAAAGCTGGCGGCCAAGGCCAGGAACATCAAGATTGGCCGGTCCGACGACCCCGGCAACTACATGGGCCCGGTGATCAGCGCGAGCGCGCGCAAGACCATCCTGCAGTACATCGAGACCGGCAAGCAGGAGGGCCGCATGGTGGCGGGTGGAGGTGCCCCGCCGGAGGGCGGCTACTTCATCATGCCGACCATCATCGCGGACGTGGAGCCCAGCGCCCGGGTCTTTCAGGAAGAAATCTTTGGACCGGTGCTGGCCGTTACCAGGGCGCGAGACTTCGAGCATGCCCTGGAGATGGCCAACGACTCGCAGTATGGCCTGACGGGTGCGGTGTTTTCCAACAATCCGGAACATCTGCGTGAGGCTAAAGAGCGCTTCCACGTGGGCAATCTCTACTTCAACCGCAAATGTACCGGGGCGATGGTCGGGGCTCATCCATTTGGTGGTTTCAACATGTCGGGGACGGATTCCAAGGCGGGCGGTCCGGATTACCTGCTGCTGTTCCTGCAGGCGAAATCGGTTGCAACCCGACTTGGGTAGGGGTGGGACAGGCATCCTTGCCTGTTCTCTCGCGGGGGCTCTGCGGATAGCCATTTAGAGCCATACAGGCGTAAATTCTATGGGGATTGGGCAGGTCTAGGACCTGCCCTACGGTAACCTCAAAGGTGACAACGTGCGCCTTCCCCATGTTGCCCTCTCGCGCAAACTCGTTGGTGATTGGCTGGTTGTTGGTGAGCGCTGTGGCATTTGGGCAATCTGGAGCGGCGCCGGTCGATTCCGGAGCCGTCACCCCGGTTGATTACCCAGCCGTACTCCCCTCCCCGCTCCTGCTTGATCCATCGCCTGTCCTCCCAGCGCCTGTCCTCCCAACCCCCACACTCCCGGCGCCGATTCTCCCGGCACCCGCGCCAGTCGCGGACCCTTTCAATGAACAACGGATCCTCCTGGTAATTCCGGATTACCAGACGGTGACGGAGACGCACGGCACCATCGCCCCCCCTCTGACCAACAAACAGAAGTGGACGTTGGCGTTGAAGGAGACCGTCGATCCGTTCAACATTGTGAACGCCGTGGTGGGAGCGGGTTTTTCGCAGATGGGCAATCAGACCCCCAAGTACGGCGAAGGCGGGCGCGCCTTCGGCGAGCGTTTCGGCGCTGCCTTTGCCGACTTTGGCACGCAGAATTTTTTCAGCGCCGGCGTGCTTGCCACGGTATTGCACCAGGATCCGCGGTACTTCCGCAAGGGGCCCGAAGCCAAAGTCCCAGCACGCGTCTTCTATTCGATCAGTCGCCTCTTTGTTTGCCGGCAGGACTCCGGCGGGGCGGCGTTCAACGCCTCGGGCATCTTCGGGATGGCAATGGGGATCGGGGCTTCCAATCTCTACTACCCATCCGCGAGCATTCGGGGCAAGGTCATGGCCGGCCGAGTGGAGACCAGCCTGTTCGGCGGGGTAACCGGGAACCTGATGTCCGAATTCTGGCCCGACTTGCAGCGGAAATTTTTCCATAAGAAGCACTGAGAAGCTATCAGCGATCAGCTATCAGCTCGGCCTTCAGCGAGCCCAAACGACGAGACACGGCGTCCAACCACGGAGGGACGAGACCGCAAGGGTTTAGCTGACCGCCGATCCGGATTCCGGTGGCGTTCACTGTGACGTTACCGCGGTGATTCATTTTTCCGGGGCTCGGCGCCCGTAATTTCTTTTACCCCCTGTTGAGAATCTCCGCCGGAGGCTACCGGCCGGGGAGGTGACGAAATGGTCTTGAGCGGCCCTTTTTGGGTCATTTTCGCGCCGCGGATGTGAGCTTGGCTTATGGGTCGCAACGCGTTGTGCCGGACTTCCTGGGAGGTTTGGTGGCCAAAGAGTCCCGTGGCGGTGAGTATTACGATACGATTGTGAAGTTCGATGGGATTACCGGCCAGCCCTCGGTCGTGTACACCTCCCCCGACGATTATTCGATGCTGATTCAGTTGGTCCCACATCCGGATGGCACGATCTTCGCCACCACTACAGAAAACGGGTGGGTTGACACGGTGATTGGCATCGATCCCAGCACGGGCACCCAGAAATTCAGCGTGCCGGTGCCGAGGCCAAGCGACGCGGGAGAATGCGGGGGTAACATGATAATTGCGGGAGACGGCTACGCCTACCTCACCTTCGGGTGGACGTCGGACCCGGACCTGGCACCCTCCTATACCACCTCCGGGTACTGCGCGTCAACAGTGCAGGCGCGTCCGATGTGATCCCAATCAATGACTGGGTGGGTAACTTTACAGAGATCTGCGGGATGTCTCCCAACATCTTCACGAACGCAGACACGGGAACGCTGGTCTACTGGAATCCGGACACTCAACAACCGTCGTCTAGCATGGCGATAACGACGGGCCTGAGCGCGAGCCTGATCAACGCGCCGGGACTAGAACCAGTTTTGCAGGCTCAGGACGGTTCGTTTATCGGCGTGGGTGGGGACTCGACCCAGAGCCTCATGGGTGCTTTCGACACCAGCGGGAACGTCCGCTGGACCGTGGCGGGGGACTACTACCCTCAGATCGCCACCGCGGATGGCGGCGTGATCGCCATCGAAGGGGGCGCGGGTGTAATGACGTTCGATCAGAATGGCAACGCCACGGGCCAGATGGGCAGCCTGCCCACTTATTCATGGTTGGGGTACCAGTACCAGGGCGATCCACTGACCAAAGTCAGGGCGAATCCAATCGACTTCGGCTTGAGCTTCGCGGCCTTCTTTGACCAGGCGGGTCCACCTGCCAACAAGGCGGCCGTTAAACTCGTGCAAAGCAAGATGTTTCTCCCTGCGGAAATCAACACAACAGCACAAGTCAACACCGATTTTTACAACCTCATTAGAAAGAATATTGCTTCCACGCAGATAGCTCTCGACCTTTTGGTGAAGGATAAGGCCACCGAGTTTGCATTCAACACGGCCCTAGATACCACGAACATGGTCGTGAATTACATCGGCCACGGGCTAGTCTTCGTTGGTCAACCGGGCGCGTCAGGTTTGTGCTTTGCGCCTTCTTCCAAGACCTGTTTGGTGCCAAAGACACTCTACCCAGGCGATCTGGCGGGGGCGACCGAGGTTGACCTCCAAGATGGAACAAAGTACGTGATCCTGGAGAACGGGTTCGCGCCGAAAGCGAAGATCGTGATCGTAGCCGCTTGCGAGATTGATGCCAACTTTATCGGTCAGTGGCATCTCAAACCCGGACAGGCACTCATCGTACCCGTCTATTCAAATCCCGGTGAAGCTGCAGAAATAGACTTGACCAAAGCCGCTTATGAAGTGCAAAGTATGCTGCTGACGCTCGCGCAGGGCCTGACCGTCAACGCTGCCCTGGCTGTTGGCAACCAGTCCGCCGTATCACTGAATGCCGCGCATCGGTGGCAGGTTATAGGAAGTGGGAATGTTACTATCCGTTAGAAACCATCGTAGAACTGCGTTAGCTCTTACTGCATTGTTCGCGTTTTGCACGCCGGCTTCAACCGCTGAAACGAGGCCCGACGACTACATCACACGTGCTAAGCAGCTCATCCGCCGGCTTTACCCTGGCTTGGACCACCTCCTCCGGCCAGTGATCGTTGACGGGCAGCGTCTCCGCGAACCAGACGCAATCATCCTTGACCTCATGAGCCACTTCACGGTCGAGCTGTACGACCTCGAGCCCAAATCCGGCCGAACTCCGGCCGGGTGTTGGTGCTCGGCCCCTGTACTCACCGGGTCGTTCATTTTTGACTGGCAGACTGAGGCCAAGGAACTGATGGCTATGACGGTGGGGGGCCCGGCTGTCGACGGGCGCCGAGACAGACTCGCCAAAGACGTGAACAGACATCCTCGATGGTCTGACGGTCAGGTAATAGCGGCGCTGAACGATGCTGGCGCCAGGTTTGGACCCGATCACAAGGTCGAGTTTCTTCGCACGTTACCAATTGAGGAACTGAAACCGTTCGTAGGTGGTGAAATCGATGTGGTATCGGCAGAATTCGACCTGCGATATTCAGGCATGAATGGAACGAAATCGGAAGCTGATTTGAGTTGGATCGTTCATGCCAGATGGCACGCTTCGGACGGCAGAGAAGCGGGTTGTAACCTTGTATTTGAGCCGTTCGAGGGAAAACTAAAGTCGTTTCAGCGTGGTCTTGGACTCGCGAGGGCCGGCGGAGAGTTGAGAATTGGGATGGAACAAAGGAACCCAGGAATGCGGAAACGGACGGAACGATCCCGCAGCCATTCAGAAGCTTCCGAATGCCAACCCAAGTGACAAAAGCTTGGTACAACGTTGGACCGACACCCAGGTAGTTGCCTTGGTAGTAGCCACTGGATCGACGTACCGCAGTGCTCAAGCCCAGCAACACACCTTCCCGGCACGGGCCAGGGCGGAGCGCAAGGCGCGGCTCGGCGCCTTGGGTGGCCGGGTCGAAAGGCGGAGCGATGCCCAAGTGGCCCCTCGGGACGCCGGTCGGTCGGGTTCGGGCAATGCCCAGGTCCTGCAGAACGGCGCCTGGAGCCAGCCGGCCCCATTTAGCGTGGAAACGCTTCAGATCACGGGCGTACGCCAGTGGTTTCACGAACAGCGGTGTGGCGACAGCGGTGTACAACATTCAGTCGGCGACTCCGAGCATCACCAGCTTGAATCCGACCTCTGGGCCCGTTGGCACGGCCGTGACCATCACCGGCAGTAACTTCGGGCCTTCTCAGGGCATCGGCACGGTGACCTTCAACGGCGCCAGCTCGGGCACGGCCGCCACTTGGAGCCCCGGCATCATTACGGTGAACGTACCGAGCGGTGCGACCACAGGCAACGTGGTTGTCACGGTCGGCGGGGTGCCCAGCAACGGGCAGAGCTTTACGGTGGGCACCGCGCCTATCATCACCAGCCTGTCGCCAACCTCAGGTCCGGCTGGCACTTCCGTGACCATCACGGGCAGCAACTTCGGATCGTACTTCCCGGCCCCCACGGTGACATTCAACGGGACCGCCGTCACCACGGTCTTTTGGAGCCCCACCACCCTCTGGGTCACGGTGCCCAGCGGCGCGACTACGGGCAACGTCGTGGTGACGGTGGGCGGGGTGGCCAGCAACGAACTCAGCTTTACGGTGACATCACCTGCGATCACCAGCGTGTCACCAACCTCGGGGCCGGCGGGAACGCTAGTAACAATTTCCGGTGCGGCTTTCGGCTCGGCGCAGGGGACCGGGTCCGTGTGGCTGGGCAGCGGTTATGCCCCGGTGGTAAGCTGGACGAACACGCAGGTGGTGGTCACGGTGCCGTCCATCGCCACGTCCGGACCTGTTCGGGTGCAACAGGGAGGAATCTGGTCCAACACTTTGCCCTTCCTGGTAAATATCGCAACGATTTCGAACGTTTCGCCGGCCAGCGGCGTTGCCGGAACCCAGGTGACGATCACGGGTTCCGGCTTCGGCTCGGTCCAAGGCAACGGACAGGTGTGGCTTGGCACGGCCTATGGCCTGGTTCAAAGCTGGAGCGATACCCAGATTGTCGCGGTGGTAGCGAGTGGAACGACTTTCAGCAGCGCCCAGGCTCAGCAGCAGAGCCTGGCGGCGCGGGCCAGGGCGGAGCGCAAGACTCGGCTCGGCGCCTTAAGTGGCCGGGTCGAAAGGCGGAGCGATGCCCAAGTTGCCCCTCGGGACGCCGGCGGATCGGGTTCCGGCGCCCAGGTCCTGCAGCACGGCGTCTGGAGTCAGCCGGCTCCTTTCAGCGTCAATATACTTCAGATCACGGACGTATCGCCGGCCTTGGCAGGCCCAGGAACTGCGGTAACGATTACCGGCACCGGCTTCGGCGCTTCTCAAGGCAGTGGTAGTGTTTGGTTGGGGAGCATGGCTGGACTGGCTTACAGTTGGAGCGATACGCAGGTGGTCGCCGCGGTCGCCACTGGGTCGTTGACCGGGATTGTGCGCATTCAGCAGGGTGGCGCGTGGAGCAATGCGCTTACCCTCACGCTGCCGGGCAACACGACGATCCTGGTGCCCAACCTGCTCAACATGGTGGTGGGGGATACCGCTACCATCCAGGACTCCAGCCTATCCGGGCAACCGCTGACGGGACTGACGTGGACGTCGAGCGATCCGACGGTGGTGAGCCTGTCGACCGACGATCCGCCAGTGCTCACGGCGCTTGCCCCGGGACACGTGACGATCATAGGCGGCACGGCGTCTGTGGACGTCACGGTCTCGGCTGGCACACTGCCACAGGGGACGGTGCTTTGGTCCAACCCGGGCAACGGATCGGGAGTAGGTCTGATCGTGCCCGCGGTGCCCAGCCCGAGCGGGGTCGCGGACGTGTTCGCATTCCAGGGCGATGGCACGGTGCAGGCTATCACCAGCGATGGTAAGACAGCGTGGACTGCGGATGTGAGCTTGGCTTATTTGTGGTGGTGGGGGAACGTTGTGCCGGACTTTCAAGGCGGCCTCGTTGCACTGGAGTCGCGCGGTGGGCAGTATCTCGATACGATTGTGAAGTTGGATGGGATTACCGGCCAGCCCGCTGCATCGTACTCGCCCAGCGGGACGTCCGAACTGAAAGGGGACATGGTCGTCCATCCCGATGGCACCATCTTCGCGACGCAGCACTATTACGACGAATCGGGCGGGGGCGGCGACTTTGACTCGGTGGTTGGGATTGACCCCACCACGGGCGGGCTGAAATTCGGTGTGACGATACCGTTCCCGAGCAGCGGAGCAGACGGAACCAGCAACGCGGGAACATGCAGAGGTGGTCGCATGATAATTGCGGGAGACGGCTATGCCTACCTGCCCTTCGGGTGGATGTCGGACCCCGGACCTGGCACCATGCTTTACCACCTCCGGGTGCTGCGCATCGACAGTTCAGGCGCGTCCAATGTGATCCAGATCCAGGATTGGGTGGGTGGCTTTTCGGAAATCTGTGGGTTGACTCCCGACATCATCACGAACGCAGACACGGGAACCCTAATCACGTGGAACTATTACCCTGCACAGGCATCGGCTGGCATGGCGATAACGACGGGTGCGAGCGCGAGCCTGATCAATATGCCGGGACTACCCGGAGGCGGACCAATTGAACCAGTTTTGCAGGCTCAGGACGGTTCGTTTATCGGCTTGGGTGGGGACTCGACCCAGAACTATATGATTGCCTTCGACACGAGCGGCAACTTCCGCTGGAGCGTGGCGGGGGACTACCAACCGGAGATCGCCACCGCCGACGGCGGCGTGATCGCCTACGGCTCCGGGGCGGTAATAACGTTCGATCAGAATGGGAACGCGACGGGCCAGACAGCTGCCTTTAATGAACCCGGCTGGCTCGGGAACGTTTTGAGTACGGCTTACCCGGCGGGGACCGGCGCGGTTTCGTTGGTTACGGCCCCGTCGATCAGTTATGCAAGCACGTTTGCTGCTTTCCAGGGTGGCAACGCATCAGGCCAGGGCACCGCTATTGAGCAAGTTTTGACCAGGACGCCACCTCCTGATTCCCAGGGTGGCACCGCATCAGACCAGATCGACGCCGTTCCACAGGTCTCGGCCAGCAGGGCAGTCAACGTCACGAAGCAGCTGCCGAATCTCAGTCTCCCGTTGGTCTGCTACCCCCTCCCAGTGACATTGTTCCCCGGGGTTCAACCGGGCCAAATATACATACCGACTTGCGGCAATATCAATGCCATCGAGCTGCTTACAAACGGCATCTCCTGATTCAATCTTCCAAAACTTCATCCAGACATTTGCCTCCGTGACGATACCACCACAAGGGAAAGTCTCTCCGAACCCTGTGATGGTATTCACTGGTCCCGGAAACTCCAACCAAATAAACGTGACGGGTCCTGGCCAGGTCTTAACGATTACACTAAAGGGGTATAAGGGCTTGGTTCAAAGCGCGTTTTCCGTTATGTCAGAGCGCTTCGATCCCGTGGCTCACACAATCTCAGCTGTCACATTGGTGGGCCACCCGCTAGCTGGCTGGCGATACTGGCGTGTCTACTCGATCGGAACAAATGACGTCGTGATCGAGACGGGTGCTTATGATCAGCCCGGTCCTGGACTCCTGAATTATGCGGGATACTACGTGTCGCAAGGGACGCTTTCGAAGTCGTGGCAAGCGTATTTGGAGTATATACAGGTCGCACTGAACGCGACGCGAGGATCCAGTCTCCGTAACTCTCTGGGAGGGATACAGGTCAGGGGCTTTCCGTCAAATGGGACGCTCTTGAAAGGCTACTGGGATTACCTCGGCGATTTCACAAAGTACATCTTGAACAACGTCTGCCAGTCGACATCGTGTAACTGAACGAGCCAATGCGGAAAACAACGAAAGTGCTGAGCGCGGTCGTAATTGCTGCTGCCGTGGTGGTGTCAGCTACGAATTCTGTCTACCTCAATCGGACCGCCGCCGGTGGAACTGCCCTGTGGAATGCCAGCGAGGCATATTTCTTCATCCAGGTCGATCGGGAGGGCCTACACGTGAGGTACCTCCGCTACCCCTGGTTCATCGTCAAAGAAAACCTGGGCGACGTCGAAGACCTTGATGACAACCCGGCTTCTTTGGTTGTGATCCGGGTGACGTCCTCCGGCGTCGAACACCACGTTCTGAAGCTCGCAGATCGCGCGCGCGGGGGCGCAGGAAGCGATCCCGGCCTTTACACCGCCCTCGAAGACAACATTTACGCAAACTGCTCCCAACTCAATGGGCTCTGCCGATGGGCTGGCGATCACTTCGAGAGGGCAACTGAGGACGAACGGCGGAGGCTTGATAGCACCAAGCGCCTGACCTCGAAGGACATCGACAACGATGAGAGCGGGTGGTCCAGGCGTCACTTCGAGACTCGGCCAAGTGACGATAAATTCACAATCAAGGTTGGGGATGAATTTGAGATTGTGGTGAATAACGTAGCGGTCAAGAGAAGTGCCCACGGCACTCTCTCGATAGATTTGCTGCGCCCTGGCAGGAGCCCCGAGAGGATATGGGATCTCGACCTTCCCCCCGAAGAGATCAGCCGCAAAGAATACCATCACATTTTCCAAAATCGCGAGTGACAGGTTACTGTTCCATAGGTCAGGGAGGTCGCCAGTTGAGGGAATGCGGGGCCGGACGATTTCGAACGTTTCGCCGGCAGCGGCGTTGCCGGAACCCTAGTGACGATTCACGGGTTCGGGCTTCCGCGTCATCCCAAAGACACCAACAGCGGCGTGGCGACGGCGGTCTATAACATCCTGGTGGCAACGCCGAGTTTCACCCCTGGAGGCGGGAATTACAATACGGCGCAGACGGTGACTATTACCACGGCGACGGGCGGCGCCGGTATCCGCTACACCACCGACGGGACTACGCCGAGCGACACGGTGGGAACGGTCTACACCGGCCCGGTAACACTGATCGCGACAACCACGATCAAGGCGGTCGCTTACGCCAGCGGCTTCACGAACAGCGGTGTGGCGACGGCGGTGTATAACATTCAGTCGGCGACTCCGAGCATCACCAGCTTGAATCCGACCTCTGGGGCCGTTGGCACGGCCGTGACCATCACCGGCAGTAACTTCGGGCCCTCTCAGGGCATCAGCACCGTGACCTTCAACGGCGCCAGCGCGGGCACGGCCGCCACCTGGAGCCCCGGCACCATTACGGTGAACGTACCGAGCGGTGCGACCACAGGCAACGTGGTTGTCACGGTCGGCGGAGTGCCCAGCAACGGGCAGAGCTTTACGGTGGGCACCGCGCCTATCGTCACCAGCCTGTCGCCAACGTCGGGGCCGGCGGGCACAGGCGTCAGCATCGCGGGCAGCAACTTCGGATCGTACTTCCCCGCCCCCACGGTGACATTCAACGGGACCAACGCCGCCCCCCAGGTCTACTGGAGCAGCAGCACCAGCATCGAGGCCACCGTGCCCAGCGGCGCGACTACGGGCAACGTCGTGGTGACGGTGGGCGGGGTGGCCGGCAACGGATTCAGCTTTGCGGTGACATCCCCTGCGATCACCAACGTGTCACCAACCTCGGGCCCGGCGGGAACGCTGGTAACCATTTCCGGTGGGGCTTTCGGCTCGGCGCAGGGGACCGGGTCCGTGTGGCTGGGCAGCGGTTATGCCCCGGTGGTAAGCTGGACGAACACGCAGGTGGTGGTCACGGTGCCACCCATCGCCACGTCCGGAAATGTTCAAGTGCAACAGGGAGGAATCTGGACCAATGGTTTGCCCTTCTACGTAAATACCGCAACGATTTCGAACGTTTCGCCGGCCAGCGGCGTTGCTGGAACGCAGGTGACGATTACGGGTTCCGGCTTCGGCGCCTCCCAGGGCAACGGACAGGTGTGGCTTGGCACGGCCTATGGCTTGGTTCAAAGCTGGACGGATGCCCAGATTGTCGCGGCGGTAGCGAGTGGAACGACCTTCAGCAGCGCGCAGGCCCAGCAGAATAGCTTCGCAGCACGGGCCAGGGCGGAGCGCAAGGCGCGGCTCGGCGCCGCCCCTGGCCTTATAGAGTCGAAGGCTGGAGCGATAGCCAGATTGTCGCAGTGGTGGCGAGACGCTAAGCACTAAACGGCGCTGTTCCTTGCGCCATTCATCTAATCGCTGATCGCTGACGGCTTTTTGTCCCCCGGCGAAATATTCCACAGTTTTCGTACCGCTTTGGTGCGAATTGACATACAATCCGGGTATGAAGCGACATTTCGTACCTGTTTATCTTATTTTGGCTCTCGCCACGGGGCTGTCGTGCCTTGCGGCATTTGCGCAAGAGAAGACCATCACGAAGGTCCCCGCCAAGCCCACTACGGCGACATCTGGAAAAGAGCTGTTCCGTCAATACTGCGCCGTCTGTCACGGTCAGGATGCCAAAGGTGCGGGGCCCGCTGCTGCCGCGCTGAAGAAAAGTCCCGGCGACCTGACCCAGCTTAGCCGGAAGAACAATGGCAAATTCCCCGAACAACGCGTCCTCGCGACGTTCAAGGGAGAAGGCGGCGTCACCGCCCACGGGTCTGCGGACATGCCGATTTGGGGAACGATCTTCACCAGCATGAGCTCGAATCTGAACGAGTCCCAAGGCCGCATCTATGCGCTTTTGAACTACGTGGAAGAGATTCAGGCGAAGTAACGAGCCCGGACACCGATATTGCAACGCCTGCTGGACGCCTTGGGGCATCCGGAAGGCTCAAGCGGGCGCCAGGACGGTTGAAACTGCCGGTGTGGTGGCCTTGTTTGTGGTGGGCACCTCCTGGATCTGCCCTACCGGGAGGGCAACCGGCGAATCAGCCGGCCACCCATCTCTTCAGGAGTCGCCCGGGTGAAGGACTCCTGCGCGGGGGTTGGCGCCCGCGTGGGAGCAGGGGATGCAGGGGCCCGAGGAGTGCGCGATTTCGCCGCCACTGGGGCCGGAGGCACTTCCACGAGATACTCGTAAACTCCCCGCCGCTGCTCGGCTGGATTGGGAGGAATCACGACACGCGTTTCCAAAATCGTACAACCTTCGACCTTCTCACCCACCTCATGGGGGAACCGGGAGCGAACCGTTTTGGTGATCATGTTTTGCCCTGTTCATTCCAGCATGACACGGCGCGGTCGCAGTTTCCACTTGTGGGGCATGCTTTAGCTTGCCCTTGACCTGCTTTATATCTACCGAGGCGGCATGCTAAGGCGTGCTCTGGGCAAGCTAAAGCATACCCTACGGTTTACCAAAGAGAACAGTGGGGCAGTGCCATCGATAGCTTGTCCGGCAGGGGGAATCGTGGCAATCTTCGGCGAGAGTGTCTTGTGTGCTGTCCAGTACCGCCCGATTTGCACGGGCTCTCGGCTATTTCCTGATTCTGGCCGCAGCAGCCAGGCTCTGCCCGGCTCAGCGCTACACCTTCCAACTCTACGGGCAAGCCGAGGGATTGACCAACCTGGCCCCGCTCTCGCTGCTGCAGGATAGCGAAGGCTTCCTTTGGGTAGGCACGCAGAACGGGCTGTTCCGGTATGATGGCTCGCGTTTCGACTCATTCAGCACCCAGCCGGGACATCCCACCAGCGGGATCGTCAGCCTCTACGAAGAGGCGGACGGCTCGCTTCTGGCGGCAACCAGTGGCGGCGTGGTCCGCTACGCTCACAATCGGTTCGAGCGCGTCCTGGTGGACGGCGCGCCCCTGACAACGGCCCGGCGTGAGGGCATGGCGACAGACGCCTCCGGCCGGTTGTACCTGGCGACCGACAACGGCCTGGTGGTGGCGTCTGGCGCTCAAACTGGCTCCAGGTTCAGCGGCACGAGCGTCCTGACCGCAGGCTCGGATCACAACACCCATAGCGTCTATCGAGATCCGCAGGGAACCATATGGGTCGGCTGCGGGACCCGGCTTTGCACGGTCGAACAGGGAAAACTGGCCCCGGTTTCCGCGGACCTGCCGCCCGCCAACTGGTACAGCCTGCGGGCCGACCGCTCGGGCGACCTCTGGATGCTCAGCGATCTCGCGGTTTGGGTACGCCGCGCAAAAACCGGCACGTTCGAGCGCCTGCCCCCGCTCCCCTTCGCGAAACCCAACTCGTTTGCCGCCTTTCTGGGCGACCCGGTGCTCGAGGTGGCTTGGAACGGCGATGTGATTGTGCCTACCCCGGACGGGCTTTGCCGGTGGGAGCAATCCCAATGGCGATTGATCGACCGTCGGGCGGGGTTGGCCCGCAACGACATTTCCACCGTCCTGGCCGACCGCGAGGGTTCCCTGTGGGTGGGAATTGCGGGGCTCGGATTGGCTCGCTGGCTGGGATACTCCGAGTGGGAAAGCTGGGGAAGCCAGGAAGGGCTGCCGCACGAAGCGATCTGGGCGATTCACCGGGATGCCGCGGGAACCGTCTGGGTGGGTACCAGCGCGGGGCTGGCATTCTCGAAGGGTGGAATGGCTTCGCCCGCCCGATGGGAGGTGCGGCCGGAATTCGCTTCCCGCATGGTCCTGTCGCTGGCTCATTCCCGAAGCAACGCACTGTGGATTGGCACGGGGAACAACGGACTCTTCCGGCTGGATGGCCGTACCGGGCGACTGGATCCGGTGCCGTTGGGGAGGCAGAAGGCTTCTGCGCCAAGGGGACTTCTGGTGGATCGCGAGGATTTCCTGTGGGTCACCACGCTGGGCGGGATCTACCGGAGCGAATCGCCGGTGGGCGACGGCGTACCCGTACTCCTTCCACAAGCCGTTCCCGCCATGACGAAAGACGAAATCTTTTACCAATTGGCGGAAGATAGCCAGGGAAGGATCTGGGCGACCGGCTCACAAGGCTTGGCCTGCTACGATCACGGGCGCTGGATCCGCTTGACGGCGCACGATGGATTGCTGCAGACCGGCGTGGGCGCCATCACAGGCGCACCGGACGGCAGCCTGTGGATTGGGTACCACGATGCCATCGGACTTTCGCACCTGACGTGAGACGGATCGCGCGCCAGCGTGGAGCATGTCGCGGCCGGGAATGGTCTGGTCTCCAACTCAGCGATTTTTCTCGGCAGCGCCCCTGGCGGCTCCGGCGGCGCTGGCGATTCTATCTGGTACGGCACCGACAACGGCGTCGAGGTATTGACTGGCGGGAAATGGCGGCATTACGGCCAGTTAGACGGGCTCGCCTGGGACGATTGCAACAGCCGTGCCTTTCTAGCCGATCGCGATGGAAGCGTGTGGATCGGCACCAGCCGCGGATTGTCGCGCTTCCGCCGGCAACCCATGCCTCCTTTGCAGCCGCCGGTGGTGCGCCTCATCGAAACCCGCTTGGGCGAAACCACCGTCTCCCGCACCGACGCCGAATGTTCTTACTCCGACCGCTATTTCTTCGTGCGGTTCTCGGCCCCCATGCTGTTCAACAATCGCGACCGCCTCTACCGGTATCGATTGTCAAATGTCGACCCAGACTGGGTGGAAGGTCCGCAAAACGAGGCGCGCTATCCGAACCTGCCATCCGGCGCATACACGTTTGAGGTATTGGCGCGCAATGCGGCCGGGGTCTGGAGCACCGAGCCGGCAAGGTTCACATTCACTGTCAACCCCGCCTGGTGGCGACGCTGGTGGCTCTGGGCCTTATCGGCGGTGCTGGCGGCGGGCCTGGGGTGGCTGGTGTGGCGCAGGCACGTTCGAAGGCACTTGCGGGAACAGGAGCGTCTGGAGGCGGCCATCCAACTCAGAACCCAGGAACTGGCACAAGAGAAGTCGCGCGCGGAGGACGCCAATCGAGCCAAGAGCCAGTTCCTGGCTAACATGAGCCACGAAATCCGCACCCCCATGAACGGCGTCCTGGGGATGACCCGCCTGCTGCGCGAAAGCGGTCTCAATCCGGAACAGAGCGAATGGGCCGATGCCGCCCTGCTGTCGGCCGAATCTCTGCTCTCGGTGATCAACGACATCCTGGATTTCGAAAAGATCGAGGCCGGCAAGATGACGGTGGCTCGGGAACCATTCGACCTGTACGCTGTCGCCGAGGAGAGCGTGCAACTGCTTCGTCCCAGGGCGGACCAAAAGGGAGTCGAACTGAGGCTCGAGTACCCGTCCACCGCGCCACACACCGTCTTGGGCGACGGAGCCCGGGTGCGCCAGATCCTGATCAACTACGTCAGTAATGCGGTCAAGTTCACCGAGCGCGGCAGGGTTCGAATCGACGTGGAGTACGGTGCATACAACGGCGGCAAACCCAACTGTGTGATTTCGGTGACCGATTCGGGAATCGGGATCGCCCGCGAAAGCCAACACCTGCTGTTCAGCAAATTCTTCCAGGCCGACTCTTCCCACTCACGGCGATTTGGGGGGACCGGCCTGGGCCTGGCGATTTGCAAGCAGTTGGCGGAGCTCATGGGGGGCCATGTGGGGCTGCGAAGTGCACCCGGTGAAGGCTCCACGTTCTGGGTGAGACTGCCCTTGCCGCCCGCTCAGACGGAGACTCGCGAAAGTAAACCCGAGATCCCCTTTCAGGTCTCGGGGCTCACGAATCGGTGGTTGGTCCTGTTGGCGGAAGACAATCCCGTGAACCAGAAGCTGGGCAGACTGCTTTTGCGGAAACTGGGGTGTGAAGTGGACGTCGCCAGCAACGGGGTGGAAACCTTCGAGCAGTGGGCGGAGCGGCCGTACGACGTCATCTTCATGGATTGCCAGATGCCGGACCTTGACGGGTACGAGACTACGGCCCGGATCCGCGCCGCCGGCAGCCGCGGGCGGGATATCCCGATTATTGCGCTCACGGCGCATTCCATGGTCGGAGATCGGGAGCGCTGCCTGGTGGCCGGCATGAGCGATTACGTCAGCAAGCCGTTGAATTTGCAGGATCTCAAGCGTGTGCTGGACGGCTTGGCCGAGCGTACGCCGCCGACGTTGGCCAAGCTGGAGTGCTGAGTTGGTTGCGGCCCAGTTCGGCTACTTAAGGCTCACCATCTCGCCAGAATACGGCGACAAGCTCATCAGGCCAACAATCACTTTGGGGACAGCAGGTTGGATAGCTGCAGTGCCGGATTCCAGTCTGGAGGTTGCGGCTCGACCTGGCTCCACCATTTAGGTCCAGCCACCAGCCAGGCCTGCCGCAGTTGGTCGTAGCTACGGCCTGCATCGTCGTATCCGAACTCCGTTCCGCAAGAGGGACAAATGTGGAAATCGGAGGGTGGATACCTCATCAGGTACCCGCAAACTGGACAGAGATTCACCATTCTCTTACCTCCATTCTCAACACTGAGCCTTAAAGTATTGCAAATTATCCGGATACCCGTGACACCCGAGCTTCGGTACCTTGGGAGGTAACGATGCGCACGGCTTCGGTTTAAAGTACGTGCGAATGATACCCGATGCGGAAAGGACGCCAAACTCGGTCGTTGATCGATGATACCTCACTCGGTCTCCACCCGGTTTTCGACTACATTCCAGAATGTCCGGGAGCGGTGGACTCGACAAGAATGCATCCGCGAGCTTTTCATATTCCGATTCATTCTTCGCGTTGAAATCGGCGCAGTGTTTTGCGAAGTGTAAGGCCAAGTCAGCCGTATCGAAGCTTGCCACGTCTAACGATAGCGTACATCGGAACCAAACCCGCGTCTATTCCCGCGGACCTGGACGGGCATGAGACCGCGGCCCAGATACGTGCCACGGGCCGCCCGCGGCCGTGGTCCGTGGTCGCGAGGGCAGGCCCGGCGCCACATGGCTGTAACGAAAACCCTCCGCCGCGCATCTTTGGATATCGAAGTGCTAATGCAAAACAAGATCTCGCGGCGGAGCCTGCTTTCCGCATTGTCCCTGTTTCCGGCGGCGCGCTTTTTGTGTGGGCAAGCGCCCGTACCCCAACAGCGGGAGACCGGCCAACCGCCGGCTCAGGCGCAGCAGAATCCGAGCTTTTCCACAGATGTGAAGGTGGTCAACCTGTTTGCGACCGTTCGGACCAAGCAGGGCAAGATTGTCCACGATCTCACCAAGGACGATTTTGCGCTGGACGATGAAGGCCGCACGCAACCCATCAAGTTCTTCTCACAGGAGGCAAATTCGCCCCTTTACCTGGGGTTGCTGGTAGATACCAGCGGCAGCCAGCGGCGGGTGCTCAGCGACGAGCGCACCGCCAGCTTCAAGTTCTTCGGGCAAATTCTCCGGCCGGAGCGCGACCTGGCATTCGTGCTGCATTTCGACTATCAGGTGGAGTTGCTGCAGGATTTCACAGCTTCCCGGGCGCAGTTGGAGAAGGCGCTCGATTTGCTGGAAGTGGGCCTCCCGCAGCAGCAGCAGACTCAACAGCAGGGCGGCAATTATCCGCAGGGTGGCAATAACCCCCAGGGGGGCAACTACCCNNTATGATGCGATCCTGCTGGCGTCCGACGATTTGATGAAGAAGCAGGAGGGGCGCAAAGCGCTGATACTCCTCACCGATGGCGTGGATACCGGCAGCAAGGTGACGCTGTACCAGTCGATTTCGGCGGCGCAGAAGGCGGACACGCTGGTCTACGCCATCCTTTTTTCCGACTCGGAAGCCTACGGCAACAACATGGGCGGAATGGGCGTGCCGGGAATGGGACGGCGGCGCCCGATGGGCTATCCCGGGGGCGGCTATCCGGGCGGAGGCGGCGGACAGAATCTGCCCGACGGAAAGAAGGTCCTGCAGCAGATTGCCCAGGAAACCGGCGGCCGGTTCTACCAAGTGTCGCATTTTCACCCGCTCGACAAGATTTACGCGGATATCGAAGAGGATCTGCGCAATCAATACAACATCGGCTTCACGCCCGATCAACCGGGCGAGCCGGGGTTGTACCACCATATTCACCTCACCGCCAAGAAGAAGAAGGAAATCCTGGTGGTGCAGTCCCGCGCCGGCTACTACTCTACGTAGATTGCCGTAGACGCGGAAAGCGGCTTCTCGCCAGGTACTGCTCTTCTTAGCGGTCTTGGCGGTGCTTTGCGTCTTGGCGTGAAAGGCGTTGGTTTAGTTAGTCCGCCCGACAAGAAAAGCTTTCTCGCCAAGCAAGACCAAGTACCGCCAAGCACACCAAGAACTGCGCGCTTTTCCCGTTGAGGCTGGTAGTCCTGCAGAGATTCTCAAAAAAACTTTACGTTCGTGATGGATTTGCCGGTCCATCTACGCTTGTTTGATCGAGGGCGGACAAGAAACGCCCTGACGAACAACACAGCAAGAGGCAGGAATGAACACAAAAACCAATGTGAAGGCAGGCGGATTCAACCTCAACCACAACCAGAAGCTGACGGGCGGCTTGCGGGTGAAAACGTCAGTCAAGGCAGGTTCGCTCTCCTGCAATCACAACGAGACGGCGGCTGGCGGCCGGCGGGTCAGGGCGGCGGTGGAGCGCGCCGCACACCTGATCGCGGGACTGGGCCCAAAAATGCAGCGCTCCCTCGTCCTGGTCGCGGTACTGGTGTGCCTGGGCACCCTCACCACAGCGTTCGGCCAACTGGATTACGACACGTACTTCATCTTCGAAAACGGCGCACAGGTGGGCATTATTTACGTTCCCGACCACACGGCGGACCCGTCCCTGTACGCCGAGAACTGGATTCTCTACCCAAACTATATCTATCCCAGCGCCAAGAACCTGGTCACGATGCAGATCGTTCCGAGCACCACAGTCCATTACACCAGTGAAGAGGACTTCTACAAGCGTGCGCCGTGGGGAGCGGGATTCCGTTTTGTGTACGTGACAGCCCACGATACCACCACGCTGCCAGGGCGATAGGCACTCACACGAGGGCTCAACTGAGCAGCAGACCCCGACCAAACTGTGGCGACCCCACCAAATCGGCTCAGGCTGAGAAGAGTTGGGACAATCTTGCAGCATGCGAGCTTTCAGAGCGAATCATCGCCTCGGGGCAAGAGCCGGCTGAAAGCCGGCTGCAGCCAGGATTGGCTGCCCCACAAGACCCCCGTCCCACGGGCGTTGGATTTGGGTAAACTATCATGCACGTGCACAAAGAGGAGGTACGTCCATGAAGCGACAGTTTTCGTTCGGAATCATCATCGCCTGTCTGGCGGCAGGCGCCTGGGCGCAGTCCAATCTCAAGGACTCCGAGTGGCCCACCTACGGCGCCGATCTGGCAAACAGCAAGTATCGACCGCTCGACCAGATTAACGCCTCCAATTTCAGCAAGCTGGAAGTTGCCTGGCGTTTTAAGACCGATAGCCTGGGCAACCGTCCGGAATTCAAATTGGAAGGAACGCCGCTGATGGTCAATGGCGTGGTCTACGCCACGGCGGGTTCGCGCCGCGCCGCCATCGCGCTGGACGCCGCCACGGGCGAATTGCTCTGGGTGCACGGCGAGCACGAGGGAGCCAGGGGCGCGGCCGCTCCCCGGCAACTCTCCGGCCGCGGCCTGGCCTATTGGACCGATGGCAAGGCGGAGCGGATCCTGTACGTAACGCCGGGCTATCGGCTGATCGAACTGGACGCCAAGACAGGCGCCCTGGCGCCCACCTTCGGGAAGGCCGGCGTGGTGGATCTGAAGCTCGAAGACGACCAGACCATCCTCCCGGATCTCACCACTGGGGAGATTGGCCTTCAGTCGGCGCCGGTCGTGGCCAAGGACACCGTGATCATCGGCGCGTCGTTCCGTGAAGGCATGACGCCCAAGACCATGCGCAACAACAAGGGGTACGTTCGCGGCTTCGATGTCAAAACGGGCAAGCGGCTGTGGATCTTCCACACCATCCCGATCAAGGGAGAGGAAGGGTACAACACCTGGGAGAACGGGTCCGCGGAATACACTGGGAACACCGGCGTCTGGACGCAGATTTCCGTGGACGAACAGCTCGGGCTGGTCTATCTGCCGGTGGAGTCGCCCACGGGAGATTACTACGGAGGCCATCGTCCGGGGAACGACCTCTACGGCGAGAGCCTGGTGTGCGTGGATCTCAAGACGGGCCAGAAGAAGTGGCATTACCAACTGGTGCACCATCCCCTCTGGGACATGGACATCTCCTCCGGGCCGCTGCTGGCGGACATCACGGTAAATGGGCGGGCGATCAAGGCGGTGGCACAGCCCACCAAGCAGGGCTTCCTCTACGTTTTCGATCGCGTCACCGGGAAGCCGGTCTGGCCCATCGAAGAGAAGCCCGTCGAGAAGGGCTCGGTCCCAGGCGAGTGGTATTCGCCGACCCAGCCGTTTCCCAGCAAACCGCCCAACTACAGCCGCAACGGAGTGTTCAAAGAGGACCTGATCGACTTTACCCCCGCCCTTCGGGACCAGGCGTTGACCATCATCAACCGGTACAAAATCGGGCCGGTTTTCACGCCCCCGGTGGAGAGCAAAACCGAGGGTCCCATCGCCACGATGACCATGGGGACCGCGAGCGGCGGGACGAACTGGCCGGGTGGATCGTATGACCCGGAGACCCACATCGTCTACGCTTATGCCTGCAATGCGTGTCTCGGACCGATCGGCCTGGTGGCCGCCCCCAAGGAGATCTCGGACATGCGCTACATCGCCGGGACGGCGGGACAACCCGTTTCCATCCGGATGGGTCCGGGCGAGAACGCCGGAGCCGATTCGCCGATGCCCACCCGGGCTCCCCGTGCTGCACGCGCCGGTGGAGACGGCGCCGCTCCTGCGCGGGCGGGCGGCGGTGGCGGTGGTCTGACCGTCCAGGGTCTGCCGCTGATCAAGCCGCCTTATTCCACCATCTCGGCGATCAATCTGGATACCGGCGACATCGTATGGCAGATTCCCCATGGTGAAACCCCGGACGCGATCCGCAATAATCCAGCGCTCAAGGGAATCGACATTCCGCGCACCGGTCAATCCGGGTACAACATTGGCACCCTGATCACCAAGACACTGGTGGTGGCCGGCGACGGGCAGGTGACGACGACGGAAGCCCATCCGCGGGGCGCCATGCTGCGCGCCTACGACAAGGCGACCGGAAAGGAAGTGGGCGCGGTCCTGATGCCAGCGCCGCAGAGCGGATCGCCGATGACGTACATGGCGAATGGCAAGCAGTACATCATCGTGGCGGTCAGCGGCGGACCTTATTCGGGCGAGTACCTGGCGTTCACCCTGCCCAGGGAGGATCGCTAGTTTCTTAGTGGGGCGGACGCCCTGGTCCGCGGCCGGAGGCCGGCGAGGGCGTCGGCCGCGGACCAGGGGGTCCGCCCCACCAAGAGCAGACAACTCCCTATGAAGATCCGAATCGCGGTTACGGCTATGGTTCTCTTGACGGGCGCCCCATTTTGGGGGCAGACGTCGAAGTCCGTGTGGGATGGGGTATTTACCGAAGAGCAAGCCAAGCGGGGCGAAACCATATCGAAGGAGGAGTGCGTGAGGTGCCACGGGCAAGTTCTGTCGGGGGGCGAAGAGGCTCCTCCACTGGCCGGGGCGGGGTTTGTGGCGAACTGGAACGGATCGACCATGGGTGACCTGTTCGAGCGCATTCGAGTCTCCATGCCCACCGACGCGCCAGGGCGCCTGACCCGGCAGGAGAACGCCGACATCCTCGCCTACATTCTGAGTCTCAACAAGTTTCCCGCCGGCAAGATGGAGTTAGACCGGCAGTCGGAAGTACTCAAGCAGATTAAGTTCGTGGCCTCCAAACCGCAGTAGGTGGGGCGGGCGATCACTGTACTTCGACGCCTAGATGAACGTGATCCAGGAACTTCTCGGCAATGGTTGGTTTGTGGTCCAGATCGCGATTGTGACGGCGGCCATAGACGTAATCGCCGATGAACCAGCCCATGGCCGAGCCGGCCACTACGTCGCCGGGAAAGTGTTGGCGCGCGCCTACACGGGATACGACCACGGTGCCCGCCAAGGCGTAGGCGAGAATCGGAATGATTCGCGGGTGCGGATACTGATGGGCAATCACGGATGCCAGGGCCCACGTGCTGATGGCATGTCCCGAGGGAAAGCTGGAGTTCAAGCGGCCAGCAGGACTGTCCCCAAAATGGCCCTGGCCGCCGTTCTCCAGCGGGCGGGCGCGGTCGGCCGCCAGTTTCACGGTTTCCACCACGATGTTGGCGTCGAGCAGAGCCTCGAAGCCGATCAGGCCGGTTTCGCGGAACCGATCGTCGTGGATGCGGGTTCCCAGCAGATAGAAACCGGCGCTAATCGGTACCAACGAGTAGGCTGACCCGAAACGCGATCCCCATGTGCTCACGGATATCTGGCTCGGCGAATCGGGGAGCAATTTCACAGAGTGTTTGTCGGTAGCGATGAGAGCGGCGGTGGCCACCCCGAAGATCACCCAGAGTTTGGCGTCCTGTTTCGTGGTGTGGAAGGGACTGGTCCAGATGGCCTTCTGGTCCTGCAGAATGTACCGCGGCATGCGTGAAAACGGGTGGAAGTAGCCGGTCTCGTCCCACAGGTCTTTCTGCTTGAGGACGGGAGAGCCGGGTTTCACCTCGACAGTTGAGCGCTGCGCGTCCTGGCCCGATTGAGTTTGTTCCGGCACCGGCAGATTCTGCACTACGGCGTCCGGCAGGGGGGGCTGGCTGAAGGCAGCGGACACCATAAAAGGCACCAAAATCGCCACCGCGATCTTCATTTCATCCTCATTGCACAACCACATAGCACGTGGCTTGCCGTTTGGCCGAGCGGCAGGCGCAGCCATTCGTTATTCGCTTTGTGAAGGAGTGAAAAGTCTCGTGGCGGCGCCACCTCGCTCGCTCTCGCCAGTGGGCCGAAGCTCTGTATTTGGCGGGGCAAGCTAAAGCATACCCTACCCACCGCGCTTGGCCAGTTCGGTTCGATATTCTTCTAAAGCTTCTTGCAGGATCCTCTGGTTCCGCGTGATCGCCTGTCCCGGCTCGCTCGGTGGGAACAGGCTCAGGGCCTTTTCTTCGCTTTGGACGGCGTGTTGGTAGTCCCCTGTCCCCGCGTAAGCCTGCGCCAGAACGTGCAGGCACAAGGGGTGCGCCGGGTTGGTCATCTCAACCGCCTTGAGGGCGTAAGGCAGAGCGCCGGAATAATCCCGGAGGTCGGCTGGATCTACGGTGACGGCCAGGTAGGCGTAGTTGTAGAACTGGTCGCCGGTCGCGCCGGGGGAATCCGCCACTTCCTTCGACACCACCAGCGCGCGCTGCACTTCCCTGCGCGCCTCCTGGGGCTGCCCCGTTTCCATCAGACAACTGGCAACGTCCGTCAGAACTTCCGCCAGGCGCTGTCGCCACACGAGCTTCTTGGGGTCGGCGCGGCATTGGATCTCCAGCAGTTCCATCGCCCTCCGGTAGCTGCGCAACGCATCGGTCGTGTTCTTAACGTCGTAAAAATAGAAGTTCCCCAGGTTCGTCTGATTAGTGATGACACTGCCGCGGGCTCTCTCATTGTTCGGGTCCAGTCGAAGACCGGTTTCGTTGATCTCGATGACCCTCAGGAAGTGCTGCTCGGCGGCCTTGAAATCCCCGGTAACCCCTTCGAGCACCGCCAGACTGTTCAGCACCGCCGTGACCACCGCCTGGATGCTGGTATTCGTGGGGTCGGCCTGATAGAGCGCGTCGGCGATTTCCAGGGCGCTCCGGTACCTGGCGAGGGCGGCGGACACGTTACCGGCGTTATCCTCCATGCCGCCGAGCTTCTTCAACATCACGGCCCTGCTCCTGGCGGCGCGCACGGCGCTCGGATGGCCGGGCGGGAGAGTAGGGATCATCGCCAGTGCCTGTCGATAAGCATCCAGGGCCTCCTGGGTACGTCCCAGGTTAGTCCCCTGTTGTCCGCCCAGAATATCGGCCTCTGCCTCGTAGCCGCGAGCCACATCCATCTCGGCCTCGGGGTCGTCGGGATGGGCGGCCGCGATTTGAATGTAGAGGCGCAGCGCCTCCTTGGCGTGATCGAGCCCCTCCGCCGACTTCCCATGGAAAGGCAGAATCCCCGAGAGCCGGTAATGACCGAGAGCCACAATCCGGCGAGCCTGTCCGTCTTTCGGACTTCGCGCCAAGACCGGTTCGCCGATGGAGAGCGCCTTGCGATAGTTCGCGATGGCTTTGTCGGATTCCCCCAGGTTGGACGAGAACGGATCGCCTTCGACGTCTCCGATCTTGAGATACCCCTCGGCCAACTCCAGTTGCAGGGAGGAGTCTCCAGCCGAATCCCGCGCCAGCCGGTCGAGATACTCGGTGCCGGTGTTGGCGATCAGGGCGCGTGCCGCCGTGCTGCCGGGGAGATCGCGGATGGAGTCGTGGACGTCGAACAGGAATGTTCGCGCCAGCCGCCGCAGATCGTCGAAACGGTGGGCCGCCACGCGCGCCTGCCACAGCGTAGCGGCCACCCCGCCCAGGAAAGTGATCGCCAGCAAAACCGCCGCGGCGGCGCCGAGCTTATGGCGTTGCAGGAACTTGTTCACCACATAGCGCGTGGTGTTGCGCCGCGCCGCGACGGGCCTGCCGGTCAGGTGGCGGCGAATGTCCTCGGCCAGTTGGTCGACCGAGCCGTAGCGGTCGCGCGGATCCTTGCGAAGGGCTTTGAGCACGATGGCATCCAGGTCGCCGCGCAATTGTCGCCGCAGGCTCTGGAGATCCGCTCCCCGATCCCGGCTGACCTGTTCCGGCGTCACGGTCGCGGTCGAGCCATCGTCCTCATTCCGGGTCTCACTCACGCGGTCGAGGGCCGCGGTGGGCGGATCGGGATCCTGCTCACACACGCAATAAACCAACTCCGCAACCGAGGCCGAGGCTTTCGCGCGGTAGGGGCTGTGGCCGGTGAGCAGTTCGTAGAGAATCACGCCGAGGGAATAGATGTCGGACGCGGTCTGAACCGGCTCTCCGCGCAGTTGCTCCGGGCTCGCATAGAAGGTAGTGTACGAGCGCAGGCGGGTCTTGGCCGTCTGCAGCGAGATGCCGAGGGCGACCGGGTCCAGCAGTTTGGCGATCCCGAAGTCCAGGAGCATGGGCTGGCCCTCGGGCGTAACGAGGATGTTGCCCGGTTTCAAATCGCAATGGACCACCAGGCTCTGGTGCGCATGGTGAACGGCCATCGCGACATCCACAAACAGACGGAGCCGGTCGCCGATACAGAGGCGCCGATCGTCGCAAGAGCGGTCGATAGGAGTGCCGTTGACGTAGTCGACTACCAGGTACGGCAGTCCCTCTTCGGTTGCCCCGCCGTCCAGGAGCTTGACGATGTGAGGATGCTTTAACGCCGCCAGGGTCTGCCGCTCGATGACGAAACGCCGGACGACTTCCGGGTTGGCCATGCCGGCCCGGATCAGCTTGACGGCCACCTGTTGGCGGAACTCGCCTTCCCGTTCCGCCAGATAGACCTCACCCATGCCCCCTTCGCCGATGCGTTGGCTCAGCCGATAGGACCCGATGAGCCGTCCTTCATACCCCGAGCTTCCCATCTCCGGCATAAGGTTGATTGTGACGCGGTACCGGCTGAAAAAGCCAGCCCGTTTTCAACAAACACCTCGGAAGCCGTGCGCGCGGTTCTGCCAAGGCGCAGACACGAGTGACCGCGCCACGGTGTTTGAGCGTAAACTGAATCTCAGCAGAAGGAGATCTCCCCATGCATCGCAGAGCCTTTCTGGCCACCGCCGCCGCGGCGAGTGTTGCCTCAGCCGCATCCGCGGATCAACTGGCCGTCAACGGGGGCGCGCCCGTCCGCTCCCAACCGCTCGGTACCGCCAACTGGGGACCGCTCTACTACGACGAGAAGGAACAAACGCAGCTCTCCGATGTCCTGCGGAGCCGCAAGCCCTTCCGCTTCGCCAACTCGCTCGAACAGTCGAAGGTCGCGAACTTCGAAAATGAATACGCCGCGCGCATGCAGACGAAGTACGCGCTGGCGGTCACTTCCGGCACCGCCGCTCTGCACACGGCCATTGCGGCGCTCGAAGTGGGACCGGGCGACGAGGTCATCATTCCCGCCTGGACCTGGTACTCCTGCTACGCCACCGTGATCCAGGTCGGCGCGCTGCCCGTCTTTGCCGAAATCGATGAGTCGTTCAATCTCGATCCCGCCGATATCGAGCACCGCATCACCCCGCAGACCAAGGTGATCATGGCCGTCCATCTGCAAGGCAACCCCGCCGACATGGACCCGATCCTGGCGATCGCCCGCAAGCACGGTCTGAAGGTGCTGGAAGACTGCAGCCAGAGCGTCGGGGCCACTTACAAAGGGCGTCCGCTCGGTTCCATGGGAGATATCGGAATCTACAGCCTGCAGCAGAGCAAGACCATCACCGCCGGCGAAGGCGGCGCCATCGTCACCAGCGATCCGTATCTCTTCGAACGCGCCGTACGCTTCCACGACGTCACCGTGCGGCGCGATTTCCCCGCCAAGCTGCATTACATGCCGGGATTGAACTACCGCATGAACGAGTTCACCGGTGGAGTCCTGTTGGCGCAGATTCGCAAGCTCGACACCATCATCGGCGACGTGCGCCGCAACGCCCGCCGCGTCTACAGCGGCATTCGCGACGTCCCCGGCGTGCGCCTGCGCCATTTGCCCGATCCGGAAGGCGAGCTGGGCACAGGAATCTTTCTCGGTTTCCGGTCCAACGCCGAACGCCAGCGCTACTCCGATGGCATGAAGGCCGAAGGCGTTCCCGTCTCCGGGCCGGCTGGGTCGGTGGTCTTGCCGGTGGTTCCGGAAATCGAACAGAAGGTGACGTTCATCCCGCGATGGCCGTCGTTCGCCTCAGAGCGCGGCCAGTCCATCCGCTACGGCCGCGAGTGCTGTCCGCGGACCATCGATATTCTCAGCCGCTTTGCCGGAGTCATGATGGGGCCGAAGTATACGGAGCGCGACACCGAGGATGCTGTGACCGCCATCCGCAAAGTTTACCCGGCGATTGTGGCCGCATGAAGAGCGCTCTCGCTCGGTGGGGCGGACCCCCTGGTCCGCGCGGGTCCCCCCGGACCCGCTGTCGCCCTTTGAATCAAATTCTGGCGCGATCCCGGCAGGCCGACGGGGGCGTCGGCCGCGGACCAGGGGGTCCGCCCCCCCATGGCGGGCCACGGCGGACAGGGAACACTCATGTCGGCGCTATTCGCATTCGGGAAAATACGCGACCGTACTTCCGAAACGGTATGCTGCATGTGATGCTTGGCCTACTGCTTGGCGCTGCGCCATTGGCGGCGGCCGCGCTTCGCGCCGGCGTCGCGCGGGTCGAGATCACGCCGCGCGGCGCCATCTGGATGTCGGGATATGCCAGCCGGAACCACCCGTCCGTGGCCGTCCGCCAGCCGCTGTGGGCCAGAGCGCTCGCGATCGACGACGGCTCGGGCGCGCGAACCGTCATCGTCGCCACCGATCTCATCGGCCTGCCGGCGGAGGTGGCGGACCAGGTCGCCGCCCGCGCCCACCAGCAGTTTGGCATCGAGCGCGCCCACCTGCTCCTCAACTCATCCCATACCCACACTGGGCCTGTGGTCTGGCCGGGGCTCGCAGCCATGTTCACACTGCCCGAGGGTGAGGAAGGTAAACTGCGTGACTACGCCGCGCGCCTGGCCGACGATCTCGTCACGGTGATTGGCCAGGCGGTCGCCGATCTGGCGCCGGCGCAGTTGTCGTACGGCCTCGGACAAGCCGCGTTCGCCATGAACCGTCGTGAGCCGACCGCCGCCGGGGTGAAGCTCGGAGTCAACCCGTCGGGCCCAACCGATCACGACGTCCATGTGATTCGAGTCGCGGGGTCCGATGGTCATATCCGCGCCGTCCTGTTTGCGTATGCGTGCCACAACACCACCCTGAACGGGGACTTCTATGAGATCACCGGCGATTACGCCGGCTTTGCCGAGGCGAAGCTGGAAGCCGACTACCCAGGCGCCACGGCGCTCTTCATCGCCCTCTGCGGCGGAGATCAGAACCCCAATCCCCGAGGCACCGTCGAGTTGGCCGAGCGTCACGGCCGCGATCTGGCTGTTGAAGTACAGCGCGTCCTGACCGGCCCCGTGCGTCCACTCCGCGGACCGGTCCGCGCCGCCTATCTGGTCACCACGCTGCCATTCGCGCCCCAGAGCCGCGCGACTTACCAGGCCGATCTCGCCAATCCCAAGGCATCGCCCGCGTCCAGGCGGCGCGCGCAGTCCATGCTCGATCATCCCGTCCGGGAAACGCCCTATCCCGCACAGGCGATCCGCTTCGGCAAGGACTTGACGCTGCTGGCACTTGGCGGCGAGGTGGTAGTCGATTACGATTTGCGCGCCAGACGCGAGTATTCCGGCGAGCCTCTGATGGTCGCCGCCTACTCGAACTCGGTGATGTGTTACATCCCGTCCGAGCGCGTCCTCGGCGAAGGAGGGTACGAGGCCGTGGACAACATGGTCTACTACGGCCAGCCCGGCCCGTTCGCTCCGGGCGTGGAAGGTCGGGTTTTCGACGCGATCCACCAGGCGATGAAGAAGGTCGGCCGGTCCACGGGGGCGAAGTAGCTCAGGGTGCCCACAGGCGTGCTGATTCGCGGCGATGGGGTGGCAGCTCGTTGCTGTGCCCATCTGCTGTCCCGATCGGGCGTTGCGGTGTCTTTCCTGCCGCTCGACCGTCCCCGTTTGCCGGCGATCCTGCTAAGCGAGGCCGCACAGGCGCTCATCCGGGAAGTCTTCGGCCTCGAAGGGCTGTTCCACGGCCTGCCGCGAATCCGAAGACGCATCGTGGCGTGGGGGCGAGGCGCGAGTCCAGTCGAACTCGATCATTCCGCCGTGGTGGTTTCCGAAGAGCGCCTGTTGGAGAGCCTGGGTCCGTCACTGCCGGGGGCGGCGTCCGATGCGGACTTCGACTGGACCATCTGCGCCGCACGGCCGCTGCCAGCCGCGTCAGTGGAACACCGGTTCGGGTCGCGAATGGCCTCGGCCACGCCAGTGGAGCTGAAGGCCACCGCGGAACCAGCCGCCTGTTGGATCGAGTCGGTGGAAGACGGATGGCTGTTTCTGATCGCGGACGCGCCGGGCTCCGGGTGGCTGCTCTCGGTCGGCTCAACCCCCGAGGCGCTTCCGGGCAAGAGCCGGCTGATCCGGGAACAGATTGCCCAATACCAGCCCGCGACAGCACACTTCGCGACGTCGCCCCGAATTATGGCGCCGCTCGGCGAGCCCGGATGGATTGCCTGCGGAACGGCGGCGATGGCCTTCGACCCCATCTGCGGCGATGGGACCGCACACGCAGTCCGGGAGGCGATTCTCGCCGCCGCCATGATCCGGGCAGCGGCGCGCGGCGAAGACGCAGTCCAGCTCCTGGCACATTACGAAGCGCGGCTGACCGCCGGGTTCAGCCGTCATCTGGCCCACTGTCTCCCCTACTACGGTAACGGGCATGACGGGCCGTGGTGGGAGCAAGAAGCCGGATCCGTCAAGCAGGGTCTGGATTGGTGCGCCCGCCAGTTGAGCCGCCACACCACGTTCCGCTATCAACTCAATGGATTCGAGCTGCAAGCCATCGGCTGACAGTTCCAGACCCCGGGCTCGCCCAGAACGCTGCCGCGACGTGCTTGTGGGCGCCGGTTCCGGTATCATCAAGAAAGGCGCAGCATGAGCCTTGAAGAAGCCATTCTGGATAAGGTCCGCCGACTGCCACCGGCGAAGCAAGAGGAGGTACTACGCTTCGCAGACGGCCTTCAGCACCAATCTCGCATGAGAATGGTCCCATCCCGCGACCGAAGCCGCGAAATGGATTGGATTAATGAGAACCGCGCCAAATACGCGGATCAATGGGTGGTTGTGGAAGGCGACCGGCTGATTGCTGCGGATCGAGACGGACACAAGGCCTTCGCCACAGCCAAAGCCGCAGGGATCGAAGTCCCGTTTCTCGTGCACGTGCTTCCTGAAGATCCGCTCCCGTTCGTTCCAGGTTGGTAGGATGCTCGTAAC
>PMTT01000283.1:14831-26290 GCA_003167275.1 Bryobacterales bacterium | reverse complement strand
TATCCCAACCAGGTGCCATCCTCTGATGACCAGGAATGACCGTTCGTACGGTATGCTTTAGCTTGCCCCGTCTCATTTACTGGCCAATTTGTTTTTATTTTCGGGGCCTCTGCCGGCGGAGCAAGAAATCGTAAACTATATCCATGAGTTCCGCGTCTCGAACCCTTTTTATATGGGCCCCCGTCCTTCTCTCCACCTGTGCCTTCGCCCAGTGGGATGACACCCTGCTCAAGCCCTTTGTGATCGATCACCGCGCGGCCACCACCTCGCCGGCCGACCTCGCCTTCCTCCATGATGCGCCCGCCGGCAAAGGCGGCTTCATCCGCATCCAGGGCGGCCACTTCGTGAAGCCCGACGGCAAGCGCATCCGCTTCTGGGGCGTCCATCTCACGGATTGGAGCCCCGGTTCGATCGAACTGCCCGCCAAGGAGGACACCCCGATGTGGGCTCGCTCCCTGGCCCGTTACGGCGTCAACATGGTCCGCCTCCACTTTGTAGACAAGTGGGCTCCCACCGGCATTACCGACGGCAGCAAGGACGATACCCGCTCCTTCGATGCGCAGCAGCTCGACCGCCTGGACTTCCTGGTCTCCGAGCTCAAGAAGAACGGGATCTACATGGACCTGAATCTCAACGTTGGCCGCGCGTACAAGGAAGGCGACGGCGTGCCCGATGCCGCGCGCCTGCAATGGGCCAAGGGCCTGACGCTATACGACAAGCGCATCATTGAACTGGAGAAGGAGTACGCGCACAACCTGCTGACGCATCTCAATCCCTATACCAAGACCGAATACCGCAACGAGCCGGCCATTGCCATAGTCGAAATCCTGAACGAAAACGGGATCGGCTTTGGCCACAACCCGCCGTCGAAGTTCTACGCGGACGAGTTGGACGGCATCTACAACACCTGGCTCAAAGCCAACCTCACTCCGGACCAGTTGCAGAAGATTCGCGAGGAAGCCGGGGTCCAGGGCGACGCGCCCATTCCACGCCTCCGCGGAAATGAGAGAGCCACTGCGCCGAAGGACCGCTACGAAACGGACGTCCGTTTCTACATGGCCCTGGAGGACGGGTTCTACCAGGACATGACGAAATACCTGCGGGACCTGGGCTTAAAGCAGCCCATCATCGGCACCGCCGACCACGGGCACAGCGGACAGCCCTGGACCATGCTGGCCAACCTCTCCAGGCTGGACATCCTGGACGGCCATATCTATTGGAACAGCTACGTCGGCGTAGGCAATGTGCCGATGGTCAACGATCCTCTGCACTCCATGCCCGTGCAGGTTTCGCGCACGGCCTTTGCCGGCAAGCCGTATACGGTCAGCGAGACCGACGAACCGTTCCCCAATGAGTACGGCGCCGAAGCCATGCCGATCATGGCTGCTTACGCCGGTTTCCAGGATTGGGACATGGTGGTCTGGTACACGTTTGAGCCCAAGAAGGACCCGAACTGGAAGCCGTTCATGCAGGAAGCGTGGGACATTTCGCACGACCCCACCCGCATGACCGCCTTCGCGGCCGGCGCGCTGATGTTCCTGCAGGGCGACGTGAAGCCGGCGCTCCAGACCATCGAAAGGACGTATTCCAAGGAACAGGTGCTGGACGCCGGTCTGCTTCCGGCCGGCGGACGCGGGCAGCCGGCCGGCGCGCCCAGCGAGGTGCCCTACTTCACGCCCGGTTTCCCGCTGGCTTTACCGTTGGAGCACGGGGTTCGCATCCAGTCGTTCGATGGCGCGCCGACCGCCAGGTACACCGGGTCCAACGCCAACCCCATCGTCTCCGACACGAAGGAGTTGAGCTGGTATCTATCCGACGAGAAGACCGGGGTGGTGACCGTCGACACTGACCGCGCCCAGGCACTGATCGGCTTCCTCAAGGCGAACAAGAAAACGCTTAAGAATCTCAGCGCGGACATCACCAACAACTTCGCCACCATCGTACTGGAGTCCATGGACGGCAAGCCGATCGCCCGTTCGGGCAAAATGTTTCTCAATACGGGCTCCCGCTCCCAGAACACCGACGAGAAATGGAACGAGGGCCACACGGCGTTGGCCGGCGTCGGCCGTCGCGGTGGAGCGGCCGCAGGAGGCGGACCCCCAGTCGCACCCGTAGCCAACCCCAATGGGCATGCCCCAACTCTCATTGAGCCGGTGAATGGTACGGTGACGCTGCGCAACCTTCAGGGGGCCAAGGCCGTGAGCGCGGTGGCGCTCGACGGATCCGGCGCACCGATCGGCGAACCTTTGCAGGCAAAGAAGACGGCCCAGGGATGGGATCTTTCCATCGGCACTCTGGTCACTCCATGGTATGTGGTGTCCGTCAGACGCTAGGCAAAACAGGCATGCGCAACAGGAGACAAACAACATGAAGACTTTCCTCTCACGTTCACGGGCCGTTTTGATTCCGGCGATAGTCCTTACGTCGATCGGCTGGCTCGGGCCGGCGAACTCATTCGCACAGCCGGCGAAGGCGCCACCGAAGTTCTACCTGGGCGCCGATATTTCTTCCCTTGCTGGCGGCCGTGGTGGCGGACGCGGCGGCGCGCTGGCCTACAAGGAGGACGGCCAGGAGAGCTCCGAATTCGCCATTATGATGAAACACGGCTGGAACACGTTCCGCCTCCGCGTGTTCGTTTCCCCGGTTCGCATGGCCCCAAACAACAGCCTCGAAAACACCCTTCCTCTGGCGAAGCAGATTAAGGATGCCGGTGGCACATTCCTGCTCGACATCCACTACTCCGATACATGGGCCGATCCGCAGCACCAGGAGACTCCGGTCGCATGGCGCGACCTGGACGTATCCGGTCTGGAAAAGCGGGTCGAAGAGTACAGCAAGGACGTGATCGCGCAGTTCAAGAACGCCGGCGCCATGCCCGACATGGTACAGGTTGGCAATGAGATCACGGGGGGAATGCTCTGGCCTCTAGGTTATCTCAAGGTGCCGCCTTCCGATGTGAAGCTGGACGCCGGCCGGATCCGCGGCCCATTCCCCGAACCTTACGATGAAGCTACGCAGTGGCGCAACCTTACCCGGTTCATCAAAGCCGGGATCCGTGGTGTCCGCGCCGGCGCGGCGGGCAGCCCTGTGCCGATCGTCATGCACATCGACTGCGGCGGAGACTGGCCTGTCACTCAGTGGTGGCTCGATCACATTGAAGAGGCCAAGGTCGATTACGACATCATCGGTCAAAGCTTCTACCCCAGGTACCACGGCAATCCGGCGATGCTTCAACAGAACATTCTGGAAACCGCTCGCCGCTACAAGAAGCCGGTGATGGTCGTCGAAACCGGCTATCCGCAGACCGGCGGCGACCAGGTCACGACCCAGAACAAGTACAACCTCTGGCCCGGCACCCAGGACGGCCAACTCCAGTTCATGGTTGACCTCGTCAACACCGTCAAGCGCGCCGGTGGTACGGGCGTGTTCTACTGGGCACCCGAAGGCAGCCGTGGAAACGGTATGTGGAACTCCGACGGCAGCCCCGCGCCGTCCGTGTCGGTATTGGACAATCTGACGAAGCTGATGGCAGTCCCCGCGAGCCACCTGCCGCCCGCACCTAAGTGACGTGGCGCGGGCACTCGTGCCTGCCGCGTCGAGATTCCCTCGAAAAACCGTGGCGCGGACACTGTGTCTGCCGCGCCGAGACTCGTCTCGGCGCTTTTCGGTGCGCCGGGTTCCGTTGCCGTAGGGGTCTTCGATGCCTGGCGGTTTTTCACGCTCTGTTGCGCGCCGTGGCGCATGCCTACTGGTCTCCACGCGCTGCGGAGTGGTTACTGGCCGGGCGCGGCGGGATCAACGCCGAAACAGTAGCCGTCGTTCGAGTTGGTTGGGCTGAAGGAGTATTCGCCCGTGGGCAAATCCTTGACGGTAAAGGCATAGGTGATGTAGCCGGACTCGTTGTTTATGTCGATATGAAACGGCCATACTAAGAGGCCGCCTCGCCGGCCGGGATCGGGCCGGGTACGCCGGCGGCCGTTGACAGTCGACAGGGGGAACAGGCTGTAGCTGGCGGGGTCGACTCCTTTGGGCAAGCGGACGACAAACACGAGACCGGAGGCTTCCTTTAGCCGAACGCGCGATTGGGGGCCCGGCATCTCATAGTATGGAGTGGAGCCGCTTCCACGCTCGACGGCTTGATTGCGTTCGAGCGGAGTAAGGTCTCTACCGTTCCAAAAGTAGACCATCCCGATCTCGTCCGGTTGCGAGACGCCGCGCTGGGGCGTCGAAGGCGGCGCGCTGCCGGAAGGTCGCGTCAACGTGGGGGCCTGCCTCGGCGGGCCGTCGGAAGGTCGCGCCAACGACGGAGCACGGGCCGGCGGGGCTGCGCTGGCCGAAGGTTGAGCCGGTGTTGCCGACGGCGGAGTCGAAGGCGCAGGCGGCGGAGTCGTAGGCGCCGACGGCGGAGTCGAAGGCGCAGGCGGCGCAGGCGCAGGTGCAGACGGCGGGGTCGCAGGCGCAGGCGCCGCAGGCAGGGTCGCGTCACCGAAAGTCACCGCCGACACATCGGCCCGGGGATAACGCTGTAGCTGATTGTTTACCAGGAAATGGACCTGGCTGGCGTCGATGGACCACCACGTGCCGGTGACCTTTGTGCCGTCCTTGAGAATCAGCGTGTCCGCCTGCGCGGTGAGCAGCAGCGAGAAGAACAGGACTGAAGCGCGGGCGGTCATTGGCGCCCCCGATCGGAATTGGCGAACGCGGGTTGCGTCAGCGTGTTGGTGAGGCGGGTCTCGGGAGCCGGCCCCGCGCTTTTCCCGCTGACCTTCGCGGCGATCTCCGGACCGGCGCCGAGGGTAATGGTTCCCGCGGGCGCGGATGTTGGAGGTCGGGGAACTGCAGGCGGGGGCACGCTGGCTTTCAGTGTCGGCGCCGCAGCGGGGGGGGCAGGTTCAGGCGAGAGAGCCGCCGCTTTGGGTGGAGGCGGCGCGACAACCGGTGCAGGCAAGGAAACACCGAACTGGATGGCCTGAACCTGATGGACATCGATTGTCTGCGACTGATCCCCGACCTTGATGTGAAGCTCCTGGGTGTTGCCAGACTCCACCAATCCAGAGATCTGGCGGCCATCCTTCAGAGTGACGACATCGGCGAAGAGCCGGCCGCCGGCCAGCAGGCCGAACTGCCAAAGGACGAGCAGGACGATTATTCTCATATCCACCTCCCAGGCGATTATTTCGGAAGACCCCGAAATCGAGTTTGCTTCCAATTCATGATACTGAGAATGTGAGGTGCGGAGCCGACGCGTTGCCGGCCGGGCTGTAATCGTTTGGGGAAGCCCTCACGCGGCAACCGCTCCCTGACGGTCGCGGCTCGGTAACTCACGTTGAATCAGCAACCGCCGCAACCGAGCCGCGACCGCGAGGGAGCGGTTGCTGCGGTTAAAGCGCGAAATCCAGAAAGGGTTACGCACTTGTTGCCGGCCGGATGCAAACCCGGCTTAGCGTTTCTCAGGAGCCGCTCTCGTCAGTCTGCGGGTCGAATGCATCGCCGTTTGCATCGACCCAAGCGCAGGCTTCGATCGGTTTCGTGCTAGCCCGAAAGGTCACCTTGCACATAAAGCGCTGCTGATTGCGAAGAAAGGCCCCCAGCATTCGATCCGACAGACGGGTATGATCGTGGAGCCATTTCGTCAAGTACTCGACTAGTTCAAGCCCTGCTTTGGTGTTTCCTTGTTCGATTCCAGGGACAAATTGGCCCACCCGCCTGCGGGCAGTGTCATGTTGCTGCTTATGCCAACGCATTGAGCCGTATCGGGCCGCGCGCATGAGCCGTTCCTCATGAGCAAAATGCTCTACAACGCACGAAATCAGACTTTGGGTCACCTTGCGGATTTCCACCAGCGAGCCACGGCCGGCGAGGACCTTTTGGAGGCTGGAGAGCGCCGTAAAGATCTCTCTGTGTTCGTCATCGATTTCCGGGACGAATACAGCGTGTGATGTGCTCCACTTCAAGGACCGCATGGTCTCATTGTACAGCATTGCAGAATTACGGCTCCTAAACAGCCTGAAATGGCACCTCAACGAAATCTGCGGCAGCCCGGCGTTATCATGTGCGTTCTATGCATTCGTCGATCAGGAACACCCCGACGGTAACCTTGATTGCCTTCTTGGTTCACTATACCGGTATTCTTTCCGCGCAGACCAATTCCACGAGCCGGATGGAGGCCTGGATAACCAACCCGGACCGGTCTTCACTGTTCCAAAAGGCGCCGGAGGCGATCGCGTTTCGCAACGGCACCGCAAGAGGAGCGGCGATTGTGATCGATGCCGCTCAATCCATGCAATCAATCGACGGTTTCGGATTCGCGCTTACCGGAGGGAGTGCCGAACTCCTGACCAAAATGAGCACGGATGCCCGTTCCAAAATCCTGAAACAACTATTCGCGTCCGACGAAAACAACGTGGGCGTGAGCTATCTGCGGCTCAGCATCGGGGCGTCGGATATGAACAGCTTTGTGTTTTCGTACGACGACCTGGGAAATGGGGAGACGGACTTCGAGCTGCGGAAATTCGACCTTGGACAGGACAGAAAGGACGTGATCCCGGTTTTGAAGGAAATTCTCGAGATTGCTCCCAATGTCAAGATACTTGGCTCGCCGTGGTCCGCGCCCGCCTGGATGAAGTCCAATAACAACGTCAGGGGCGGAACTCTTAAGGAGGAGTGCTACCCCGTGTACGCGGCGTACCTGGCAAGATACGTTCAGGAGATGAAGAAGGAAGGAATCACGATTGATGCGATCACGATTCAGAACGAGCCCTTGAATTCGAAGAACACTCCGAGCATGCAGTGGATGGTAAACCAGCAGTTAGTCTTTCTCCGGGATCATCTCTACCCGGCCTTTGCGAAGGCGGGCCTGGCGACGAAGCTGATTCTGTTCGATCACAACACAGACCGCCCGGACTATCCCCTGACCCTGTTGAGCGACCCCGTCATTTCGCAATTCGCCGATGGCACGGGCTTTCACAATTACGGCGGCGACATGGGCGCTATGAGCAAAGTTCACATGGCCCGGCCGGACAAGAACATCTATTTTACCGAGCAGATGATTACGGAAAGACCTGGCAGCCCTACGGTGAATATCGCGGCTACGGTGAAGCGGATGGTCATCGACACGACCCGCAACTGGAGCAGGAACGTCATCCTGTGGAACCTCGCCGCCGACCCTAACAACAACCCGCACACGAATAACGGCGGCTGCTCGATGTGCCAGGGCGCCATCACGATCGACAGGGACGCGGTCTCTCTCAATATTGCCTACTACACGGTCGCCCACGCTTCGAAATTTGTGCGTCCGGGTTCTGTACGGATTGGATCCACAAATCGGGGCGACCAGACCGTCAGCCTGACCGAGGACGAGGAGCGCCCGGGATTGAAGCGAATGGCCGTCATCGAAGACACGCAGGTTTTGCCGAACGTGGCCTTCCATACTCCGGAAGGAAAGATCGTGCTGATCGTCGCCAACGATACGCAATCGGTCAGTTCGTTTGCGATTCAATACAAGGGACAATCCGCCGGCATCAGACTCAATCCAGGGGCGGTGGGAACGTACATCTGGTAGTCACCGCGGACTGATGTGAGGCGGCTTCGGTGGCTCCGTGAAGTCTCTTCGGCCGCCCTCCGAGGGAGCGGTTGCCAGGTGAGGAAATCCCCAAAACGGGCAAGCTCCCTGGCTCCGTGCAGATTACAGACCGCCGTATCCTCGCCACGGTATCATGGAATATGAGGCCCCACAGGTATACTTTCCTGGCGTTCCTGACAGCAACAGCGGCCTGGGCCCAGGATCCCCGCGAGTTGGTCCGCCGTTCCATCTCACAGGACCAGCTCGACTGGGTGCGCATGAAGGACTACACCTGGCAGGCGCATTCCACCGAGAAGCACCTCGACACCCACGGTAAAGTGGAATCCACCAAACGGGAGACTTGGGAAACCCTGATCCTGGACGGACAGCCCTACCGCCGCACGCTGGAGCGCGATGGCAAGCCGCTCGGCCCGGAAGAGCAGCGCGCCGAGCAGAAGAAGCTCGATCGCGAGACTCGCAGGCTGAGTTCCGAAACTCCCGCCGAGAGACAGCGGCGCCTGGAGGATGCCGAAAAACGCCGCCGCCGTGAGTTCGCGTTCCTTTCGGAAATACCCGAGCTTTTCGACCTCCGTCTCGAGGCCGATTCCACCGTGGACGGACGGCCCGTCTGGGTAGTCTCCGGCGCGCCCCGCCCCGGCGCCAAGGCCAAAAGCGGCGACGCCAAAATGCTGCTGAAACTGCGGGGCCGCATGTGGATCGACAAAGCCACGTACCAATGGGCACGGGTGGAAGCCGAGACCACCGATACCATCTCCTGGGGCCTGTTCCTGGCGCGTCTCAGCCCCGGCGCCAAAATGACTTTCGAACAGACCGAAGTGAATTCGGAACTCTGGCTCCCCAAGCGCCTGCTCCTGACCGGCAGCGGCCGAATCGGTCTGATCAAGCGGCTCTCTCAGGACGAAGAGATCGAATGGAGCAATTACCAGAAGTTCTCGGTAGATTCCAAGATCGTAACCGACGCCCCGAAACAGTAGGACAGGCCTCCCGGCCTGTCAAGCGCGGGAAGCGCGCCAATCCACTTGGAAAACGCGAGAGCTACGCCGCGATTCTCCCCTGAGGCTCGGACACGTCGACATACGCGAATAACAAATCCCGAAATTCGAGATTCTCAAGATGGCTGGAAACATTTTGCGCTTCGGGCGGCTCTTGACCGGCTTCTCGATACGCTTCGAGGTTGATCCGAATCGCTTCACTGGCCGCTCGCTTGGCCGCTTCGATGTTCTCCCCGTGGGTGGCGATAGCCAAATCGGGCGCCTGCACGGCAAATCCCGTCTCGGTTTGTTCCAGCATGATCAGAAATCGCATCACTTGAGCTCCAGCCTGATTTTCTTCACTGTATCCACCGCTCGCCCCACCGGCACATCCTTTTGCGGATGTACGATGGTGACGATAAACCGGCTCCCCGGGTGCTTAAAGTTGTGATGGTCGCCCCTCACGCTTACCAATTTCCATCCAAATTCTTCGGCCATCTGGACCAGTTCCTGGCTAGTATATCGCTTGGGCATGAATGGAGCCGAAATCTCATTATCCCATGTCGCCGCCATGCCATATTGAGACTAATCCCTGCCTTCGAGCGAGTTGCCGTGGTCGTGGGGCAGGCGGTGCTCGCAGGCCCTGCGCGTTTCCCTGGCGATTCCAGCCCCGCCACCGTTGCCTGCCTACTGCTGCCCGCGATTAATAGTCTGCAACCTCTGGTAATTCGCCCCAGGCGAATTGTCAGTCGGCGTACTGACCACACCGCCCAGACCATTCACCCAATGATACGGATTCTGACTCGTCAACACCTCGCGCGTCTGCCCGGTAGTGGGGTCTCTCGTCAAAGTCACGCCGTTGATGATATCGTCGAAATCCTGCGCCAGCTTCAACTGCGAATCGGCGCGCTGCGCCTGCCGGCGCACCAAGTCGAGATTTGCCTGGGCGTCCCGCTGGATCTGCCTGTTGGTCTGTTGGATCATGCCGAGTTGCGCCTGAGTCCACTGCGGGTTCTCACGATACGAACTGACCGAGTGAGTCATCAATTCCATGGCCATTTTACCCTGGGCCTGCGGCGCCAGAAAGCTGTAGATGATGGGGATGCCCCAGAGACCGTCATGCACGCTGCCCGAGAGCGAGGACTGCGCATACACGTAACCCGCCCTCGGTCCGCCCGCTTCGCAGGTAAAGACCACCTCGCCCGCGTTGTCGCCGGTCAACCCGATGCGCATCAGCGGGTCCGCTGGCCGCATGCTTTTCACCGCGATGTTGCCGCAAGCTTTGCCGAAGCGCGCCTGCGCGTAGAGATTGGCATACTGAGTCCCGTTGCGATATCGCGCGATCATGCCTTGCACTCTGCCGTTCCCACCGTAGGGAGCGCCTTCCCGGAACCCAAGCTGCATGCCCATCGGCGTGGGGATGGTGTAGGGCGGAATGCTGGCGTCACCGATCCGATAGTTAATCTGCCCATCGGGCGACGTAACGTCGACCATGATGCGGGGGTCCAGCACGCCCTTGCGGTACAGCCCGCCGCGGACGGTCCATCCGGCGGGCACCTCGATCGTGAAGGCCCGCTCAAAGGGGTCGGAAAACCGCGTCCAGGACACGGCCCCTTTGGCAGAGGTAGGGCTGGGAGCAGAGGTTGCGGTGGGAGCCTTGGCCGGAACCTCGCTCGGTTGGGCGCTGTACGCCGGGACCGAAGCCAGAAACGTCAGAATCCCCGCGCTTTTTGAGAACTTCATATCCGTGACAGCCTCCTTACTTCTGAAACGAAGTGCGGGCGGCTGTCGGATTGTATCAACGAATTCCGGATCAACGAATTCCGGGGACAGTCACCGCAATCCCCGAATTCCCCTTCGTGGAATTCTGCTTGACTTTCGATCTTGACCGATCTATATATGAATCGATATACATATGCTCCCTGAGCACCCCGCTCCCGAGACCTTCCTCCCCCTGAAGCCCCACTGGTTCCACGTCCTGCTATCCCTTATGGACCAAGAGCAGCATGGGTACGGGATCATGCAGGAGGTTCTCGACCGCACCGGCGGCAAGGTGCGGCTCTGGCCGGCGACCCTCTACGGCACACTCAAGCGGCTGATCGATGCGGAACTGATCGAAGAGTCCGACGAGCGCCCCACACCGGAACTGGACGACGCCCGGCGCCGCTATTACCGGCTCACCACCTTCGGCCGCCGCGTCCTGGCCGCCGAAAGCGATCGGTTAGAGGATCTCGTTCGTGTCATCCACTCCAAGCGGGGGTTCAAGGAAAGGAAGGCGGAGTCATGACTCACCCATCCAACCAGCCGGTGGCGATCAGCCTCCGGCTGTACCGCGCGCTGGCACGCGCGTTCCCTTACGAATTCAAGAATGCCTATGGTGACGAACTGATCCAGGTGACCGAAGAAGCCATCGAGCCCATCTGGCGCAGGCACGGCGTGCTCGGGTTGCTGCGCCTGCTAGTGGACATCGCGATCCGTGTTCCCATCGAGTACCTGGCCGAATTCCGGCAGGACGTCCGCTACGGCCTGCGCGTGTTGGCCGGTTCCCCCGGCTTCACCTTCGTCGCGGTGATCTCGCTCACTCTCGGCATCGGCGTGGCCACTTCCGCCTTCAGCGAGATGAACGGCTTCATTCTCCGCGATGTTCCGGCCGTGAAGAATCCGGACGGCCTCGTGCTGATGAAATCGCCGGTGGCCTGGCCGGACTACCAACGCTACCGCGATCGCAGCGGCGTGTTCTCGAGCAGTATGGCCTATGTAGCCCCGGTGCTCTTCGGCGTGTCGGTCGGCGGCCATACCGAGCGAACCTGGGGACACATCGTCACGTCATCGTACTTCCCCACCCTGGGCGTCAGTCCGTCGCTGGGCCGGTTCTTTGCCGCGGAGGAGGAGCAACCCGGCAAGGC
>PMTT01000283.1:0-14752 GCA_003167275.1 Bryobacterales bacterium | reverse complement strand
CTGCCCATTCCCGAAATTTCCGATCATCTCCTAGACCGCCGCGATCAGCCCATCTTCCATGTCACCGGCCGGCTCCTGCCAGGTATTTCCGTAGTCCGCGCCGAGGCCGAACTGGAGGCGGTGGCCCATCAGGTGGAGCAGGAGTACGCCGATCCCGACCGCGACAAGCCGGGCCGTCGCGCGCAATTGCATCCCGGCGGCAAGCTGATACCGATGCGCAAAGAGGACATGCCCTTCTTTACGGGCTTTTTCACCGTGCTGGGCGGGATGATCCTGCTGATCGCCAGTTCCAACATCGCCAACATGATGCTGGCGCGCGCCGCCGACCGCCGCAAGGAGATCGCCGTCCGCCTGGCGATCGGCGCCGGCCGCGCCCGCCTGGTTCGCCAGTTGATGACCGAAAGCCTGTTGGTAGCGGCCGCCGCGGGCGTGTTGGGATTCCTGATGGCCACCTGGGTGATGCACCTCGCGTCCGGTGAAGCCTTCCCCTCGCCCATGCCCATTACCTTCAACCTGGCCCCCGATGGGCGCGTCCTGATCTTTTGTCTCTGCCTGACCGCCTTCACTGGCTTCGCCTTCGGCCTGCTCCCCGCGCTTCAGGCTACCCGGCCCGATCTGACTGCCGCACTCAAGGAAGGCGGCAACTTTCGTCTCTCCAAGTTCGGACGTTTGAAGATGCGCAATGTGCTTGTGCTCGCCCAGGTGGCCGGCTCGCTGACGCTGTTGCTGATCACCGGCTTCCTGGTAATCGGCCACCGCAGGATTACGGACGCCCCGGCGGGCTTCAACCCCAAGAACCTCTACCTCATCGGTCTCGATCCGATTCGCGACGGCTATTCCGGCGAACGCGCCACCGATTTCTTCCACAAGCTGCTGGACCGCGTGAAGGTGCTTCCCTCGGTGACTTCCGCCAGTGCCTCGGATTTCGTGCCCATGCAGATGGTCGGCAAGCCGGGAGCGCAGTTCTATAGTGAAGGCGCGGGAGGCGCGAAGGTCGCTCAATGGGGTCAGAAGTATGTCGTGGGGAGAGACTACTTCGATACTATCGGCATTCCGATCGTGCGCGGCCGCGCCTTCCGCGGCACGGATGAGACCAACGATTCCGCAGTGGTGATCCTCAGTGAGAAGATGGCGCGGGTTTGCTGGAAGGGGGAGGATCCCATCGGACGGCACATCGAGATCGGCGGCAACGATCAACCCTCATTCTTGTTTGGAGGGCCTTCGTCAGGCGGCGTCCGCCGGGCCAGAATCTTCGGCAAGTCGCAGACGTTCGAAGTGGTGGGCGTGGCCGGCAACGTGAGGAGTGGCCTCGATTTCGTGCCGGCCGACGCGCCCGGNNACGCTGTCGCTGCGAGCCCTGCCGGGAGTGGACGCCGTCGGCGCCGTCCAACGCGAAATCTCGGCCATGGACGACAAGGTGCGGCCCTTCAGCACCCGCAGTATGCCGGAACAGATCGATGAGTTGATGTTTCCGGTGAAGGTGGCGCTCGGCACTTACGCTTTCATCGGATTCTTCGGGTTGATCCTGGCCTCGGTGGGCTTGGCGGGCGTGACGGCCTATTCCGTATCGCAGCGCCGCCGGGAGATCGGCATTCGCGTCGCGCTGGGCGCCCGCGGCGGCGACGTCTTGGGCTTGGTAATGAAGGAAGGTGCGGTCCTCATCACCATCGGCACGATCCTCGGCCTGCTGGCGGCGCGCGCCTTAATCCGCGTGATGTCGGCCGCACTGTCCCAAATTGCGAAGACCGCCGGCACCAGCACATCCGACCCGATGCTGCTCATCGGAGCCCCGTTAATACTGGCCGTGCTGGCGTTGGTAGCCTGTTATGTCCCAGCCCGCAAGTCAATGCGCATCGACCCGGTAGTAGCGTTGCGCGAGTGACGTGGCACAGGCATTCTTGCCTGTGTTGGTTTTGCTTTGTTTTGTCCCCAGGGCGAGATTACCCAAGCAAAACCCACACAGGCAAGAATGCCCGTGCCACAAGAGACAATCCGGAGTCACTACCTATGACGAAGCCAAATCCAAAGTTAGCTCTTCGCCTCTACCGCGCCTTATCCCGCGCATTCCCCTTCGAATCCCGCTGTTACCGGCGCCTGGGCCTGCGCAATCTGCTGGTCCTCTATCAGGTAGCCGGCTCGCTGTCGCTCCTGCTGCTGACCGGCTTTCTGGTGCTCGGTTTTCAAAAGACGACAGGCATGCAGGTAGGCTTCGATCCCCGAAACCTCTACCTGGTCTCGCTCGACCCCATCCGCGATGGCTACACTGGCGACCAGGCCGCCGACTTCTTCCAGAAACTCCTGGAGCGCGTCAAGCGGCTTCCTTCCGTGACCTCCGCGACCCTTACGGACACTGTGCCGATGTCGAGCAACGGCAACCCGTCGGTTACGTTCACCGCCGTTGGCTCCGCCAGCGAAAGTTCGCGATTGGTTGGCAGTGCGCACAAGTACGTCGTAGGCAAAGACTACCTCGATACGCTCGGCATCCCGATTCGCCCGGGCGGTCGATGCCAGCACGTCCGACCCGGTACTGCTAGTGGGCGCCCCGCTCCTGTTGGCGACCCTGGCCCCGCTGGCCTGTTATGTCCCCGCCCGCAAGTCAATGCGCATTGACCCGGTAGTAGCGCTCAAGTAGCACGGGCATTCTTGCCTGTGTTGGTTTTTGTGTTGTTTTGTTCCCCCGGCGCGCAATTACCCGAGCAAACCCACACAGGCAAGAATGCCCGTGCTACAGGCAAGAATGCCAGGCAAGAATGCCTGTGCCACGTTCATGCCGGCTCATTCCCCGGCTTCCACTTGATGTTGCAGCCGATGCTCGGCTTCTGCTCCGCGTCCACGGGCCGATCCGCCAACACCGCCTCAATGGCCGCCCTCAGGTCGCTCCCGTTGACCGGCGCGGAGTTACTCGGACGGCTGTCGTCAAACTGCCCTCGGTAGACCAGCCGATGGCCGCCATCGAACAGGAAGAAGTCCGGGGTACACGCCGCGCGATACGCTTTGGCCGTCTCCTGGCTCTCGTCGAAGCAGTAGGGGAAGTCGAACCCGAGCTCCGCCGCCATCTGGCGCAACCCGTCGGGTCCATCCTCGGGATACTGAGCCACGTCGTTGGACGAGATCGCCAGCAGGGCCAGCGGCGACCCCGCATAGTCCTTGGCCAACTCCGCAAGTCCGGGTTGGATGTGCTTTACAAAGGGGCAATGCGGGCACAGGAACATCACCAGAAGCCCCTTTTTGCCAGCGAATTCGCTCAGCGTGATCGTATGGCCGGACAACGCGTCCGGCAGTTCAAATTCGGGCGCGGGCGTTCCCAGCCCGAGCATCGTCGATTCGGTCAGTCCCATAAGCCACTACGATAACAGGAAGCCCGGCCCTCCGATGGTAGATTGAAAGGTGCCACATTCCTGCCTGGATTTCCCGAGATCGATGAAGCTCTTGTGCGGATTTGCAGCCGCCGCCCTTCTCCTGGCGCAGTCGCCGCAGCCGGATGGCGCCGACGTGCGCCCAGGCACGCTGCCGGCCACCTGGATCACGGGTGGTCCCGATTGCGCGGCGGTTCCCGACTGGCAGGTTCACCCCTATAACGAGGACTTCTACATTCTGCGCGAATCGGGCTGCACGAACTATGAGAAGCCATTCCTCTACCTGCTGTTCGGGAAGGACCGGGTGCTCCTGGAGGACACCGGCGCAGGCAAGAGCGACGCGTCCCGCATCGTGACCGAGGTAATCGCAAAATGGCTGTCGCATAAGGGCCGGACGTCGATCCCCCTGGTCGTCGCCCACTCCCATTCGCACGGAGACCACGTGGCGGGAGACCCCGGCTTTCGCGGGATGGACAACGTCACGATGGTTCCGCTAACGGTGGAAGGCACTCGCCAATTCTACGTAATCGAGAAGTGGCCGGAGGGGATCGGGCACATCGATTTGGGCGAGCGGGTGTTGGATGTGATTCCGATCCCCGGCCACGACACGCTCAGCATCGCCTTCTACGACCGCCAGACCGGGGTGCTGCTGACCGGCGACAGCCTGTATCCGGGGCGCCTGTACGTGCGCGACTTCCCGGAGTTCGTACGGAGCACCGCCCGGCTGGTGGAGTTCACCCGCGGGAAGATCGTAGCGCACGTGCTGGGCACGCACATCGAGGAGATGTCGACGCCCTACAAGGATTACCCCGTGGGGACGAAATACCAGCCCGAAGAGCATGTGCTGGCGTTATCGCGAGGCCAGCTTCTGGAATTGAAGGAAGCGCTGGACGCGATGGACAAGCCCGCCCGCCTGGCCCTCCGCGACTTCACCATCTGGCCGCAAGCCCCCCGCCCCGCCAAGTAGGCCATCATATTAGAACCCTTACAAGTCTTCGCGGCCTGAGCAGATTTAAGTGGGGCGGGCCCCCTGGCCCGNNTTCGGGACGGGCAACCAGCCGGAGTCAGGAGGGCCGAACAGCCGGACCAGGGGGTCCGGCGCAGACGAGGGCATCCGCCCCACTGCTTGGATTGCGGCTCTTGCGGCACACCGAGCATGAGAGATACAGCGGCACGGAAACCAACACAGGCAAGGATGCCCGTGTTACGTTGTAGCGATGCGTCGATTCTTCTTCACCTTTTGGTGCGTGCTGCCGCTCCTCTCCGCTCAAACCTTCGATCCGAAGCTCTACTCGGGACTCGAGTGGCGGATGATCGGACCGTTCCGGGGAGGCCGCACGGTCGGCGCTGCCGGCATTCCCGATCAGCCCAACGTGTTCTACGTCGGGGTCAATAACGGCGGTGTCTGGAAGACCGACGACTACGGGCACACCTGGAACCCGATCTTCGACGATCAGCCGACCGGTTCCATCGGCGCGATCGCGCTGGCTCCCTCCGACCCCAACATCATCTATGTGGGCAGCGGCGAGGGCCTGCAACGGCCGGACCTTTCGGTTGGCGACGGCATGTACAAAAGCACCGACGGCGGCAAGACCTGGCGACACCTCGGACTGCGCGACGGGCAGCAGATCCCAGCCATCCTGGTGGACCCGCACGATCCCAACCGCTTGTTCGTCGCCGTGCTGGGACACCCCTACGGACCGAATGCCGAGCGCGGCGTATTCCGCTCCACCGATGGTGGGCAGACCTTTCAGAAAGTCCTATATAAGGACGAGCACACCGGAGTGATCGACCTGGCCTTCGATCCGCGCAATGCGCAGACGGTATACGCGGTGCTGTGGCAGGCGCGGCAGGGTCCTTGGGAGAACGGCAACTTCTCGGGACCCAACAGCGGACTGTTCAAATCCACCGATGGCGGCAATATCTGGAACCCGCTCACGGGCGGGTTGCCCACGTTCGCGCAGGGGCTCGGCAGAATCGGTATCGGTATAGCGCCCAGCGAACCCAACCGGATCTATGCTCTGGTGGATTCGCGGGAAGCCGGCGGAGTCTATCGATCCGACGATGCCGGAGGCACCTGGAAGCGGGTCAACAGCGAGCAACGCATCTCGGGCCGCGGGGCGGATTTCTCCTGTGTGCGGGTCGACCCGAAGAATAAGGATGTGATCTACATCGCTAACACCTCCACTTATAGATCGTCGGATGCCGGCCAAAACTTTATGGCCATCAAGGGCGCTCCTGGCGGCGACGACTATCACACCATCTGGATCAATCCGAACAACCCCAATATCATCCTGCTGGCCCTCGACCAGGGCGCCACCATCAGCGTGAACTACGGGCGCACCTGGAGTTCCTGGTACAACCAGCCTACCGCGCAGTTCTACCACGTGATCACCGACAATCAGTTCCCCTACTGGGTCTACGGCGCACAGCAGGAGAGCGGCTCGGCGGGCGTGGCCAGCCGCGGGAACGACGGCCAGATCACGGTCCGCGAGTGGCACCCCGTGGGCGCGGCCGAGTATGCCTATGTGGCGCCCGACCCGCTCGATCCGAACATCATTTATGGAGGCGGAATGCCCGGTCCTGGTGTGGACTGGGTCACTCGCTATAACCGCACCACCGGCGTGATCGAGCATGTCGGCCCTAAGGGCGGCGAGCACCGCCACCTGCGCACTTTCCCGGTGCTGTTCTCGTACGTGGACCCGCATACGCTCTATCTGGGCACGGAAGCGGTGATGAAGACCACCGATGGAGGCAGAAACTGGGAGAGCATCAGCCCGGACCTTTCGCGGGCGACCTACAACGTCCCGGCGAGCGTGGCCTCCTACGGCGACGCCGCCAAAACAAGCGCTACGCGGCGGGGTGTGGTGTACTCCATCGGGACTTCGCGGCTGAACGTGAACACCATCTGGGCCGGCACCGATGACGGACTGATCCACATGACCCGCGACGGCGGCAAGACCTGGAAGAACGTCACGCCGCCGGGCCTGCGTCCGTGGGACAAAGTCTCGCAACTGGACGCCTCGCACTTCGACGACCAGACGGTGTATGCGGCCATCAACGCGATCCGCCTGGACGACCTGCACCCGCACATCTATCGCACGCACGATGGCGGCGCGACGTGGAAGGAGATGGTCACCGGACTGCCGGACGCCCCGGTCAACGCCGTGCGCGAGGACCCGGTGGAAAAGGGACTGCTGTTCGCCGCTACCGAACTGGCCGTCTACGTCTCGTTCAACGATGGGGACAACTGGCAGCCGCTGCGCCTGAACATGCCGGCGACCTCGATCCGCGACCTGGTGATTCACGAGGACGACCTGGTGGTGGGCACGCACGGCCGGGGTTTCTGGATTCTGGACGATATGTCGCCGTTGCGGCAGATGACTGCGGTGGTGGCTGCCGCGAGCGCCCACCTGTTCGCCCCGCGGACCACCTACCGGCTGCCGCGCGACACCAACGACGATACACCGCTGCCACCCGAGGAGCCGGCCGGAAAGAACCCGCCGGACGGGGCGACCTTCTACTATTACTTGAAGTCGGCCGCCGCGGGTCCGGTAACACTTGAGGTTTTCGACAGCAACGACAAGGCGGTGCGGCGTTTCGCGAGCACGGACAAGGCCGAGCCGCCGAGTCCCCAACTGGATGTGCCGACCTGGTGGCTGCGGCCGTTCCAGCCTTTATCTACCGACGCGGGAATGCATCGCTTCATATGGGATTTGCACGCAGCTCCCGTGGTGGGGCGCGGCGGGCGGCGGGGAGGCGATGAGGCGCCCATCTCGGCGATATACCAGGACACTCCGATGGCGCAGGGCGAGTGGATGCCGCCGGGGAGCTATACGGTGAGGCTGACGGTGGGTGGGCAGACCTATGCGCAGGGGCTGGTGGTGAAGGCGGATCCGCGGGAGAAATAGCAATTTCCGTGGGTTTGTGGGGTATGCTTTAGCTTGCCCTGAAATCAGACGGGCCGCCATGTGGACTGGGCAAGCTAAAGCATACCGTACGCAAGCTCGAATGACTCGTGGGCGGCGGCGATCGTTTTCTTTACGTCTTCGTCCGTGTGAGCGGCTGACACGAAGGCGGCTTCAAACTGCGACGGGGCCAGGTAAATGCCGCGGTCCAGCATGGCGCGGAAGAAGCGGCCGAAACGGGCGGTGTCGCTGCGCTTGGCGGATTCGTAATCGGTTACGGGCTGATCGGTAAAGAAGAACGTGAACATGGAGCCGACCCGATTCACCGTGATGCCGGGCGGGACGCCGGCGCATAACTCCGCGGCATGGGCCTCCAGTCCTGTGTATACCTCGGGGTGCGCCTTCAGGTGTCGCAGCATGGCCAGTCCCGCGGCTACCGCCAACGGGTTGCCGGAAAGCGTACCGGCCTGGTAAATGGGGCCGGCCGGCGCCACTTTCATCATGATGTCCTTGCGCCCGCCATAAGCGCCCACGGGCAGTCCGCCGCCGATCACTTTGCCCAGCGTGGTCAGGTCCGGACGGATACCGAAACGCTGCTGGGCGCCGCCGAAAGCCACACGGAAGCCGGTCATCACTTCGTCAAAAATCAGCAGTGCGCCAAACCGCGCGGTAATCTCGCGCATGGCCTCCAGGTAGCCAGGCAGGGGCGGAACGCATCCCATATTCCCGACCACGGGCTCCACGATGACGGCCGCGATGCTGTTGCCGTGGGCGCGAAACGCCTGTTCCAGGGAGTCGATGCAATTGAACGGCAGGGCAAGCGTGGTGTCGCAGAAGGCTTTGGGCACGCCCTGGGTATCCGCGATGCCGAGCGTGGCCACTCCCGAGCCGGCCTTCACCAACAGCGAATCCACATGGCCGTGATAGCAGCCTTCGAACTTGACGATGAGGTCGCGGCCGGTGTACCCGCGCGCTACCCGGATGGCCGACATGGTGGCCTCCGTTCCCGAATTGACCAGGCGGACCATTTCGATGGAAGGGACGGCATCGCAGATGGCCTCGGCGAGCGAGATCTCCTGTTCGGTGGGCGCGCCGAAGCTGGTGCCGATCTTGAGCGCGCCCTCCAGCGCCGCGAGGATCTCGGGATGGCGGTGGCCGAGCAGGAGCGGTCCCCAGGAGCAGACGTAGTCGATGTACTCGTTGCCGTCCACATCGAAGAGATGGGAGCCCTGGCCGCGGGTGATGAACGGCGGGTTGCCGCCTACGCTGCGGTAGGCGCGGACGGGGGAGTTTACGCCTCCGGGAATGATTTCCTGGGCACGCTGGAAAAGAGATTCAGATTTGGAATGGGTCATGGTGATTCGTTCCGGGTGGGGTGTGCTTTCTTTTGGTTGGGCAAGCTAAAGCATACCGTACAGCTACGTTACGCTCTCGCCTTTCGAGGGACCAGGCGGCTGAAACCCAGGCTCATGCCGATTTCGTATAGGCTGCCGTTGAGGTTCCGGAACAGCCGCTTCTTGAGGCCCAGGTATGGCTGCCGGCCCGCGAACAGATCTTGCATGATCGCGGAGAAACGCGGGCTCCTGCGGGTGAACTGGACCATCCGCGCGGGCACCGAACCGAACAGGAAGCTGCCCAGAAACACGCGCTTCGCGAGGCGCGATCCGAACTCCAGGTCCCCTGTAAAGTCGCGGCGCAGCAAGCGGCGGTACTCGACCGTTTTTTCCGCCGCACCGCCCACTTCGGAAAGCAGGGAGCGCGCCGCCAGGTCCGCCGAGCGAATGGCATAGTAGAGCCCCTCGCCGGTGATCGGGTCCACCAGGCCCGCCGCATCGCCCACCGCCATCCAGCCATCGCCGGCCACGCGGTTCTTCTTCCAGGAGCCCGTATCCAAGGAGGGCAGCAGATGGCTATAGAACGTTGCGCCTTTCCAGGGGAGGTCTCGCTCGGTCATGTACTGCTCCAGGCGCTTACGAAGCAAGGCCGCCGGCGCGCCCTTGCCGCAGATCCCCACCGAAAGATGGCCGCAGCGGGGAAAGATCCAGATGTAGCCTTCCAGTCCGGGCAGAAACTGGATATCGATGCGCTCCTGGTCGCCGGGGATGTAATAACCCAAGGCCGACATGGTATCTTCCGGTTTGAGCTCGGTGCCCACATCGCGGAGGGGATTGCGGGCGCCCGTGGCCACGATGCAGAAATCCGCATCCGCGACTCCGGAACTGGTGCGAAGCTGCCACCCGGAGCCGTATCGCGACATCGCGTTGACGCGCGCCTTTTCGATCTCGACGCCGGCGTTTCCGGCCCGCTCCAGGAGCAGGCGGTTGAGGTCGAATCGCGAGTAAATCAACAACGGATCGCCCAGTTTCAGGGTGACCGTTCCGGCCTTGGGGGCGCCCAGGACAGTCTCTGTGACCAGCCGCTTGGGCATGGCATTATCGATCAGAAAGGGGTATTGGTTGTAGGCTTTGAACGTCAGTCCGCCGCCGCACGGCTTTTCCCAGGCGAGCTTCTCGTCAAACAGGATGACTTTGAGACCGGCCGAGGCCAGTTGCTCCGCGGCGAAGGCTCCCGCCGGACCGCCACCCAGGATGGCCACGCGCTTCATTTCTTTTTGCCGGTCGGCGGGAGGTCGTCCGGGGACGGCATTTTGGAGCCGCCTCCGCCGGGCGCGGCCATTCCGCCTCCATGTGGTGAATCGGGCATCGCGCCGCCGTGCGGATTCGGCGCATCGGGGTTAGCGGCAGCACCATGGGAATCCTGGCGGCCCACCACCACCCACTTGTTGCCCTCTTGCTTCAGGTGGTAGTTGATCGACATCCCGGCCGCGGGATTGCCGCCCTTGGGAGTAATCGACACCGCGGCATCGGCCTCGTTGCCGTTGTATTGGACGGACTTGACCTCCACGTCCATGCCGGCAAGATTCAAGGCCGTCTTGGATTGGGATTCCGCCAGGTGATCGAGAACGCCCTGGCGGATGGCGTCATTGCTTTGCACAACGCTGCGATTACAGGCGGCGAGTGAAATCATCAGGAGCAGTACTGCGCTAATTCGCACGATTCAATTATAGCTGGCGGTGGAGGCGCGGCGGAGACCATGGAGGGGGCTTGGATCTTCGGGAGGGTAGTCTGCGGGGACGGCCTCCTCCGGGCAGGCCGATCTGGGGTCGGCCGCGCGCCAGGCAAAGGCGTTCAAATAAGGCCGGTGGAGAAGGCATCTGGCGGAGGGTCGCAAGGAAAGAGCTTAGCGTGCTGGACTGCGGGACGACTGCTGCTCAAGCGCAAATGTGGCCGGCTGCGCCTAGATTTCAGTAATGCGGGTTGCGAGCGCTTCTGCCGTGAAAGGCTTCTGAAGGAAACTAAACGCTGTTCCCGGCATGCAGCAGCTACCTGAGTCAAGCAGGTACCCACCTGATGCGATTGAGGAGGACAATAGGAGGATGACGTGCTTGCTCGCACTATTGTTGATCTGGCCCGCGGCGGCTGCGGACCTGCCGGGGTCGCAGGATCCTCCGCTGATGAAACGCTATGCGGGGAGCGAGATCATCGGGTATCGCTCCCCGAAGTTCGACGAGTTCCTGCTGCCTCTGGGGAAGCCCACGCAACTCGATCCGCCGGCTTATGCGAAGAGCCAGAAAGTGGAAGGCCTGATGAGCCGGTACACGTACGTGGCGCCGGAGGGGCGCACGCCCGCCGAGGTATTCCGCAATTACCAGTTGGAATTTCAGCGGCTCAACCTGGTCACCCTGTTTGAGAAGGGCGTGAATGTGAGCGGCTGGTTCGGCCCCACATTGGGTCGCGCGGCGAGCGAGGACGGCCTGGGCCAGATCCTGAGCTACAACGAAGCCCAGGAGCGCGTACTCTCAGGAAAGTCTAAGGACCCGCAACCCGTGTGGTACTTCGTGTTCGTGACGGCATACAAGGATGGCATTATGCCCGATCGCATGCGCAGTTCCGTGACCAAAGACCGCACCCTGGTCCATCTGGTGGTGGTGGCGCCGGAGAAGATGGAGGAGCGGATGGAGTTCGTCAACGCCGCCGACATGGCGCGCTCGTTGACGGACACGGGCAAGGTGGCGCTCTATGGCATCCATTTTGACACCGGCAAAGACACGATCCGCGATGATTCGAAGGCGACGCTGGACGAAATCGGCCGGCTGTTGGCTTCCGATCCGCAAGCTCGTCTCCACGTAGTGGGCCACACTGACAATCAAGGCAACGCTGAGTACAATATTGACCTCAGCCGTCGCCGCGCCGCCGCCGTGGTCCATGTCCTGACCACACAACACGGTGTTGCCGCATCGCGCCTGGATTCGTTCGGCTGCGGCCTATATGCGCCGGTTTCTTCGAACACCACCGAAGACGGCCGCGCCAAGAATCGCCGGGTCGAACTCGTAAAGTGGTGAGGGATCTGTCAATCGGGCGTAGTCGAGCAACACCTGGCGCATAGTGTGTGCGGCAATGGCGAAGAAGCGAGCGCGATTCCGCCAGTCGGCCTGCCGGCCGCCGGCCAGGCGCGGCCAGTGTGTGCGTACCGCTTGACCGGAAACGATTGCGCGAAAGAAGGTCTCGGCGGAAAGCCTCAATACTCTTGCCACGATAAGACGGCGTGCGTGAGGAGTGTATCGTTGTGCTGGATGTTGATGTGAAAGTGGGCCAGGGCGAGGGCCGCATCCTGGGCTTCGGCCGGCGTCTCGTAACGCTCGTCGTCCTCCGCTTCCTCCCCATGCCGTCCGTCCCGCAGCGACAGGCGCCAGTGATCCTCCCTCCGCTCCACAGTCAATTCGACGTAATCGTACTTTGCCTTGTAGCCGTGGCCGATGGTCATGGTCCCAGTATATAAAAGGCGGCCTCTAGCTTCTAGCGGAAATGATCCACCAACATGAGATCGCTCTCCATCCGATCCGTCTGGCTGAAAAAAATCGTGCGTTCGTCGGCCGATACCGAGAAGACCGTACCGCCGTCGAAGCCGAACGCCAACTTCGGGAAGCGCACATATTCGAACTTCCGGCCGGTATCGGTGCGCAACACCCAGAGGCCGGGCGGATTCCGCACACCGTAATAGATGCCGCTCCCGGCTACGGCGTACAGAAGGAAAACTGGTTCTTCCAGCACTTGCCTGGGTTCGCCGCCGGCCGTCGGCACGGCCCAAAGCGCCTCTCCGCTCACGTAGTACAGCAGCTTGCCATCAGGCGATTCGAACGGCTCGATTCCGGAATTGGCGGTGATCTTCTGGGGCTCGCCTCCAGCCACGGAAACCTTCCAAATCTCGACCGGGCCGCTGCGATTGGAGGCGAAGTAGATCCACTTTCCATCGTGCGAGAAGCTGGGGCGAATGTCGCGGAACCGTTCGTCGGTGATGCGGCGCGGCATGCCCCCGTCGGCGCTGACCGTATAGATCGTACTGTGCCCGTTTTCGTAGCGGTCGAAGGCGATCGTCTGGCTGTCCGGAGACCATCGCGGGCTGCCCATCGCGGTGGGCCCCATGCCGGTTACCGCAACCTGGTTCGACCCGTCGGCGCCGGCCAGGTGGATCTCGTAATACCCCAGCCGGTCGGAGTTGAATACCAGGCGCCGGCCGTCGGGCGAGATCGCCGGCTCGCGGTCGTTGGCCGTGGAATCCACGACTGCCGTCACGTGGCACTCCTCGTAGGGCCTCGGCCCGCCATCGGGGCCGGGACCATCCATGCGATAGATGTTGGTGTCCACCGTCCGCTTCTGGTAGGCCAGACGGTCGCCACTCGGCGAGAGCGTGGGCCAAATCAGGATGCCGCTGTCGATGCCCAACGGCTGCGGCGTTCCGCCCGGTTTCAGCCGGAAGAGGCCGGTCCGCTCACCCATGGTTCTAACCGCGAGAATCAGCCCGCGTCCATCCGGCTGCCACGCGAGTTGCTCGATTCTTCGATCATACGGGACGATCTCCCGCTCGTGCCCTTTAGTGGTCCCGTCGGGATTCATGTCCTGGAGGACGACGGTGCGGCTGTATGTGTCGCGGGCGCGAATGTATGCGAGCGTGCGGCCGTCGGGCGAGAACGCCGGCGAGACCTCCATGTAATACCCCTCAGGCGCGGTGCTGGCGCGATGAGACTCGCCGGATTCCGCCGAGGCAATCCATATGACCGGCGTGCCGCCACGCGCGCTGTTAAAGGCCAGGAACCGGCCGTCCGGCGACCAGGAAATCGACGTCGGCGAGGCCAGATTCTCAAACAGGCTGCCCGGCGGCATTTCGAGCAGTTTGCGCGGCACGCCGCCCATTGCGGGAATGAGATAGATGGCGCTGTCTCGGAGGAACGCCAGGCGCTCCCCGTCGGGCGACCAGGCGGGCGCGTGGTCCGGGGCGGGGTCGGTGGTGAGCCGCAGCGCGTTTCCGCCATCCACCAGGCGCACGTAAATGTCATAGTTATCCTGGTGCGGGCCGTCCCAGGCGAAGGCGATCAGCTTGCCGTCCGGCGACAGCGCAGGTTCGGATTCGTTGCCGGCGAAGGTGGTCAGGGGCCTCACCTCCACCTGCGGTGCGGTGTGGATTGCGCCCGGCGCCGCCAGCCACCAGGCGCCCATCGCCCCGAACGCCAGGCCGAGCACCGCCGTTGCGGCTAAACGCATGCCGCGCCACTTCGGCTGCGCCGCCTGGGCCGCCGGCGCAAGCGGGGACGTGCCGGATGCGATTTCGCGCTGGAGATCAAACAGGCTGATCTTCAGATCGGCGGCCGATTGATAGCGCCACGCGGGATCCTTCCGCAGACACCGCTCGACGATCCGGGCGAGATCGCGCGGCAACCCCGGGCGGAGCTCGGCCGCGGGCTTGGGATCGCTTTGCAGAATGGCCGCCAGCGTGGAGATCTTCGACCGGCCCATAAATGCCCGGTGACCCGTGATCATTTCATAGAGCACGGCGCCGAAGCTGAAGATGTCCGAGCGCGCGTCGGTCTTGCGGGCCTCCGCCTGCTCGGGCGACATGTAGCAGACCGTGCCCAAAATGCGGCCGTCCTCGGTTTCGGGGGCGGCCGGCCGGGTAAGCTCGGCGTCGGTGGCGTCGTGCAGATCCGAGAGCTTGGCGAGTCCGAAATCCAGCAGCTTGACCTGGCCTTCCTCCGTGATCATGATGTTGCCCGGTTTCAGATCGCNNCTTCATTCCGCCGCGGGGGATGACCCGGTCCAGGGTGCGGCCCGCGATGAACTCCATCACGATGAAATCCACGCCGTCTTCGCAGCCGATGTTGTAGATGGTGACAATATTCGGATGATTCAGGGCGGANNGCGGCTTTGGCTTCCTGTGCGAAGCGCAGCTTTCGCTCGCTGTCAGCGATCCGGTTGGACTCCAGAACCTTGATCGCGACGAGCCGGTCCAACTGGGTGTCGCGGGCCTTATAGACGACCCCCATGCCGCCCTGTCCCAGCGTTTCGAGGATTTTGAAATGAGCAATAGTCCGGCCAATCATGTTCGGTCAATTGCCATCAAGTCTATCCCAGGGCGTTCGATCCTGGCAATTGG
>PMTT01000514.1 GCA_003167275.1 Bryobacterales bacterium | reverse complement strand
CCGCTCGCCGTTACGCGAGACGGCTCGAGAATTCTTTTCGAACAAGCGGTGGAGCAGCCCCAGCCGCCAACCACCTATATGATGACCGGCTGGGACGCCAGATTGAGCCACTGAACCGTCTGAGTTTGTTCACTACCCTGTAGCTCTGGGCAAGCTAAAGCCCCCTACTTACCTTGCGCCTTCTTTTCCTCGCCCCACACCAGCGGGTCGGGACCGGACAGTTGGAGAAACAGATGGTAATTGGCGCGCGCTACGTCTGCCTTGCCGTCCTTCTCCGCTGCCCGCGCCCGCAGATAGTAAATCCGTGGGAAGTAGAGCGAAATCCACGGCCCCGGGCCAGCCAACGGTGGAATCGGATTCAGCCGCAGCAACGGAGCGGCATCCTGCGCGCGGCCGGTTTCGAGCCAACTCCACGCCAGCAGAGTCCGCACGGTTTCATCCGCCGTGGCGCCCGTGCGGTCATAAATTCGCTTCAGGATTGGCGAGGCGGCCTCGAATTCCTTACCCAAGAGCAACGCGTAAGCCAAGGCGGTCTCTTTGACCGAGTTCTGGCTGGCAGTGGGCTGACCGGCGGTGGGAAAGCGCCGATCCACGCGCGCGGTCCACTCGGCCGGCGAGGCCGGCGGCTCCACCAGGAAGCGTGCCAGCAGCACGAGTCCGTTGACCGGAGTTCCCTCCGGCGGCACGGACTTTTGCGCCATCTGTTCCGCGGCGGCGCGGTCACCCAGTAACAGACTCCAGATGGCCAGTTCGGCATAAGCGGGGGAGGCCATCGCCTTCAGCGGGCCACTCCCCAAACCTTGGGCGAACGCCGCCAATTGCTGGTAGCCTTGCTTCCGGCGTCCGCTCACCCACCACCACTCGGCCTCAAAATAGTCCGCCACCGGATCGTGAGCCGCTCTCCGGGCATCCACATACGGCTTGATGAGCCCGTCGGCCCCCGCTACGTCGCCGGTCATGAGCCGCGCCGTAGCCGCTTTGAACATGTCGGGCGCATTGGGGAAACCCGGCGACTTCTTCGCGGCTTGCAGATAGAAATCCTCCGCCTCGCGCAAGTGGCCGAGCAACAGGTTGACGTCGCCCTGGGAGTCCAGCGGGTCGGACTCCGTGGGTCGCATGGACTGATAGTGCCGCAGGGCGCCCAGGGCGCCGTTCAGGTCCCCGGCATAGGCCATGGCATACCCAAGCTGGTTCCAGCTTGCGCTGTTCTCCGGCTCCACTTCCACCGTTTTTTGGTAGGCCTGAATAGCCAGCGGGTAGTCGCGCCGCCCCAGAGCCGTGTCGGCCAGCGAGCGCCAGACCTCGCCATCGCGCGGCTCCAGCTTGACGAGCGCAGCGAGCGCGCTCTGCCGTCCGGCCAAGTCGTCGTGCAGATTTGCCACTTCCAGCCCGATGCGCGCGCGCTCCACCGGGGGAATCCGATCGCCGCGAGCGAGGGCTTGCTCCAGCAGGCTCAAGGCGCCGTCCCGGTCCTGCCGCTGCGTCTTCCATTGCGCCAGGAGCCTGTACGGTGGTCCGAAATCGGGGTCGGCCGCGATCGCCTGCTCCAGGGACTGCATCGTCACCGAAGCATCGCCCGCTTCCAGTGCGCCCATCCATGCCTTCAATGCGTCGCTGCTTCGTGTGCCGTACCCGCTGGTTTCGCGCGAAATCTGGCGCGCCAGGCCGGATGCCGCCGCTATGACGTCGCCGCCGGCAGCCGACGATTGAACTACCTGGACCATCTTCCCCGTACCCGGAGTTTCGATGGTCAACTGCGCTTCTATTCGTCCGTCGCGGAGGGCGTAAGTCCCATAGCCAATCTGGCTGGCGCCGGAAGCAAGCGCTAGCGTGCGCTCCGCGGAGATCCCCGGCGCCGAAATCGGCCGCGAGCCGAACGTCTGGTTGAAAGCGTGCAGCCGGTTGGAGGAGAGGGGCTCCGCAGTCGCCGAGCCCACCAATTCAGTGCTGATGATTTCCGAGAAAGCGCGCCCCATCCAGTCGGTTGCGGAATCCGAACCCAGGTTTTCGAAGCGCAGAATGGCGATCCGTTCCGGCTGAGTGCGCGCCGGCTGCCGATTGCAGGCAACCGCGACCAGACAGACGACTAATGCGGCGCCGGCCTTCTTACCGATCCGGATTCTTTTCCCCCAAAGCTTTCCGAAGGTCCGCTCCACGCTACAATACACGCGGTTCCAGCGTGAGCAGTTCCTTGAACTCCGGCAGCTCTTTCATCGAGGCGAACTCGGGCTCTTCGCCCAGTTTCTTTTCCCGGAAACCTTCCTCCAGCGCCTTCCTCAGGTACTGGAGCGCAAGTTCGTTGCGGCCGCCCTTAGCATAGAGCTTGGCCATGTAGTAGTGAAACTTGCCCCGCTCCTCCACGCTGCGCTCTTCCAGCATCACTCCGAAGTTGCCGTGGTGCTCGAAGACGTCCGGGTCCAGACGGAGCGCGGACTGGAAGGACTTGGTAGCGTCCTCATACCGCTTGCGCGCAAAATAGGCCGTACCCAGGTTCATGTAAATGGACGCCGACCTGGATTCTTCCGGCGCAATCTTGAGCGCGCGCAGATAATAGCTGATGGCCCGCCGGTTGTTCTTCTTGGCGTAATAGACGGTGCCCAGGTTGTTGATGGCCTCGACATAATCCGGCTTCAGCTTGAGCGCCTCTTCGTAACTCTTCCTGGCGCTGTCGAGTTGCATCAGTTGATGGTAAGCAATGCCGATCTTGTTCCTTAGAATCGGGTCCTTGGGAGAACCCTCGCGGAACGTATCGATGGCTTCGCGGTACATCTTGCGGGCCATGTAGATGTCGCCGCGCATTTCCACGGAAAGCGGGACCTTGGATACTGACGGAGGCGGCACAGGTGTCTTGGTGCCGTCCAGCATTGCGTTGGATTGCGATTGACCGAAGGCGTAACTTAAACCTGCCGCGAGCAGCAGGGCGAGAGGCCGCGAATTCATGGGGCCCACCCCCTTTGTGCTCATTCTACCGCCAACCAGGGGAATTGTGGAGGTTAGCTTTGGTTACAAACGGGAAACCGGAGAAAGTGGGCACAGAAACCGCCCTTACTGCACAGGAAAGGCGGCTGATGTTATGGTTAAGACATGCTGAAGTCTTTGCCGGTGGCGGGGATGCCTTCCGGACAAGCCCCACTCTACCTCCTGCTCGCCCTCGCATCTGCGCCGCTGTTGTCCGGCGCTCCGCCTACCTTTAATAAGGACGTCGCCCCAATCCTGTACGAGAAATGCGCCATCTGTCACCGCCCTGGCGAAGTCGCGCCCTTCTCCCTGTTGACCTATCAGGACGCGTCGAAGCGTGCCGGGCTGATCGCCACCGTCACCAAGAGCCGGTACATGCCGGTCTGGAAACCCGAACCCGGATACGGCCAGTTCCAGCATGAGCGCCGCCTGACCGATGAGCAGATCGCCCTTCTGGGCGACTGGGCCAAAAACGGCGCACCCGAGGGCAATCCCAAGGACAAGCCCACGCCACCCACGTTTGCCGAAGGATGGCAGGCCGGTGAGCCGAACCTGGTTCTGAAGGCCGGCAATGGCTTTGACGTCCCCGCCGATGGCCCCGACAAGTTCCAGTGCTTCGTGCTTCCCTTGAACCTCGAACAGGATTCGTACATCCGGACCACGGAGTTCCGTCCCGGTAACCGGCGGGTGGTCCATCACGGCGTCATCTACGTCGATGAAACCGGAGCCGCGCGCAAGCTGGCCGAGGCCTCCGGCAAGGGCAGCTATCCCTGCTTCGGCGGTCCCAGAGTCGCCACCACCGGACTCCTGGGCGGCTGGGCCCCCGGCACCATCGCCGAACCGGGCGATCCGCACCTCTCCGTCCCGGTCAAGAAGGGCACCGACCTGGTGGTCCAGATTCACTATCACCCGTCCGGCAAGCCCGAGACCGATACCTCGTCGATTGGCGTCACGTTCTCCGGTCCCCCCACGAAAGGCCGGACCTCGCTGCTGATGGTGAATACCAACATCGACATCGCGCCCGGCGACTCCGAGTACCTGGTGAAATCGACCCTGACCATGCCGCAGGACGTCGAAGTGAGCGCTATTTTTCC
>PMTT01000126.1 GCA_003167275.1 Bryobacterales bacterium | reverse complement strand
TCCCTGTTGATCGGGATCGAGGAAACCGGCGCGGCGCATCCCGAGTTTCATCCGGAGCCCACGGGCACGGCCACTTTGCCGGAGGAACTGCGCGACTCCTATCAGCAGTTCGTGACGGCAGTCGAGCGGGCGGCCCGGCGGGGCGATACCTCTGAGGACTTCACGGCGGGCCATCCGATGATGACCGATGCGGAAGCCGGGGCCTATCCGCCGCGGTTCATTTCGTTTGCCTCCAGCCACCTGGATCAATTGCGCGACGTGCTGCGGAATTCCGCCGAAGCCGACCAGAGGGCCATTGCCGCCGCTGTGATCGACTATGCTCCTAACAAAAAGGAGATCGTCGAGGACCTTGAGTATGCCGCACAGGATCCGGAGGAAACCGTCCGCGCCAACGCCATTCGGTCGTTGACGGCGATCGGCGTGCTTGCCAATGGCCAACCGAACCTGGGGATCAAGGTTTCGCCTGCCTGGTTTATCGAACTGCTGAACTCGATCGTGTTGAGCGACCGGGTGGAATCGGCCAAGGCATTGCTGACATTGACGGACCGTGGCGATCCTGCGGTGCTCGGGCCGATCCGGGAACGAGGACTCCCGGCTCTGGCGGAGATGGCGCGCTGGAAGATGCCGCGATATGCCCTGCCGCCGTTTTTGCTGTTGGGCCGGGTGGCGGGGCTCAGCGAATCGCAGGTTCATCAAAGCTGGGAAAAGGGAGATCGGGAAACGGTGATTGGGAAGGCTCTAAAGAAGTGAGCGGTTCAGCGAACGGCTGACAGCTTTACTACAATGGCAAGAATGGGACTGTCCAGACGGCAACTGTTCGCTGGGATGGCGGTTGGCGCATCGAGCGCGGCGGCGCAGTATCGAGCCGGCAACGGTCCGAAAGTACGCACCACTCCGGCTGTCTGCCTCTATTCGCAGATTCTGATCAAGGTCCCGTACGACGAACTGGGTCCCATCTTGCGCGGCCTGGGCGTGGATGGTTGCGATCTGTCGGTCGAACCCGGTGGACACGTCGATCCCAAGGGCCCGGATTTTCACCTCATGCGCGCGGTGGAGGCCATCACCGGAAACGGGTTGGATGTGCCGGTCGTCACCACCGCCTATACTTCGCTGGCCGACCCCACCATCCGCAATATGGCGGGCACTTGCGGGGAAATGGGTGTGCCGACGTTCAAACCTGGTCACTGGAAGTACACGGCCGGAACCGAGATCGAGGCGCGGCTGGCGGAAGTACAGCGCGATCTGGCCGGGCTGGCGAACCTGGCTCGAGCCGTCAATATGAGCCTGGCCATCCAGAATCTGGCCGGAGACAATGTCGGTGAAGCGGTTTGGGACATCAATATGATGATCCGCGGCACCGATCCGAGGACGGTAGGTTACGATTTCGACATCGGCTCGGCGACCGCGGAGGGCGGAATGGGCGGCTGGTTGATCGCCCTGCGGTTGGCAATGCCGCGGCTGAAGGTGGTGACGGCCCGCGACTTTGTCTGGCGTAAGGACGGCGGGGTCTGGAGTATGGTGCCCTGCCCGTTAGGCGAAGGGATGGTGGACTGGCCCCGATTCTTTGGGATGCTGGCCCGGGCCAGGTTCCTTGGACCGATTTCGATTCAAATCGACTATCAACCTAAGGACGAACTGGCCGCGATCCGCCACGATGTGGAATTTGTGAGAAAACAGGTCAGCGCCGCTTATGGTGGCGAAAAGAATTAGCCACGGATGAACACGGATGAACACGGATAACACAACACAATGCTGGATCCTGTTTCTTGTTCTTATCTGTGTTCATCCGTGTTCATCCGTGGCTAATTCTTTTTTGGGGTTGCTCGACTCGGAGATGGAGTGGTGAGGATGACTTCTCGGAGAGCTTGGTGGTGGCGACTGGGATTGGGGCTGGCTTTGGTGGGCGGTGTGTACGCCTTCCAGCGGCCGTTCCGCGTCTACCCCAGCCTGGAAGGGTACGACAACATCCCGCTGCCGCCCGACTATCAGGACCAGGCCGAATGGGTCCAGGCCCGCCTGATGTACCCCAATCACCCGAACAGCATCCTTTTTGGCTTTGGCGGCTTTGGCGGCCGGCGTTCGCGGGGAGGCATGGGGGATTGGAGAGAGGGTGGAACCAGTTGGACCCAGGATTATCCACGGGCGGACCGGCACTTCGCGCAAGCCGTGCGGCGTTTGACCCGCATCCATGCGCGGTCGTCGGAACAGCCCGCCAACCCGGACGAGACTGACGATTTCTTCAACTGGCCGTGGCTGGTGGCTGGTGAAATGGGAGATTGGAAGCTCACGCCCGAGCAGGTGAAGACCCTTCGCGAGTACCTGCTGCGGGGCGGCTTTATCTACATGGACGATTTCTGGGGTCCGGAGGAGTGGGACCGCTTCGACGAGAGCATGAAGGCCGTTTTCCCGGAGCGGCCGGTGGTGGAAATCGACGACCGGGACCCCATCTTTCACACGGTCTACGATTTGGACGACCGCTATCAGGTGCTGGGGCAGTGGTCGCTGAGCGGCCGCGTCGGCTGGATGGCCCAACGCGCAGTGGGAACTGTGGCGCACTGGCGGGGCATATACGACGACAAGAACCGGCTGATGGTGACGATGTCGTTCAACTCCGATGTCGGCGACTCCTGGGAATGGGCCGATGACCCCCGGTACCCGGAGAAATACTCCGCGCTGGGGATCCGCCTGGGAGTGAATTACGTGGTCTACGCCATGACCCACTGAGATTCGGCACGGAAACAAAAGGCTTTCTCACCAAGGACACCAAGTACCACGAAGGACACCAAGTACCACCAAGGACACCAAGTACCACCAAGAACACCAAGAAAGACAAGAGGAATCACCGGCCGCCAGACTGGCAGCACTGCTGTTCTTGGTGTTCTTGGTGGTACTTGGTGTCCTTGGTGAGAAATAGCTTTCAGCGCCCTTGTCACCCGGCCGGAGGCCACAGGAGCGCCGTCGAATTGAAGAGAAAATGGAAGAAAGCTCTTCGATGCAACGTCTCAATGGCCGGTGGTCAATCTGAGCGATCACGAGCTCAGCAGGGAGATCATTGAAGCTTGCCGCTTGGGCGACCGGGACGCCTTTCGTGCGCTCTACGATTTCTATAAGGACCGGGTGTACTCCATCGCGCTGTATTTTTTTCGTGGCGATCCCGCGGTGGCCAGCGATGTTACCCAGCAGGTCTTTCTCAAATTGATGACCTCCATTCGCCAGTTTCGCGGGGACGCGGAGTTCTCGACCTGGCTCTACCGCCTGGTGGTCAACGCATGCCTGGACACGGCCAGAAGCCGCAGGCCGGACGCCGTGACCTCCGATCGCTCGCGCATGAAGGCGTTCGCCGTGCCGGGCTCACAGGAGACCGACTACGCACGCGCGCAGATGGCCAACTCGGTGCGGGCTGCCGTGTCGGCGCTCCCTCCGAAGTTCCGAATCGCCGTCTTGCTCCGGTATTTCGAAGACCTTTCCTATGAACAGATGGCAAAGGCGCTCGACTGCTCCATGGGGACGGTGGCGTCGAGGCTCAGCCGGGGGCATAAGATGCTCGCGGAGCGGCTGAAGAGCGTGATGGGCACAAAGAGATAGCGATGTTAACGAGGCACATTTCGCGGCGTCTCGCGGCACATCTCGATGGCCAACTCGAGCCGTCAATGGCGCAGCGGGCCGAGATCCACCTGCGGCAGTGTCCGCGCTGCCGGGCCGAATGCGAGCAGGTCCGGGCCGGAATGGCGCTGGTGGAACAGCTTCCGACGGTCGAAGCGCCCGCGGCAATCTGGTCGTCAATCGAAGCGGCGTTGGAGCAGATCGGGCCGCGCGCGGGCCGGCCTGTCGTTCGCCCTTGGCGCTGGGCTTTCGTGGCCGCGGCGGTGTTGGTTCTAGCAGGCGGCGCCTGGTGGCGCTACGGCGCTCCGTCCGGGACCCGGTGGGAAGTGGTGCGGATCGAGGGCGCGCCGCTGGTGGGAGCGAAGCCCATCCAGGGAGCAGGCCGGATTGGCGCGGGCGAATGGATCGAGACGGATCGAGGGTCGCGCGCCATGGTCAAGGTGGGCAGCATCGGGTCTGTGGAGGTCGCGCCGAATACCCGGGTGCGGGTGGTGACAGCCCGCACTGGCGAACACCGGATCGCCCTCGCGCGGGGAGAGATACGGGCTAAGATCCTGGCGCCGCCAAAGCTGTTCTTCGTAGACACGGCGTCCGGCACGGCTGTCGATCTGGGATGCGAATACGAGTTGAGCACCGACGAGGAGGGCTCGGGCATGCTTCACGTCACCAGAGGCTGGGTGTCGTTCCAGTGGAAGGGGCTCGAATCGCTGGTGCCGGCGGGAGCAAGCTGCCGGACGCGGCCCCTGGACGGACCGGGCATTCCGTATTTCGACGACGCGCCGGAAGGTTTGAAGCACGCGTTGGAGATCCTCTTTTACGAGAAATCCGGCAACGACGCGTTCGAGGTTGTCCTTTCCCAAGCTCGCGTGCGCGATACGCTCACGCTTTGGCACCTGCTCTCGCGCGTGGAAGAGGACGACCGGGCGCGCGTATTCGACCGCATCGCCGCTCTGACGCCCCTCCCGGCCGGAGTTTCGCGGGAGCAGGTGCTCAAACTGGACGCTCCGACACTGAAGCACTGGCTCGAAGAACTGGCCTGGACGTGGTGACGTCGTACGGTATGCTTTAGCTTGCCCAACAAAAGCGTACGGTATGCTTTAGCTTGCCCAGCGGACTGTAATGACTCCGCAAGCTAAAGCATACGGTACGGGAAGATAATGACTGCGCAAGCTAAAGCATGCGCCACGGGAAGAAAATCGGCGGACCCCCGTCTAATGGTCCCGAAAGGAGTTTGCGAATGTTCCGACTCGGTATGGCTTTCTGCGCCGTGGCGTCGCTGGCGCTTGCGGAAGGGTTCACCTTCACTATCGCCAGCCCCGTGGCATCCCAGGATTTCCGCTCCAAAACGGCCGCATTTGTGTTTCGGACGGAGGGTTGCGCCGACCCCGCGAAGTCACAGATCAGCGGAACGGCTGAAGGGATTGTGAAGGGAGCCCGGCGGTCCGTGCCGCTCAAGGTGGATGCGATGTCCAGACCAGGCGTCTATGCCGTGTACCAGACCTGGTCCGCGGAAGGCGAGTGGGTAGTGAATCTCAAGGGCACGTGCACCAGCGAAAATGCGGGCGCCGTGATCCCTATCGGCCCGAAAGGCTTCGTCCGGGAGTCCTCGAAGTTCTTTCCGCGCCCGGCGACCGCGGCGGAAATCGAAGCTGCCTTAAAAGCACTCACGCATGGAGGGAAGCAATGAAATCCACAGTCCGTTTTACACCGCTGGTGGTTATGGCGCTGGCCGTCACCGCCCGATTTCTAATGGCGTCCGACACTCACTCCACCCTGCCCAACGGCCTCACGGTCCACGAGTGGGGGACCTTCACATCCGTGGCAGGCGAGGACGGCTCCGCTCTCGAATGGGATACTCTGGGCTGCAAGAACGACCTGCCCAAATTTGTGAACGACTACGGATTCCGGAACTTCAAAGCTACGCTATCGGGAACTGTCCGGATGGAAACTCCGGTGATGTACTTCTACAGTTCGAGCGAGTTGGATGCCCACGTCAAGGTCGCATTCCCCCAAGGGCTCATCACCGAGTGGTATCCCCAAGCGGATTACCAGGTCTATCAGAAGAGCAGGGCGGACGGTTCGATGCGGAAGTTGGAAGCCAATCTGAACGGGATCGACCTGTCGATGCGGAACCTGACCGGCGTTATTGAGTGGAGCAACATCAAGGTTCAGCCGGGCACATCCCCCACTCTGCCTGTGGAGAGCGGACCGAGCCGCTACTATGCCGCCCGAGCGACGGATTCCGCGCCGATTGCGATCGGCGGGCAGCATGAGAAATTCCTGTTCTATCGCGGCGTGGGACGCTTCCCGGTTCCCCTTTCGGCCCGCGTCTCGGGCGACGGGAAAATCGCGGTCGAAAAACGCGGTCAGGAACCCGTTCCGGGCGTCATCCTGTTCGAGAATCGCGCCGGCCGAATCGGGTATCGCCTCGTCGGCGCCATACAGGACCCGGTTACGCTCGATGCGCCCACGCTCGACGGCTCCTTCTCCCAGTTGCGCCAGGATCTGGAGGCCACGCTCGTCGCGCAGGGGCTGTTTCCCAAAGAGGCGCAAGCGATGCTTGAGACGTGGCGGGACTCCTGGTTCGAAGAGGGGTCACGGCTGATCTACGTTGTTCCCGCTGGCACGGTGGACTCCATTCTTCCACTGGAGGTGGAGCCCGTTCCGTCGCAGACCGTGCGGGTGTTCGTCGGTCGGATCGAACTGCTCACTGCCGAGACGCAGCGCACGGTGGAATCGGCCGTTGTGAAGAGCGACTGGCGGGCGGTGGATCGCTACAGCCGATTCCTGGCGCCGATTCTGCAGCGCATCTACTCCGGAAATGCTATCAGGGGGAGAGAGATCGAGCAACGTTTCCGGGATTATCAGTGGAACGATGCCGGCGGGAGCTGCCGGTAGTAGCGTTACACGAACTCAATATCGAAGTTCGAGATCATCATAGCGCGGTGTGATTGCGGCCGTGCCGGATATGCCTTCGGTGAACGAGGATTCCTTCCCGCAGGTCGGGTCCGTACCGGCACAGCCACCGCCAAGCGGGTAAGCCTGGATTGAGCGAGCGGATGGATGCGATCCTCACACGCGGACGTAGGCCAGCGCGATCACCTTGCCAAGGTGCGGCGAATAGACCGAAGAGGTGATCTCGGCTTCGCGGCCCTCNNNGGGCTTGCCGTTTTCCATGCGGACCAGGCGCGCATCGTCCAGATCGGCGGGCTTCGCGCCTGCGCTTTCCAATCGACCGATCGCGCCGGCCCGATCCTCCGCGGAGCAGTAGATGCGGAAGCCCGGCTGTCCCGTCAGGCTTACGGCGGCGACCGTGTAATTTCCCCAGGGGAGATGGGCAAAACCGGATGCTGGGACGGGTGCATTGGCGGCCATCAGTACCGCGGCGGCGTTGGGCCCTTCCAGGCCGATGGCCGCGGTCGAGGCCGTGACGTTTTCCAACTCCACCTGGTCGGCGACTTTGTATTTCAGGATGTGCTGCTGGACCTTCTCCCGGAAATCCGGCTCGGTGTCGATCAGAAAGTGGTCTTCGAAGCAGAATAGATACAGGTCTGCCTGAATCCGGCCCTGCGGGTTGAGCAGGAATGCGTAGCAGCCCGAACCCGGAGTCATCTTCTTGACTTCGTTGCTGCTGATGTTGTGGAGCAGCCGGGCGCGATCCCGCCCGCGCGCCACGATGCGCCCGCGCGCGGAGAGATCCAGCCAGGCGGCGCCTTGGCGCAGTGCTTCGTAACCCTCGCTCATGCTTTACAGTTTAGCGCTGTAGCACGGGCATTCTTGCCTGTGTTCCTTCTTGCTTGGGCTCACCCGCCAGGCCCAAGATGATCGCTGAACGCTCTAAAAGACCAGCCGCAGCCAGGCGGCGATCGCCAGGATGATCGCACCCGAAATCAATGTGCCGGTCATCATGCGGACTCGGCGTGGGTTCTTGGGCTGCACAATGAGAATCGACACGGCAAAGACGTGGAGGGCCAGGAGCAGCTTCACCCCCAGCAGCATATGATAGATGGGCCGGTGGCCCGTGGTGGTGAGAAGGTTGAAGGTGCCGGAGACCACCAACCCGCCGATGGCCGCAAAGACGAACGGGCGAAACCGGGTGGCGGCGGCAGAAGCCAACGATTCACGGGCGTCCGCGGCGAGCGTGGCGATCGCCGGAGCCATTACCAGGCGGCCAAAAAGGAGGCCGCCGATCAAAGTCGCCATCGAGGCGATGTGAATCCACCGCATGAGCACGAGAAGCACGTCGGTCATAGGTTGAGTATACAATCGGCTTATGATCCATGAGGTTCTTCCGGTGGGCATTTTGCAATGCAACTGCTCGATTTTTGGCGACGAGCAGAGCCGGGAGGCCATGGTGGTGGACCCCGGCGACAACATTGAGGGGGTACTGGCGATCCTCCGGAAGCACGGGTTGACGGTGACGGCGATCGTAATCACGCATGCGCACATCGACCACATCGGCGGCGCACAGAAGCTGAAGCAGGCCACCGGGGCGCCGGTCTACATGAACCTCAACGACACGGAGTTGCAAAAGATGCTGGACGTGCAGGCGTCCTGGCTGGGAATGCGGCCGGTGGAACCGGTGGCCATCGACGTCCCCGCTAAGGATGGCGACCTGTTGGTGGTGGGAGCTACGGAGTTTCACGTCCTGCACACGCCAGGGCACACACAGGGGAGCATAAGCCTGTGGATTCCGTCCGAACACAAGCTGGTGGCCGGCGATACGCTATTCCGCGACAGCATTGGCCGGACCGATCTGCCCGGCGGCGACGGCCGGCAGATTCTGCGCTCGATTCACGAGAAGCTGCTGCCGTTGCCGGATGAGACGGTGGTGATACCGGGGCACGGCGAGAATACTACGATTGGGCGGGAGAAGCGCTTCAATTATTTCCTGCAGTAGGCCGGCTTCGGTGGGGCGGACCTCCTGGTCCGGGCGGGCGACGCGCGAGCGACCACTGGAGCGACGCTCCAGGCACCGCCTCGCCATGCTCGATACGTTCCACTCTTCGCACCGGCTGGGTCCTGCCCTTCCCGCTGCTTGCCACCGTTGTCCGCGTACCAGGCTATCGCGTCTCAGTTCCCATACCGCGCGGCAGTCCCCCGGTTCCTGCCCTTCGGGCCGCAGGACCGTCTTCATGGCGAACCCATGCCGCCCTCGCCCACCTTGCTCTTATACTTGCACGTAGTACTAATCCACCGTATTACCAGAAAAATCCTATTCGTCCTAAGTGCGATCCGCGGAAACTCTTAATAAATACTCTCGGTACCGGAACTCTGAGGGTACGACTAGTAATCGATAAATGCAGTAGAAACCATGGCTTGCGGGGATAGGTTGTTCTAAAATTGGATTGCGTGGTTGATACGAACGAGATCGTGTAGTTGGATTCTGGTTTGGTGAAGAGTATGAATCCTGTCCGACATCGTCGCAGACGAAAGCGATCGCGATTTCCAGGAGCAGTGGCCGCGGTGCTTGCGGCAACATCTCTCCTATGCTGCGGGCTCCTCATCCAGGGATGGGTCAAACACCGCATCGCATCCAACCGTCCTGTCGTCTTTCATCCTCCAACCATTCTGGCTGGAGTGCAGCCGGCCGTGCTGCGCAATGCGCCACGGCGTGTGTACCCGTTCTCGATCATCCGTGGCGGCGCCTATAGTAAAGAAGAGCTAATCACCGCGNNGTGTATCTCTCCTATCGAAAGGACAATCGGATCTACTGGACCAGCCATACCATCGCCCTGCACGAGGGTGAGACACTGCTGACCGACGGCAATTTGTATGCGCGGGCTCGTTGCGGAAACCGCATCTCGCTGGTGCCGATGGCGCCCGTGGCGGAGGTGGAGCCGTCTCCTGACACGCTGGATACGCCGGAAGAAGTTGTGCCAATCCCTGAAACACTTCTGGAGAAAGCCGTCGAACTCACCCCCCCGAGCACTCCAGTCATTGGTCCGGAGGATTTCGCCAGCCCAGTGAGCAAGCCGGTTGTGTTTGATGTACCGCAAGTACCAACTTACAACTCGAACTTGTTTAACGTCGTGCCTATCGTGGTCGCCACTTTGGGACCGGGCCCGGCGGGACCAACGATTAATGTGCCAGTCGAGGTCCCCATCGGCGAAATACCGACGCCGATTGGTTTTTTACCGCCGCCCACCTTCTTAACGCCCGTCCCCGAGCCTGTGGCGTTTGTGCCGATGCTAATCGCAATCGGTGCGTTCTTACTCGTCAGTCTGCGGCGGCGTTACGTACGCCCTCGAGACTGATCGCGTAAGAGTAACTTCAAATTTGGATTCTGGGCCCACAGACGTGGCATTGGGCGCTCGTATATGGCGCTCGTGCGTGCCGCGTCGAGACTCATCGCGACCGGTTAAGATTGGAGCGCTCCGAAATGTCTCGACACGAGTGTCGAGACGGCAGACACGAGTGTCCGCGCCACGGGGGGGCACGAGCATTAGATCGTTTTGGAGTATAGTGGGCCTATTCTGATGCGAATATCCAGATTCTCGAAAACCACCTTGCGAGCGGGAGCCGTACTGCTTTGGATAGCGCCGCTCGCCGCCATGGCGGCGGACTACGACGTTCTGATCCGCAAAGCCCGCGTCCTCGACGGTAGCGGCAATCCGTGGTTTCGCGCCGATGTCGGGGTGAAGGATGGGCACATCCGCACGGTAGGCAAGATTGGCGATGCTTCGGCAACCCGCACCATCGACGCGCGAGACCGCATCGTCGCTCCCGGCTTTATCGACGTACACACCCACATTGAAGGCGGCGTCGAACGGAATCCGCGGGGCGACAATTTCCTGCTCGACGGCGTCACCACGGTGATTACGGGAAACTGCGGCAGTTCGGAAATGAACCTGGCCGCCTGGTTCGACAAGATCGAGAAACTGGGGCTCGGCCTGAACGTAGCCTCGCTGGTTGGCCACAACACGGTGCGGGCCGAAGTGATGGGCTCGGCCAACCGGCTGGCCACCCCCGAAGAGATCAAGCGGATGCAGTCGCTGGTGGATCGCGCCATGCGCGACGGAGCCGTGGGGTTCTCCACCGGTCTCGAATACATCCCCGGCACGTACTCGAACACGGCGGAGGTGGTCGCCTTGGCGAAGGCGGCCGCGGCGCACGGCGGCGTGTACACCAGCCACATGCGCGACGAGGGGATCCATGAGATCGAAGCCATCACGGAAGCCGTGAACGTCGGCAAAGAAGCCGGGATGACGGTCGAGATTTCGCACCTCAAGATCGACCGGCGCAGTGTGTGGGGCGCCAGCGATCAGTCACTCGCGTTGATCGAGAAGTCCCGGCGCGAGGGCGTCGATGTGGTGGCCGACCAATATCCATACGATCGCGCCAGCACCAATCTGGGCATCCGTTTGCCCTCCTGGGCGCTGGCGGAGGGCAAGATCAAGGAGCGTTTGGCCGACCCCGCCACGCGGCGAAAGATCGCCGGCGAAATGAAACAGAACCTGGCCCAGATGGGCGAGCCCGATTACTCCTTCGCCACGGTGGCGCGATTTGCTTCTAACGCCGTGTATGAAGGCAAGACCATCTCCGAGATCAATGTCCTGAAGGGGCGGGCGCCGGGCGTCGTGAATGAGATTGAGACAATCTTCGACTTGATGAGCGCCGGCGGCGCGAGCATGACTTACCACCTGATGGGCGACGTGGATATCGAGCGGATCATGCGTTATCCCTTCACGGCAATCGCGAGCGACGGCAGTATCATCCAGCTCGGAGCGGGTAACCCGCATCCGCGATCCTACGGAACTAATGCACGGGTACTCGCCGAGTATGTCCGGACGCGCGGTGTGCTGACGCTGGAGGATGCCGTGCGCCGCATGACGTCGCTGCCGGCCCACACGTTCAGCCTGCACGACCGCGGATTGATCCGCGAAGGCATGGCGGCGGACCTGGTGGTGTTCGATCCGGCGCGCGTGGAAGACAAGGCCACATACATCAAGCCGCATCAATACGCGCAAGGCTTCGATTTCGTGCTGGTGAACGGCCAATTGGTCGTAGACGACGGCAAGCTCACACCCGCGCGGCCTGGCCAGACGCTACGGCACAAGCAGTAGGACCAATCGCTTTGTGGTCCCTGCCCGCCTCGGACGGGCGGGGAAGAAAAACCAACACAGGCAAGAATGCCCGTGCCACAAAAGCTACACCCGCCGCGCAAAGCGGTGGTCCGGCAACATCTTATAGACGATAACAATCGCCAGGGGATGCATCAGCCCGGCCATCACGAAGATTGGCGCGTAGGTGAAATGTTGGACCACCCACCCAGTCCCGAAATTTGCGAGGATTCCGCCCACGGCGCCGCCCATTCCGGAGAAGCCTGTGGCTGTTCCCATCTCCCCACCGCGGAACAGGTCGGTCGGAATGGCCTGTAGATTGGCCGTCCAGAAGGCGTGCCCCAGGGTGACGAAACAGATCGCCAGGATCGCCAACCCCGCCGACGGAACGCCCGGCGCCAGGATCGCCGCGGGCATCACAGCGGCGCCCAGCAGCATCACGAACTTGCGCGCCTTCGGCAAACTCCACCCGGCGCGCATCAGCCTGCCGGAGAGCCAGCCTCCCGCGACGTATCCGATGCCGCCGGCGATGAAGGGCAGGGAAGCGTATTGCCCCACCATGGCGAGGTCGAAGTGGCGCTCTTTGCGAAGATACTCGGGGAGCCAGAAGATCACGAAGTAGATGACCGGGTCGGTGAAGAAGCGCGCCAGGATCAAGGTGTAGCATTCACGCATGCAGATGACCTTGGTCCAACTGACTCGCGGGGCGGTTACCGCTGCGGCTTCGGCGGGCGCCTCCACCTCGTCCTTCATGGCTTCGTATTCGGCCGGCCGCAGCCACCGGTTCAGATGGGGCGGTTGGTAGAGCACCAGCCAGGCGGCCAGCCAGATGAAACCGATGGCTCCGGTGAAATAGAAGGCGGAGCGCCACCCGTAGTGCAGGGTCATGTAGGCGACCACCGGCGGCGCGATGAACGATCCTAGCGACGACCCCGCATTGAAGATCCCCACGCCAAGCGCGCGCTGCCGCGCGGGGAACCACTCGCCGACAGCCTTGGCCGCCGCGGGCCAATTGCCCGGTTCGGCCAGGCCGAGCATGAACCGGAAGGCCGCGAGCGACCACTTTCCAGTGGCAAAGCCATGCAGCATGGCCGCCGCCGACCAGACGAAGATGAACACCGCGAAGCCGCGCCGCGTTCCCAGCCGGTCCACCACGTAGCCCGAACCGGCATACATGATGGCATACGCGATCAGGAAGATGGAGACCACCTGCGAGTAGTCCTGCTCGGTCATGACGAACTCTTTGCGCAGATCGGTGGACACCACCGAGAGCGCCAGGCGGTCGCAGTAGTTGACCGTGGTCGCCAGAAACAGCATCGCCGCGATCACCCAGCGCATTCCGGGAATCTTCATTGCCACCTCGAATCGGCCAATTGGGAAATGAAGAGTATAGCGCCGTGCGAGGGTCTGATCCGATGCCGGGGAAAGCAAAGAAAGGCTTAGCCACCGATGAACACAGATAAACACCGATAAGAAAAGACGAGAGAGGTTTTGGGTTATCTCTGTTTATCGGTGTTCATCGGTGGCTGATTTTTCTTTGCCTCGAAATTACCCAACGCTCCCAGGAAGCCTCAATTGGCGATTCGCGGCTGGGTGACCGCCGGCTTCGCGTTGGTAATCTTCAAAACCGCGGGGTTCGGCCACTGGCTGTTGTCCTGCAAACGCTGCGTGCGCATGGCCCGAATGTGGAGGCCGCCGGGCTCCTGGTGGAACGTGGTCTTGGGGTCCACCTTCTCCTGGTACTCCAGCGTGCGGTCGTTTTGGCCGAGCACCGTTACCTGGGTCCTCTCGGTGGCCTTCACGGAGTGCAGCACCATCTCCTTCCACTCTCCGCGCCTCCAGGGTTCCTTCACTACGGCGTAAACGGTGTCCGCATCCTTCTTCTTGGTGAACCAGGTATTCTGCTCATTGGTAACCACCCACGGACGCACACCGTAGATGGCTTCTCCGTTGACGAACATCCACAACGCCATCTCCCGAAGCCGCTCCTCCTGCTCGATGGGCAGCTCGCCGTCGGGCTTCGGACCCACGTTCAACAGCAGATTGCCGCCTTTGGCGCGGGTCTCCACGAGCAGGGAGATCATTTCGCCGCCGGACTTGTAGCGCTCGTTCTGAGGCTGATACTGCCACGACGTGCCCATTGTGATACAGGCTTCCCACGGGCCCTCCAGCGGCGCTCCCGGCACGTTCTGCTCGGGTGTGGTGATGGCGCCGCGGGTCACTACGATGTTGGGCTGCAGGTCCCAGGACTCCTCGCGCAGACCTTCGGGAGGCCCGTCCAGGAAGATGACGGAGATGGGTCCGTACTTCGTCAGCAACTCCCGGATCTGCGCTTTGTCGAGCGCCATCAAGCCCGGGTTGGTGACCGGCAGAGTTTCGGGGCGCCGGCGATCCACCAGGACGCCATTGGAATGGAGCCAATGGAAATCGTCGGGAGAAAAGTAGATGCCGGGGGCGATGTCTTGTTCGCGAAACGCCGCCAGCACATCGGCGAAAATGTCGCGGTGGAACGGCGTATGGTTGATGCCGAATGGGGTGGTGGCGGTATCCCACATGGCGAATCCGGAGTGATGCTTGGTGGTGAAGACGACGTACTTCACCCCGGCCAATTTGGCCAGTGCCGCCCAATCCTGCGGATGGAACTTGCGCGGGTTGAAGCTTTTGGGCAACTCCGTAAAGAAGCGCGTGGTGAAGTCGTCGGAAGCTCCCACCAGAGAATGGCTGATCACTACACCGAGCTGGCTGTCGACGCTCCAGTGGATAAACAGACCGAAGCCCTGGTCGCGAAACCATTCCAGCCGCTCAGGTTTGTTGCGGGAGGCGCTGTCCTCCGCGGTCTGTGCGGCGAGCGATGCCGCGAAAAGTATGGAACAGATGGCAAGCTGTCTCATCAACACCTCGTTTCAGCGTCCAACGGATTAAGCGCCAGGACAAATTCCGGATGCGCAGGCGGCGACCGCTTGCGCCACGAGTCACACCCCCGCTTGCAACAGCTCCTTCTTAAGCCCTCACCCTCACGGCGCACAACCCTTATAGCGTAGCGTGACCACGGTTGCCTGGGGACCGTTGAGGGTCAAGATGAACAGGCGGTCGTATTCGCTGTCGCCGATCGGCGCCACCGCTCCGCCGCCGAGCCGCTCGATGACCTCCGGGACGGTGTTGGAGTGCCCCACCACCAGAAAGGCGCCGCCAGCAGGCCCGGAACGCAATTTCGCGACCAGGCCATCGACATCCTTTGCCTGGACGACCTGCGGGTGCAGGTTCAGCTTCTTTGCCAGTGGCGCGGCGGTCTGCTGCGTACGCCCGACCTCGCTTGTGAAGATTTGGGCCACCCCGGCGTCGGCCAGCATCCCCGCGAGGACTTCAGCCCGGCATCGTCCGGCTTCGCTGATGCCGACGTCGGGACTGGTGCCTCCGGCCCGCTCGGCATGGCGCACCAGGATGACGGTCCGCGCCGGTTGGGCCGATGCCCCTGAACTCCACACCGCAAGGAAGATGGGAAGGGCCAACCGGAAAATCCGGGGAAGTGAGTGTGGGATCATCCCCCTACTCTACTCCACCTCCGTGACACGGGCATGATTGCCTGGGTTGGTTTGCGTTCCTGATCTTGATTTCAGGGCAAGCTAAAGCATGCCCCACGGAGGACGCAGGCAAGCATGCCCGTGTTACGAGGGATACGGATACCCCTTTGCCAGGACTTTCTCCAGGTCCGAATCGAAACCGTAGATGTCGTCTAGAAAATGAACTTCCCCGTGGTCATCCACCATGGCCGTGCCGTACACGATGAACACGGGGACGGGCTTGGCGAGATTGATTCTCTGGTTGTCCTTGCCGGTTTGCATGGACTCACGCACGCGCTTCAGGTCCCACCCCGGGTTGTTCCGCAATACCCAGGCAGTCAGTTCGTCGGGCTTCTCCACGCGGACACACCCGTGGCTGAAGTCGCGGCGCGATTGCGCGAACAGGTACTGCTCGGGAGTGCTATGCAGGTAGACGTCGTAACTGTTGGGGAAGATCAGCTTCACCAGCCCCAGGGAGTTAGAAGGTCCGGGCTTCTGCCGCACCTCCAACCTTCCTGCGCGAAGCCGGCTCAACACGTCGTCGTCGATCGTGCCGGAAGTTACCAACTCGCCCGTATGAGTGATCACCTCAAACCCCTTTTTGGCGATGTACTCGCGATTCTTCTCCAAGGCCGGCACGATCTCCGTCTTCTGGATGCTGGAGGTGACACTCCAATAAGGGCGGAACACCACGTACTCCATCGTGTCGGTGAAGACTGGTGTCTGGTGTCCGTAGGCCTTCCCAACGATTACTTTCATCTCCAGGGTGGCATCGCCTTCCGCACCAATGTCGTACGCGCGCAGGCGAAACTCGGGAATATTGACAATGATCGGCGACCCGGTGAATTCATGCGGCAGCCAGCGCCAGCGCTCCAGGGTCAATCGCAGTTGGCGCAGGCGGAAACTCAACGGCGTGTTCAGCGCTCTGACGGTGTCGACACCGAGCCGGCCATCCGGCTGCAGACCTTGGCGCGCCTGGAAATGCTTCACGCCCTCCACCAACCGTCCCTGGTAGACGTCTGACTCCGCCGCCTGGTCGTACTGTGGGAGATCGCCCAGGAGTCGCAGAAGCTCCGCCAGGCGCGGAACGCCGGCATAGGAACTTCCCGGAGCAATCGCTTTGGCCGGTACGGGCAGAGCCTCTCCGGAATCCTGCCGCGCCAGGCTGGAGTACTGCCGAAGGGCCTCAAGGGTCCGCCGGTACGCTGAGAATCGCGGCTCCACCTGGTTGAGAATTGCGGGAACATCCGCGGCGTCCACCAGTTGC